>CAJMEU010000043.1 GCA_905212515.1 uncultured Oscillospiraceae bacterium | reverse complement strand
CGGCCGCGGCCAGGCAGATGTGCGCCCAGGCGGGCCCGCCGGTGTTTGACGCAGCGGGCTTGCTGCAAAAGGGCGTCATCCTGCGCCATCTGGCCCTGCCCGGCGCCCTGGCGGACACCAAAGCCGTGCTGGATTTCGCCGCGCGGGAGCTGCCGAAGGGAGGCTTTCTTCTCAGCTTGATGAGCCAGTACACCCCTTTTTACAAGGCGCGCCAGCATAAGGCCCTGGGCCGCCGCATCTCCACCTACGAATACCGCCAGGCCGTCAATTATGCCCTGGACCTGGGCCTCGACACCGGCTTTATGCAGGAGAAGAGCAGCGCCAAGGAAGAGTATACCCCGCCTTTTGATTTGGAAGGCGTCTGAATTTTAACAAAAAGGCCGGGATTTCCCGGCCTTTTTCTATGTCTGGGGCTGTTTTGCCCCCAGCTCGTTCCACAGGGCGAAGCCCAAAATCAGCGCGCCGCCCATCAGCTGCAGGGGCGTGATGGCCTCATGCAGCACCAGCACGGACACCAGCACCGCCACCAGCGGGTCGATATAGCTCAGAATAGCCGCCTGCTGCCCGCGCAGGTCTTTCAGTGAAGAAAAGTACAAGCAGTAGGTGACGCCCGTGTGCACCAGCCCCACCACCAGCAGGCACGCCCAGCCGACGGCGGCCAGGGCCCCCAGCCCCACCCCGCCCGTGCAGGCCACATAGGGCGCCAGCACCATAATGGCAGCCAGGAATTGCAGCAGCGTCCTGTGCACACCGGGCACATCGCGGATGCACTTGTTCAGCAGCACCACAGCCGCGTAAAACACCGCGGCCCCCAGGCCGAACAGGACGCCTTTGGCCCCGCTGCCCGCGCCGGACGCATCCCCCACGCCGATGACGCACACCAGCCCCAGCGTGGACATGATAAAGCACACCGCCTGCTTGGCCGTCAGCTTTTCGTGAAACAGCAGCGGGCATGCCAGCGTGACCAGGACAGGCGCAAAATAATAGCTGAGCGTGGCCATGGACACGGTGGTATATTTGTATGCCTCGAACAGCAGGATCCAGTTCAGCCCCATGGCGGCGCCCGAGAGGAAAAGCAGGGGCAGCGCCCGCCCTGCCGCCGCCAAGGGCAGTTTCTGGCCGGTGAGCAGCAAATAGGCGCCCAGCAGCACAGCCGCCAACACGGCGCGGCACAGGGCCAAAGCCCCGGAGGACAAGGGGATCAGCCGCACAAATGGCCCCAGCGTGCCAAAGACGGCCATGGCCAACACCAATTTCACTTTCGCGCCCATCCCATTCCCCTTCCCTGCATCTCCAGCCCTTTCCCGGGCCGTATGTCGCCTCTATTGTAACACATTTTGGAGCCGGGGAAAAGGAAAAGCCGCCGAAGGTTTCTCCCCCGGGCGGCCGTCCACTCAGTCAGTCTTATGGATCCCGAACAGCATCTTCAAGATGCCGGACAGGCATTTCGGGCTCTTCCAGATCACCACTTTCATCCCAGCACCATCCTTTCAGGGCTCTAACGAGCTTCCTGTTCCCAGTATATCCACAGGCCGGGAAAAATGTTACAAGTCCTTGCGGCACAGTACGCAGTACAGCGCCCCCTGGCTAAAACGGATGTGGGCCGGGCCCTGCAAAAACTCGTTGCTCACGCCCAAGGGCCAGTCCGGCGCCAGGCGGGCGTTTTGCAGGGGATACTTCAGGTTTTCCAGCCACAGCCCCTCCACAGGGCCCTGGGCCGGGAACAAAGAGCAGTACCATCCCTCCCGCGCAGGCAGTTGGTGGCTGCCGGGCAGCAGGACACGCACCTCGGTATCCGGGCCGGCCAGCACCGCCTCGGCGCCGTGGCCGGCCAGATACAGCAGGGTATTCATATTGGCCAAAGTGTGGTCCAGCCTGCCGCCCAGGCCGCCCAGGATCACCACCTGGCCGCATCCTTCCTCCAGGGCGCGGCGGGCGGCGTAGTGGGTGTCGGTGTCGTCCTTTTCCGCGGGCAGCCGGTCGATGCGGCCGGCCGGCACGTCCGCCGGCGGCCGGTCGCTGTCATAGTCGCCCAGCAGGATATCGGGCTCCACCCCCAGGGCTCTGGCCCAGCGCCAGCCCGCGTCCGCCGCGATCACCAGCGACGCGCCCTCGCACCAGGGCCGCAGTTCCGGCTCCACCGGGCGCGCGGCAAAGATCACGCACTTTTTCATTCCTGTCACCTTCAAAGAAGGAGCGGCATCACATCTGCCACTCCTTCAGTTCCTTCATCTGATCATACAGGGTCACGTAGCTGTCGTACCGGCTTTGGTCGATCTCCCCCTCCGCCAAGGCCTCGCGCACTGCGCATCCCTTTTCCACCGTGTGGGAACAGCCTGTAAATTTACATTGGCCGAAATAGCGGGCGATGTCCGGAAAGGCCAGCTGCAGGTTTTCCTTGGGGATGTACGCCGCCCGGCCCATGTCCAGGCTGGCAAAGCCGGGCGTGTCGGCCACCAGGCCGCCGCAGCTCTCGTAAAGCTGCACCTCGCGGGTGGTGTGGCGTCCGCGGCCCAGCTTTTGGCTGATCTCGCCGGTCTCCAGGGCGCGGCCGGGCAGCAATGCCCCCAGCAGCGTGGATTTGCCCACGCCCGAGTTGCCGCAGAACACGCTCAGTTTACCTTTCAGCATGTCCTGTACCGCCTCGAGGCCCTGGCCGGTGGCCGCGTTCACCTGCAGCACCGGAAAGCCGGCGTGCCCGTAGCAACCCGCCAGGCTGTCCGGAGCCGCCAGGTCGGTTTTGGTCAGCACCAATACCGGCTGCGCCCCCTTGTCCACGGCGATGGCGCTGAGCGTATCGATGACCAGCGTGCTGGGCACCGGCTGCACCGTGCTGGCCACGATGAACAGTTGATCCACATTGGCCACCGGCGGCCGCACGAAAACATTTTTGCGCGGCAGCAGCTCGGCGATCACCCAGGTGCCCGCCTCCTGCTCCAGACGCACCCGGTCGCCGGCCACGGGGGTCAGTTTCTTTTTGCGGAAAATACCTTTGGCCCGGCACTCCAGCACTTCGCCGTCCCGCTGCACATAGTAAAAGCCGCCGATGCCCTTGATGATATACGGTTCTTTATCCCACATCGTTCACTGCGTCTCCAGGCAAACCGTGCACACCCGGTGGCCGTTGCCCAGGTCCTGCCAGCTGTGGTGGTGGCCGGTGGTGGAGCCAGCGGCCTCATTGGGATCCACGTAGATGATACCGCCGGAACCGTCCACAATGGCTTGGCCGGCGTCGGGCACACCGCTGGAGATGGTCAGCGTCACCGTGGCGCCATAGGTGGTGGCGCTGCCGGCCGCGGGCGACTGGCTGATGACCGTGCCCTTGGCCAAGGTGCTGTCCTCGGTGACAAAGCGCGCGTTCAGCGCGTTGTTGGCCAGCATCTGGGATGCCTTGATCTGGGACAGGCCCACACAGCTGGGCACCCAGGCCTCCGTCTCGGGCGGCAGGCGGCTGGTAAACACCGTCACCGTATCGCCGCTTTTCAGTTCCCGGCCGGCCGCGGGCTCCGTGCGCAGCACCGTGCCCACTTCCACATCCTCATTCACTTCAGTTTGGAAAAGGATCTTCAGGCCTAAGCTGCGCATTTTCTCACGGGCGGAATTCTTTTTCCAGCCCTTGATGTCGGGCACCGTCACCTTCTGGATGCCTTTGCTGACGCGCAGGGTGATGGTGGCGTTTTCTTTCACCTGTTTGGGCGCTTTGGGGCTCTGGTCGAAGATGATGCCCTTATCGTATTCGCCGCTGTACTCCTCCTGCCAGTTGATGTGAAAATTCTTGTAGGCTTCGTCCCGCTCCACTTCTTCGCGGGTCATTTTGTCAAAGCTGGGCAGCTCCACGTCGGGCACTGCGGCAAACAGCGCGTTGCCCGAGGAGTTGAACATCACCAGGATGGACACCACCGAGCCCACCACCACGAACAGGGTGAACAGGAAAACATAGAAGGAAAAATAGTGGCGGCGGCGCTGCTTTTTTTTCTTTCCCTTTTCTTTAGGGGCCGCTGCGGCCGGCTGGGCGGGCGCGCGTTTCTCCTGCGGCTGGGGAGTGGGCGCAGGCTCCCCTTCCGGGGCGGAGGCGGCCGCTTCCTGCGGCTGCTGGGCCTCGTCCAATGGCAGGGCGGCTTCCTCTTCCCTCACCGGTTCCCGCTGGGCGTCCTCCGGCTGCGGGGCAGGCGCCGCCTGCTCCGCCGATGCGTCATCCACCTCCGGCAAAGCCTGCTGTGTGATCTCTTCATGCACGTGGGCCTGGGCGATATGCTCCTGCGCCTCGTGCGCGCGCGCCTCTTCTGGCGGGACGGCAGCCGGTGCCTGGCCGTCTGGCGCAGGCTCCCGCAAGGCCCCGTCCGGCCGCGCGTCCAGCTTTTGCCGCGCCGCCCCGGAAGCCGGTTGCCCCTGCTGCTTTCTTCTCTGTCCCTTTTTATTTGCCACTGTCATTCCCTCGCTCTATGTGTTTGTCTGTTGGCTCGGTCGTTTTTTACCGCCGCGCCGTTTTACGCGGCAGGGATATCAATGTTGCCCTCGTCGCCCCCGCCTTCTGTGGGCGGCGTGGGCGGCGGTGTCGGCTCGGGTGTGTCGCCGCCCACGGGAGGCGGCGCTGAAGACCCGCCGATGGGCCCAATGGTCGTGTCGCCGCCGGTGGAGCTAAAATCCACCTAGGCAAAGTGCTGGCCCGTGGGGCCCGACAGCAGGATGCTTTTCAGGCCGGTGTCAGTGAAAGATACCGTCCAACTGGCGGCCACGCCCGCGCTGGTGTGATAGGTGGCCGATTGGCCGCCCTCCAGGGTCAGGGTCCAATCGCCCTCGTCCACCGTATCGGCGAACACCACGGTGACGTTGCGGGCTGCGGGCACCGCGCCGGTGGACACCACCAGATGCACGGAACTTCCCTTGGTGGCCACATCGCCGGGCAGGGGGCTCTGTTCCAAAATGGTGCCGGCCGGGCTGGCGTCGTCCCGCGTGGTGATATTGCCCACGTTGAGGAAGTTCTTTTCCAGAATGACCTTGGCGTCCTCCTGGGTCATGCCCAGCACCGTGGGCACCTCGGTCTCGTTTTCCACCTTCTGGCGGGCGACGGTGATGGTCACCACGTTGGTCTTGTCCCCGCTGCGCACTTGCTCACCCGCGCCGGGCTCCGTCCTGATCACTTTGCCCACCGCGGCCTGGTCCTCCGTCTCCTCGGTGACGATCTTGAACACGATGCCCTCGGCGCTCAATGCCTTCATGGCGTCGTTTTTGGACTGGCCGATCACGTTGGGCACCTTCACCTTCTGGGCGCCCTGGCTGACATACAGCGTGATCTTGGCGCCCTCCTTCACCGTCTTGGGCGGCTTGGGGCTTTGGCTGTACACTGTGCCGGCCTCATACTCGGAATTATATGCCGGCTGGATGTCAAACTTGAATGTGGCATACGCGTCGTCCTCCTGGATCTTCTCCCAGGCAAGGCCCGTGAAGTTGGGCAGTTCGACGTTGGCGCGCTTGGTAAACATGTCCGAGCCGCTGGTCTTGAAGATCAGCACCACCAGGATGACGGCGCCGATGGCGAAAGCCGCGGCCACGCCCGCCAGGATAGGCAGGGCCAGGTTGCGTTTGCCGCGCACCGCCGCGGCCTGCCCCGTCCGCACGGGCGCGGGGCGCAGCTGTGTTTTTTTACCCGCCGGCCGGGCGCCGGATTGCTGTTTCTGGCTCGTTTTATTCACCGTCACTTTGTCCATATAGCGCGTGGGGGCTTCCTGCTGCGCCGCCTGTTGGGGGCGGGGCGCCGCTTTCACTGCGCCGGGGTTGCGCCGGAACTCCTCCAGCTCCGCCATCATCTCGCGGGCCGAGGGATAGCGATCCCGCGGCTCCTTGGCCATGGCGCGGGCGATGATCGCCTCCAGGGCCGGGGGCACGCTGGGGTTCAGCTCCCGCAGGGGCTTGGCCTCTTCGCTGATCTGCTTGATGGCCACGGACACCGGACTGTCGGACTCAAAGGGCAGATGCCCCGACAGCATCTCGTACATCATCACGCCCACAGAGTAGATATCCGCGCGCACATCGGTGGCGTTGCCCTTGGCCTGCTCCGGGCTGATGTAATGCACAGAGCCGATGGCCTTGTCCGTGATGGTCTGGTTCTCGCTGCGCGAGAAGCGGGCGATCCCGAAGTCCATCACTTTGATGGAGCCGTCGGCCAGCAGCATGATGTTCTGGGGCTTGATGTCCCGGTGCACGATGCCCTTGTCGTGGGCGTGCTGCAACGCCGCCAGCACCTGCGTCACAAAGTGCAGGGTCTCTTTATAGGTCAGCGGCCGGTTCCGGTACTCCATATACTCTTTGAGGGTGATGCCGTCGATATACTCCATCACGATGTACTGCAATTGGTCGCCCACGCCCACATCGTACACTTTGGTGATGTTGGGGTGGTCCAGCAGGCTGACGGCCTTTGCCTCGTTCTTGAAGCGGCGCACCAGGTCCGCGTTGTCCATAAACTCCTGGCGCAGCACTTTGATGGCCACGGGCCGGCCGTTCGTCACGTCCTGGCCCTTGTACACATTGGCCATGCCGCCGGCGCCCAGGGGCTGTTCTATCAGATAGCGCCCTTCCAGGCGCGTGCCAAGCAAATTATCCATTCTCGCCCTCCTCTGCCTGTGCGCCGATCAGCAGGACCGTCACATTGTCCAGCCCGCCGCCCTCCAGCGCTTTTTCGATCAGCACATCGGCCGCCTTGTAAAACGGCGTCTGCGCCAGCACGCAGGCGATGTCGTCCACAGATACGTAATTGGTCAATCCGTCGCTGCACAGCAGCAGGATGTCCCCTTCTTCCAGGGCCACCTCGCCGCAGTCCGCTTCCACCTTTTCCGCCACGCCCAAAGCGCGGGTGATCAGGTTTTTCTGCGGGTGGGTATACGCTTCTTCCTCCGTGATGGTGCCCTGCTCCACCAATTCCTGGACCATGGAGTGGTCCCGCGTGAGCTGGAACAGCGCGTCCGCGTGCAGCAGATACGCGCGCGAATCGCCCACGTGGGCGAACACCGCCGCGTCCGGGCGGGCGATGGCGCACACCACGGTGGTGCCCATGCCGCGGGCCGCGGGCGTCGCCAGCGCCTTTTTATAAATGGCCGTGTTCACATAGCTGATGGCCGCCCGGATGAAGGCAGTGGCGTCCGCATCGCCGGACACGGCGGGCAGGCCGACGGTAAACGCCTCTTCCAGGCCCGCCGCCGCCATGGCGCTGGCCAGTTTGCCGCCCCGCGCGCCGCCCATACCGTCGCACACCACGGCCCACACCGTGTCGCCGGGCATTTTGCCCGCGCGGTAGCTGTCCTGGTTCTCAGCCCGCTGGTTCCCGATATCGGTCCTGGCGACCAGTCTCATGCGTCGTTCACTCCTTTTGCCTCTCGGCGCAGCTGCCCGCAGGCAGCGCTGATGTCCGTGCCCAGCCGGCGGCGCACCGTCGCGTTCACGCCCAGCTTTGTCAGATGCTCCTGGAACTGCCGGATGGCGGCAGCGTCCGTCGCCGTGAACGGCGATCCGTCCACGGGATTGATGGGGATCAAATTCACATGGGCCCCCATGCCCTTGATCAGCTTTGCCAGTTTTTCCGCTGTTTCAGGGCTGTCGTTCACGCCCCGCACCATGGAGTATTCAAAGCTGATGCGCCGCCCTGTCTCCTCCTGATAGGCGCGGCACGCCTCGATGAGCCGCTCCACCGGATAGGCGTCGTTCACAGGCATCATGCTGCTGCGCATCTCGTTGGTGGGCGCGTGCAGGGAAATGGAGAGCGTCAGCTGCAAGCGCCGTTTTGCCAGCAGCCCGATCTTCGGCACCAGGCCGCAGGTGGACAGGCTAATGTTGCGCATGCCGATGTTCACCCCGTGAGGGGAAGAGATGATGGACAAAAAGTCCATCACATTGTCGAAGTTGTCCAGCGGCTCACCGATGCCCATCAGCACGATGTGGGACACCCGCTGGCCCTGGTCCGCCATGGCGGCGTAAATTTCGCCGGCGATCTCGCCGGGCGTCATGTCCCGCACCTTCCCCCCCTGGGTGGAAGCGCAGAACCGGCACCCCATGCGGCAGCCCACCTGGGTGGACACGCATACAGTATTGCCGTAGGAATACTGCATCCATACCGCCTCGATGCAATTGCCGTCCGGCAGGCGGAACAGATACTTCACCGTGCCGTCCTTGGACTGCTGTTTTTGGTCCGTTTCCAGCCGCTCGATGAAGCACTGTTCTTCCAGCTGCTGCAAAAAGGCCTTGGGCTGGTCCGTCATGGCGGAAAAGCTGTCCACCCGCTTTTCGTGCAGCCATTTGAAAATCTGGCCGCCGCGGAACGCGGGCTGTCCCAGGCCCTTCACATACGCTTTCAGTTTTTCTTCTGTCAGGGAAGAAATGCCTATCTTCATTATTTTACCACAATCTTTCGAAAGATGCTATGAAAAATCCATCGGTTTGGCCATCCAGGGGCAGCAGCGTGGCAAATTCCCCGCTGCGGCGCACTGTTTCGGGCAAAAATTTCACAGTTTTTGCTGCAAAACAGGGGTTTTCCCGCAAAAAATCGCCGGCCACGCGCTCGTTTTCATCCGGGTTCAGCGTGCAGGTAGAGTACACCAGCCGCCCGCCGGGCCGCACATACCCTGCGCCCGTACGCAAAATACGCCGCTGCAGGGCCGTCAACCCGGCCAGGCCCTCCAGGGTCTTGTACCGCTCGTCCGGCTTTTTCGCCAGCGTGCCCAGGCCGCTGCAGGGCACGTCGCACAGCACGGCGTCACAGCCTTCCAGGGCCGGGTCGTATACGGCGGCGTCCGCCCGCCGCACCTGGGCACAGGTGACGCCCAGCCGCGCCAGCTGGTTTTTAACAAGCGGCACCCGGTTCGCGGCCGCGTCCCTGCTGAAAAGGACGCCCCTGTCGTTCATGTACTGGGCCAGGGTGGCGCTTTTGCCGCCGGGCGCGGCGCACACATCGGCCACCTTCCAGCCCGGCTGCACCTCCAGGGCCGCGCAGGCGGCCTGCGAGGCCGCCCCCTGCACGTGGAACAGCCCGTCCCGGAACGCCGCCAGCTTCGTCACATCCCCGGCGTTTTCCAGCACCAGGCTGCCGGGCACAGGGCCCGGCCGGGCGTCCACACCCTCGACGGCCAGCTTTTTCGCCAGCTGTTGCGGCGGCGTCCGCAGGGTGTTCGCCCGCACGCACAGGGGCGGCTTTGTAAAGCTAGCGGCCAAAACGGCCTCGCCGTCCGCCGGGTAAGCCTCGCACAGCAGCTTCGCCACCGGGCGCGACACGCTGTAGCGCACACACAAACGCTCCCATTCGTCCTCATAGGGCAGGGTCTCCAGGTCCGCCGCCGCGGCCTTGCGCAGCACGGCGTTCACCATGCCGGCGCTGCCGCCCTTGCCCATGCGGCGGCACAGCGCCACGCTTTCGTTCACCGCCGCGTGCACGGGCACGCCGTCCATCCAGCGGGCCTGGTACACGCCGCTGCGCAGCACGGCCCGCACGGCCGCGTCCATTTGCCCAAGCGGCCTTGACAGGTACTGGCGCAGGAGGAAGTCAATGGTGGCCATGCGCTCCACCGCGCCGTAAAAAGCGGCGGACACAAAGGCCTTGTCCCGCCTGTCGCCGTCAAAGCGCTCCAGCGCGTGGGCCAGCACCAGGTTGGCATAGCCCCCCTGTTCCTGTTTCATCAGCGCGGTGGCCACCCCGCGGCGAGCGTCGCTCAGAGTGGTTTCCTTTGCCTTTTAATTTACCGGGGTGATCCTGTCCCCCACCTATAACCGCCGTCCGGCGGCCCAGGCCGCGCCCTCCATGGGGCGGCTGCCCTCGGGCACCACTTCCAGCAGCGTCAGCGCGCCGGCGCCGCAGGCCACGGTCAGGGGCTTCGTGCACAGGATCTCGCCCGGCCCGCCCTCCGCCTTGCCGTCATACAGGCTGCGCAGCACCTTCACCTTTTTGCCCTCGTGGATGAAATAGGCCCCGGGCCAGGGATTGCAGCCGCGGATGAGGTCGTGCAGCTTTTTGGCGTCCCCCGTGAAGGCGAAGGCCCCCGTCTCCTTGCGCAGCGGCGGGGCCAGGGTGGCCCTGGCGTGATCCTGGGGCACGGGGTGGGCCCGGCCCGCCTCGATTTCCTCCAGGGCTTTGCAGAGGGCCTTTGCCCCCACGGCCGTCACCCGGCTGAACAGCTCGCCGCTGGTCTCGTTCTCGCCGATGTCCACCGGCGCCACCGCCAGGATATCGCCCGTGTCCAGGCCCGCGTCCAATTGCATGATGGTCACGCCCGTTTTTTTGTCGCCGTTGATGACGCTCCACTGCACCGGCGCCGCGCCGCGGTAGGCGGGCAGCAGCGACACATGTAAATTCACCGCGCCGTGGGGCGGGATATCCAGCACTTCCTGGGGCAGGATGCGGCCGTAGGCCACCACCACGATGATGTCCGGCGCCAGCCGCCAGATGGTCCGGGCCGCCTCGCCGTCCCGCAGCGTCTTCGGCTGGAACACGGGGATGCCCCGCTCCAGCGCCAGCTGCTTCACCGGCGGGGCCGTCAGCACCTGTTTGCGGCCCACGGGTTTATCCTCCCGCGTGTACGCGCCGCACACCGTGTGCTTTCCCTCGTCCAAAATGGCTTTGAGGCAGGCGGCCGCGATCTCCGGCGTGCCCATAAACAAGATCCTCATCGCTTATTCCTCGTCCCCGCCGTCTTCATCCTCGTCCTCGTCGTGCTCCAGGTCCTCGTAGAAATACTCGGCCCGGTCCAGGATGGTGACGCCGTCCAAATGGTCGCTCTCATGGCAGATGCAGCGTGCCAGCATGCCCTCCGCCTCCAGGATGAAGGGGTTGCCGTCCCGGTCAAAGGCGCGCACCGTCACTTTTTCCGGCCGCGCCACCGCGCCGTTGCGCCCGGGGAACGAGAGGCAGCCCTCATACTGGGTCACTTCCCCTTCCGTGGACAGGATCTCGGGGTTGATGAAATCGAGGAACTTCGTCTCGTAATCCTCGGGCATCTCTTCGGGCAGATCCCGTTCATCCACGCTGACGAACACCCGGCGCAGCATGCCCACCTGGGGGCCCGCCAGGCCGTAGCCGTTGGCCTCCAGCAGCGTTTCGTGCATGTCGTCCAGCAGCTGGCCCAGCTTGGCGTCAAAATTGGTGACGGGCCGGCATTTCTTTTTCAAAATCGGGTCGCCGTCCTGTACGATCTGTCTCAAAGCCATTTGTAAAACCTCCCTATGTTGCGGCTCACACGTCCGCGTCGGAATAAAAATCGAGATATATCGTGGCCTTCGCGGCCGCGCCGGAGGCGTTGTAAGCGTCCAGCGCGCGGCGCAGAAGGCCGCGGAACGTCTTGTCGTTGCGGCATTTCAGCGTCAGCTTGTAGCGGTAGCGCCCGGCCACCATGGCCACATTCATGGGCGCGGGGCCCAGGATGCGCAGCGGGATGCCCGGCACCGCGCGGGCCGCATCGGTAACGAACCCGGCAAACTGGCGCGCCGCACGCTGTACGGCCGCCTCGTCCCCACCGGTGAAGCCCGCCATGCAGATGGTGCAGAAGGGCGGGTACAGGTTCAGCCGCCTGAATTCGATCTCCTGTTTATAAAACGAAGCATAGTCCTGTTTTGCTGCAAGCTGCAGCACAGGATGTTCGGGATCGACGGTTTGGATCAGCGCGCGGCCCGGCTGGTCGGCCCGGCCGCCGCGGCCCACCACCTGGGTCACCAGGTCGAACACGTTCTCAAATGCCTTATATCCCTGGGCGAACAGCATCTGGTCGATGCCCAGCACGCCCACCAGGGTCACCTTTTCAAAATCCAGGCCCTTGGCCACCATCTGGGTGCCCAGCATGATGTCGTACTCCCCTGCGGCGAACCGCCGCAGCATGGTCTCGTGGGCGTTTTTGCGGCTGGTGGTGTCCAGGTCCATGCGCAGGATGCGGGCCGCAGGGAACAGCTGCGCCAGCTCCTCCTCCACACGCTGGGTGCCGAAGCCCGTGTACTTCATGGCGCCGCCGCAGTCCGGGCACACGTCCGGCACCGGGGAAAGCACCGCGCCGCAGTAGTGGCACAGCAGCTTATCCTCCGCCTTGTGGTACACCATGGGCACGCTGCAGCTCTGGCATTTCAGCACCTGGCCGCACTGGGTGCACATGCCCACCGTCTTATAGCCCCGGCGGTTCAGCAGCAGGATGGTCTGCAGCCCCGCGTCCAGGTTCTGCCTGATCTCGGCCGCCAGCTCGCGGCTGACGGCGCCGGCATTGCCCTCCTGCAGCTCTTTGCGCATATCCACCATGCGCACGTCGGGCAGGGGCAGGTCGTTGTAGCGCTGGGGCAGCTCCACCAGGTGGTAGCGGCCCGTTTGGGCGGCGTGGTAGCTCTCGGTGGAGGGGGTGGCGCTGGACAGCAGCAGCAGCGCCCCGTGGCTCACGGCCCGGCGCTTGGCCACGTCGTGGGCCAGATACCGGGGCGGGTTCTCCGAGTGATAGGTGTGCTCCTGTTCCTCGTCGATGACGATCAGGCCGATGTCCTCCAGGGGGGCGAACACGGCGCTGCGCGTGCCCACCACGATGTCCGCCCCGCCGTTTTGGATCTGCTGCCACTGCAGCAGCCGCTCGGTGTTGGAGAGGGCCGAATGCTGCACGGCCACCCGGCTGCCGAAATAGCCTTTCAGGCGGTAGATCATCTGCGGCGTCAGCGAGATCTCGGGCACCAGCACCAGCGCCTTGCGCCCCTCCGCCAGCACCCGCCGGATCAGCTCCAGGAACACCAGCGTCTTGCCGCTGGAGGTGACGCCGTGCAGCAGCGCCGCCGCCGGCCGGCCGGCCATCAGGGCGGCCAGCTTGTCGCAGGCCGCCCGCTGGGCGGGGCTGAGGCCGCTGTGCTGTACAGGCGCGCCGTCTGTGTACAGCTCTACGCTTTTGTCCCGGGCATCCCGGCGCAGGGCCCCTTTTTTGCCCAGTGCCTCCAGCACCGCCTTGGTGACGCCCAGCTCCTCCAGCCGCCGCTGGGGCAGCGGCCCCCCGGCCAGTGCGTCCCAGGCGGCCTGCTGTTTGGCCGTCAGCTTGGCGGGGGCGTCCCCCGCCCGCTCGTAGTAAAACTCCGTGTGGCGCTGCAGCTGCTTTTGCAGCCGCCAGACGCCCTGTTCCTCCACGGCCCTGTACTGGGCGCCGTAGGGGATGATGGCTTTCACCGCCTCGTAATAGGTGCAGAAGGTGTTTTCCCGCAGGTATTCCACCAGACCCAGCAGCTCCGGCGAAAGGCGCGCCTTTTCCGGCGCGGCGTCATAGATGCTTTTCAGCCGCGGAGCGGGCGTCTCCTCCCGCCCGAGGCCCAGCACCACGCCCATGCGGGCGCGGCCGCTGCCCCGGCCAAAGGGCACCAGCACCATGCTGCCGGGCCACACGGCCCCGGCCAGCGCGTCCGGCACCAGGTAAGAATACAGTTTGTCAAAATGGATGGTGGCTTTGTCCACCGCGCCCTGTGCTACCAGCGGCAACGCGCCACCTTCCTTCCCTGTATGTATTTATGCCTGCTGGCGCTGTTTTAGGATTCTGTACAGCTCGTCGGCGCAGCGGTCCACCTCGTCGTTCACCACGGAAAAGTCGTACTCATGGGCCAGGGCCATCTCCTCGGTGGCGCGGGCCATGCGCTTGGCCACCACCTCGGCGTCCTCGGTGCCCCGGGCCCGCAGGCGCCGGCCCAGCTCCTCCACCGAGGGCGGCATGATGAACACCAGGGTGCTGTCCGGATACATGCGTTTAATATTGGCAGCCCCCACCACTTCAATCACCAACACCACGGTGACGCCCGCATCGATGCGCCTGTCCACCTCGCTTTTGGGCGTGCCGTAATAATTGCCGCAGTAGTTGACGTATTCCAGCATCTCGCCGCGGGCGATCTTCTGCTCGAACTGCGCTTTGTCCAGGAAGAAATAGTGCACGCCGTCCTCCTCGCCCTCCCGGGCGGGGCGGGTGGTGGCCGATACGCTGATCTCCAGCTCGGGGTGCTTTTCCATCATGCGGCTGACCACCGTGTCCTTGCCGGCCCCGGACGGACCTGAGACCACCAGCAGGAAGCGCTCCTTATTCATCGTCCAGCTCCTCCTCGCTCTCGTCGTCCTCGGTCAGGCGGTTGGCCACAGTCTCGGGCTGCACGGCGCTGAGCACCACGTGATCCGAATCCATGATGATCACGGCGCGGGTGCGCCGGCCGTAGGTGGCGTCGATGAGGGCGCCCTTGTCACGCGCCTCCTGGATGATGCGCTTGATGGGGGCGGACTCGGGGCTGACGATGGCAATTAGGCGGCTGGCGCTGACCATGTTGCCGAAGCCGATGTTGATCAGTTTCATGTTCCCTTCCTCACTTTACTCGATGTTTTGGATCTGCTCGCGGATCTTCTCGATCTCGCCTTTCATCTCCACCACGGTGCGGGTGATGTCCAGCTCCGAACATTTGGAACCGATGGTGTTCACCTCACGGTTCAGCTCCTGGGTCAAAAAGTCCAGCTTGCGGCCCACGGGCTCGTCCAGGTCCAGCATGGCGCGGTATTGCTGGATATGGCTGTGCAGGCGCACCGTCTCTTCGTCCACGGCCGTTTTGTCGGCAAAGATGGCCGCCTCGGTGAGGATGCGGGCGTCGTCCACATTGCGGTCCCCCAGCAGTATTTGCAGCTTCTGGTACAATTTATCCGTGTAGCGCTGCACGCGGCCGGCGCTGTCCTGCTCCACGTGGGCCACATGGCCCTCCAGCGTGTCCAGGCGGCCCAGGATGTCCTCTTTCAGCTTTTCGCCCTCGGCGGCCCGCATGGCGATGAAGTTTTTCACCGCCTCGTCGGCCACGGCCTTCACGTCCTGCCAAAGCTGCTCCTCGTCCAATTGGGCGTGGCGGGCGGTGAATACGTCCGGCAGCCGGCTCAGCGCGTCGATGGACAGCGGCTGGCCGCCCACCTGGGCCCGTATTTCCTCGGCCGCGGCAACGTACTGTTTGGCAAGCTCCAGGTTGGCCGCGATCTGCGTCTCCTCGGCCGAGACGTTCACCACCGTCAGCCCCAGTTCCGCCTTGCCGCGGGACACCGCGGCGGCCACCAGCTTTTTCAGCCGATCCTCCAAAAACGAAAAACTGCGCGGCATCCGCGAAGAGTACTCAAAATAGCGGGAATTCACACTTTTGAGCTCCACCGTGATGTCGCGCCCGTTCACTTCTTTCTGCGCGCGGCCGTAGCCTGTCATGCTCAGAATCATAGCCCTTCCTCTTTCCGCCGTAACAGCAAGTGATAGATAAGTTTATTTTACCCTCTTTTCGCTCTTTTTTCAAGTTATCCTTTGTTTTTCTCTGTCAAAAAAGGAAAGGCGGAACGAATCCCGTTCCGCCTTTTATCACATCAATGGAAGCATACTTTGCAGGGTCTGCAGCCGGCCGCCTGTGCATCTGCCAGGGAAACGGCAACGGGAGCTCTCATGTTGCTGCAGTTGGGGCTCCGATGATACACCTTGCTGGAGCCGGACGCCAGATAGACGACGCTCGGCTGATCGGGCACGCTGGGCTGTTCAGGCACATTCGGCTGATCGGGCACATTTGGTTGCTCCGGCCCAACCGGCTGTTCGGGCACGTCCGGCTGCGGGACGCTGTCCTGCTTGCCGCAGATGCTGCACGGGCCATTCTGCACCGTGCCTTTGCCCTTCTCCGGCACGTCGATGGCAAACCCCGAGGCGATGCCGGCGCTTGAACAGATGCGGCTGAACTCGGGGCTCAGCGCGAAGCCGTTGAACACCTCTTCCCGCGTCATGCCCTTTTCCAGCTCGCCCATCCACATGGCCAGGCCGCCCGCGTCGGGCGCGCGGTCCATGAAGGTGGTGTACAAATGTTCCAGATAATGCTCGTTGCAGTAGTTCTTGTTGGTAAATTCACTGCCGAAGATGAACGCGGCCGCCGCGCTGGCGCCCTGGAACTGCCCGGTCAGCAGCCCGCGGCACCAGTCCTCGATGCCCTGCTCCTCCGCCGGGCGGTCCAGCGCCTTCGTGTACAGGCGGATGACGAACAGGGTCAGGTTCAGGTTCCGGTCCGCGTAGTTCGGCAGGTTCAGGGTGCCGCGGTCGATGCCGTAGGAAGCGCAGATCTTCTCATACTCGCCGCTCTCCACAAAGCCGCGGAACACCAGGTTGCGGCTGATGCCCTGGCTCATCCAGTCCAGCCAGCTCTGCATGCCGCCCGCGTCCGCTGTACGGTCCATAAACGTTTCGTACAGCAGTCCCACGTAGGTCTCGTCGTCCAGGTTGCGGTTCTTCAGCTCCACGCCCGTCACGAAGCCGGAGGCCACGTCCGCGCCGCCCATCCGGCCGCTTTTCAGCTCCGTGACCCAGGTGCCCTTGCCCGAGAGGTCCGGGCTGCGGCCCAGCAGCTTTTCATACAGGCGGGTGACGAAGGCCGCCACCTGGTCCACCTTGCCCAGCGCCGGATAGGCGAATTCAATGGTGCCGCCGTTGCCCACGTCCATCTTTTCGATGTGGTGGCTGGCGGAGCCGTTCAGGCCGTCCTTGAGGAAATAATCGTGGTTGTAGCTGCCGCCGGCGCCGTCGTCGAAGGTGACGTCCACGCCGGTCCATTTGTTGTTCACCACCAGGTTGTTCCACATGTGGTCCGCGCTCACCACCAGGATGCACTGGATGCCCGTGGCCTTGCACAGCCACTGCAGCGCGCGGGCATAGCCCTCGCACACGGGCCCCTCGTTGTACACGCCGGAATTGCAAGACAGCGCGATGAAGTCCGACCAGGACAGCAGGGACCGATAGTATTTGTCCTCTCCCGTGGCGCCGGAAGGCGGCACGAATTGATAGGCGGCGTTGTTGTAGGCATTGTTTTCGCACAGCCAGTCGTGGTAATAGCGCACGGCCTGCTCGTCCGTCATGCCCTTGGTGGCGGCCGTCAGGGTGGCGATCTGCTGTTCCAGGATGCCCTTGAACATGCTGCGGAAGCCCTGGTCCGCAAATTCGCGGTTCGCCTTGGGCATCAGCGTCAGCACCCAGGCGCCGTCGCTGGCGCGCTTGACCACCGAATAACCCAGACTGCTGTTGCTGTAGAACAGCTCCGGCGTATCCCAGTCAAAGGAGAATCCCGCCGCCTTGGCGATGGCCAGCATCAGGGCCTTCATCTCGCTGTCCGACATGTCCTTCTGGTACAGGGCAATGCACGCGACGCCCTTTTGCTGGAAAATGCGGCTGTCGTCGCCCTTGGCAAAGTCCGTCGCCAGGGCGTCGTAGCTTTTCTTCATGAAGTAGCCGGCGTTCGAGTAGGACACACCGTTGACGCTCACCGTGAAGCCGGACAGCTGGTCGCCGAAACTGGTGAAATTGTCCGTGGTCAGCTCGTTGTACTGGCTGGCCCTGCGCATCAGGTCCAGCTCGCCGCTGAACTCCACCGTCTCCTGGATCTCCGCGCCCTCTTCGGGGGTGACGGGGGCCTCCTCCAGGCCCGCGCTGGCCGCGGACGCCCCGCTGCCGCGCAGCACTTCCACGGCCACCGGCTCCTCATCGGGGGCCTCTTCTTCCCCGTTCACTTCGCCCTCGTCCAGGAAAGCGTTCTGCAAGTCCGTCTCCACGTCCTGCAAAGGCGCCTCCCCGCCGCCGGCATCCGCGGCCGGGTCCAGGGGCGCCACGTCCAACGGCGCCTCCTCGGCAGGCTGCTGCGCCTCCGCGCTGTCCGCCGTGGGGATGCTCACATCCTGGGCAAACGCGCCCGGCACGGCCATACTGCACAGAAGGCACAGCGTCAGCAACATTGATACAAACCGTTTCATCGCACTTCTTCCTTTCCCTTTTCCATTCCGTTTTGCCCGAAAGCATCAAAGGTTGATTTAAGGATACCATATCCGCCGCACAAAAAAAAGGGCTTTTCCCCGTCCCTCCATCATTTTACATTTTTTTGCTTTCCCGTGCGCAAAAAAGGCCGCCCTCCCTCTTGCCGAGGGGGGCGGCCTTTATTGTTTCAAACGATCACACCGGATGGGATTTGCCGGCAAAATCCACGTGGTCGCCGTCGACGCCCACGTTTTTCAAATTGCGCTTTTCGAAGAACTTGGGCGCCACCTGCGGGAACATGGCGTACGTCAGCACGTCCTCTTCCTGCTGCACATACTTGGCGGCCTCCACCTTCAGCTTCTCGATCTCCGGCTCCAGCAGGTCGGCCGGGCGGCAGGTGATGGGCTGCTCGTCGCCCAGGATCTGTTTGGTGAACGCCGGGTCGATGGGCGCAGGCGTGCGGCCGTAATCGCCGTGCACCAGTCCCTTGAACTCCTTGGTCACCATCTTGTAGCGCTCGCCCATGATGACGTTGAACACCGCCTGGGTGCCCACGATCTGGCTGGTGGGCGTCACCAGCGGCGGATAGCCGCTGTCCTTGCGCACACGGGGGATCTCCGCCAGCACCGTGTCCAGCTGGTCCTCTTTGCCCGCGTCTTTCAGCTGTTTCAGCAGGTTGGACAGCATGCCGCCGGGCACCTGATACAGCAGGGTGTTGGCGTCCACGCCCAGCATCTTCGGGGAAAGCTGGCCGCTGGCCAGGTATTTCTCACGCAGCTTGGCGAAGTGCGCGCGCACCCCGTCCAGTTTCTTCAGATCCAGGCCGGTGTCGTAGTCCGTGCCCTGCAGGGCGGCCACAAGGCTCTCGGTGGGCATATGGGAGGTGCCCAAGCTCAGGGGGCTGATGGCGGTGTCCACGATGTCCGCGCCGGCTTCGATGCCCTTGATGATGGACATGGAGGCCATACCGGAGGTGTAGTGGCTGTGGATGTCCACGGGGATGGAGACGGTCTCCTTCAGCGCCTTCACCAGCTCGTAGGTGGAGTAAGGCGTCAGCAGGCCGGCCATGTCCTTGATGCAGATGCTGTGGGCGCCCATCTCCTCCAGGGTCTTGGCGTACTTGGCGAAATACTCGTTGTTGTGCA
>CAJMEU010000042.1 GCA_905212515.1 uncultured Oscillospiraceae bacterium | reverse complement strand
CAGCGCCACGGCGTTTTCCGACGGTTTGGCGACGCGGGAAGAAGTGCTTCGCCTGATAGACAGCTTTTGAAGAGAAGGGAAGAAAGAATGATGCGCATCGTTGACCTTTTGAAAAAGGAATGTATTTCCCTGCGCGCCGGGGCCGCCGACAAAGACGCGGCCATCGACCTGCTGGTGGCCCTGCAGGAAAAGGGTGGCGCCCTGACGGATCCCCAGGCCTATAAACAGGCCATCCTGGCCCGGGAGGGGCAAAGCAGTACGGCCATCGAGGCGGGCATCGCTGTGCCCCACGCAAAATCCCCGGCCGTGGCGCGGCCCAGCCTGGCGGCCGCCACACTGGAAAAAGGCGTGGATTACGGCGCCATGGACGGCCAGCCCTCGGATCTGTTCTTCATGATCGCCGCGCCGCTGGACGGCGACGTGCACCTGGAGATCCTGTCCCATCTGATGGTGCTGCTGATGGACCCGTCCTTTGTGGCCGATCTGCGCGGCGCACAGGACGCAGATGCCTTCCTGGCAGTGATCGATCGGTACGAGCGCGCCAAGTACGGGGCCCCCGAACCGTCCGAACAGCAGCCGGCGGAAGAGGGGAAAACGGGCTTCCGCGTGCTGGCCGTCACGGCCTGCCCCACGGGCATCGCCCACACGTATATGGCCGCCGAAGCGCTGGAGAAAGCCGGCCGCCAGCTGGGCATCCCTTTAAAGGCCGAGACCAACGGCAGCGGCGGGGCCAAGAATGTGCTGACGGCCCAGGAGATCGCCGAGGCAGATGGCATCATCATCGCGGCGGACAAAAATGTGGACACCGCGCGTTTTTCCGGCAAACGGGTGCTGATCGCCCCCGTGTCCGACGGCATCCACAAGCCAGAGGAACTGATCCGGCGCATCGCGTCGGGCAATGTGCCCGTCTATGAATACGCGGGCAAGGCGCAGCCCGGCGAGATGGGGGCCAATGAATCCCTGGGCCGCCAAGTGTATAAGCACTTGATGAACGGCGTGTCCCACATGCTGCCCTTCGTCATCGGCGGCGGCATTCTCATCGCGCTGGCTTTTCTTTTTGACGACGCCTCCATCAACCCGGCCAACTTCGGCAAGAACACACCCCTTGCCGCCTTCCTCAAAACCGTGGGCGAAGCCGCTTTCAACTTCATGCTGCCGGTCCTGGCGGGCTTCATCGGCATGAGCATCGCCGACCGTCCGGGCCTGGCCGTGGGCTTCGTGGGCGGCAGCCTGGCCGCCGCGGGAACCTCCTTTGCCACCATCCTCTCGGGCACGGCACCCATCCCCGCGGGCTTTTTGGGCGCGCTGCTGGCCGGCTTCGTAGGCGGGTATTTCATGCTGGGGCTGCGCAAGGTGTGCGATAAGCTGCCCCGCAGCCTGGAGGGCATCAAGCCCATCCTCATCTACCCGGTGCTGGGCATCCTTTTCATGGGCGCCTTCATGTGCCTGGTGAACCCGGTGATGAGCGCGCTGAACACCGGCCTGACGAATTTCCTCAACAGCCTGGGCGGCTCCAGCAAGATCGTGCTGGGCGCCGTGCTGGGCGGCATGATGAGCATCGATATGGGAGGCCCTTTCAACAAGGCCGCGTATGTCACCGGCACGGGTGCCATTGCCACGGCCGCCGCGGCGGGCGCCGCCGCCAATGACATCGCTTACCAAATGATGGCCGCCGTCATGGTGGGCGGCATGGTACCGCCCATCGCCATCGCCCTGGCCACCACTTTTTTCAAGGGGAAATTCACCGAAGAAGAACGCAAGTCCGGCCTGGTGAACTATATCATGGGCCTGTGTTTCATCAGCGAGGGCGCCATCCCCTTCGCCGCGTCCGACCCGCTGCGCGTCATCCCGTCCTGTGTGGCGGGCAGCGCCGTGGCCGGCGCCCTGGCCATGTTGCTGGGCTGTACGCTGCCCGCGCCCCACGGCGGCATCTTTGTGTTTCCCGTGGTGGGCAACGTTGTGGGATATTGTATCGCATTGGCGGCGGGCAGTGCTGTGGGCATGGCCCTGCTGGCACTGCTGAAAAAACAGAAAGCACAGAAATAACACATAAAAAGGAGAATACACCATGGTATCTGCGAAAACAAAAATTATCAATCCGATGGGCATGCACATGCGCCCGGCCCAGATCTTCATCAAAACGATCACCCCCTTTCACTGCGACATCACCATCGTGGCCGGCGGGCGGGAGATCAACGCCAAAAGCATCATGAACCTGATGGCCGCCTGCCTCAAGCAGGGCACGGACATTGAGATCCGCTGCGACGGCCCCGACGAGGAGGCCGCGCTGAAGGCGGCGGTGGAACTGGTGGAAGCCGGCTTGGGCGAGTAAAAGCGAAAGGAAGGGCGGCAGATGAAGACTTTACACGGAATCGGCGCGTCCGCGGGCATCGGCATCGGCAAGGCCGTATGCGTGCGCGGGCAAAACCTCGATTATTCCGCCGTGCAGTATGGGGGCGCCGGGGCCGAAAAGGCGCGTCTGCGCAAGGCGTTGCGGCAATTCAGCGAAGACACCCAGGCAATGGCGGACGAAATCCGCGCCCGTGTGGGGCAGAAAGAAGCCGAGATCCTGGCGGGCCAGGGGACCATGCTCAGCGACCCGTTCATGCTGTCCCAGATGGAGGAGGGCAGGGACGCCGGCCAGACCGCCGAGGCCGCGCTGGACGCGGTGTGCACCGCCTACGCCGATATGTTCGCGGCCATGGAAGACGACTTGATGCGCCAGCGCGCCGCCGACGTGCGGGATATCCGCGCCCGGATGCTGGGCCTGCTGCTGGGGGTGCGGGCCGTGGATCTGGCCGCGCTGCCCGTGGGTACAGTGCTGGTGGCCCATGACCTGACCCCGTCGATGACGGTGGGCGTGCAAAAGGAACACGTGGCCGCTATGCTGAGCGAGGTGGGCGGCAGGAGCAGCGATTCGGGCATCGTGGCCCGCGCGGTGGCTCTGGGGGCCGTTGGCTTGGCGGAGGGTGTGCTGGAGCAGGTGCGGGACGGGGAGACGGTCATTGTGGACGGCACGGCTGGCGATGTGCTGCTGACGCCCGACGGCGCGCAGCTGGCCGCCTACGGGGAAAAACAGGCCGAGGAACTGCGGCGGCGGCAGCTGCTGGCCGTTTACCGTGACAAACCTACCCTGGATGCGGACGGCAATGGATTTGCACTGTACGCCAACATCGGCCGTGCAAAGGAGGCAGCTGCCGCCCTGGAAGCGGGGGCCGAGGGGATCGGCTTGTTCCGCACGGAATTTTTATTCATGGACCGCGCCGCCCTGCCCACGGAAGAGGAGCAGTACCAGGCCTACCGCGCCGTGTCCGAGGCGATGGCGGGCCGCGAGGTCATCATCCGTACCCTGGACGTTGGCGGGGACAAGGCCATCGGTTATCTGGGCCTGGAAAAAGAGGAGAATCCCTTCCTGGGCTATCGCGCCATCCGCTATTGCCTGGACCGGCCGGACGTGTTCAAGGTGCAGCTGCGGGCGCTGCTGCGCGCGGGCGCCCGGCAGCGCAATATCAAGCTGATGCTGCCGCTGGTCACGGGCCTTTCCGAGGTGCGCGCCGCCAAAGAGCTGCTGGAAACTTGCAAAGCAGAACTTGCGGCCGAGGGCCTGCCCTTTGACGCCGAGATGCCGCTGGGTGTGATGATCGAGACGCCGGCCGCCGCCCTGACGGCAGACCTGCTGGCGGCGGAGACGGCCTTTTTCAGCATCGGAACCAACGATTTGACGCAGTATATCCTGGCCGTGGACCGGGGCAACGCCAAGGTGGAAAAGCTGTATACGACCCTGCACCCGGCGGTGCTGCGCGCGGTGCGCGGCGTCATCCAGGCTGCGAAGAACGCCGGTATTCCCGTGGGCATGTGCGGCGAAGCTGCCGCAGACTCGCGCATGATCCCGCTGCTGCTGGGCCTGGGCCTGGACGAATTCAGCGTCGGCGCCGCGTCCATCCTGCCCACGCGGGCGGCCATCGCCGGGTGGGGCGGGGAAGCGGCCGCCCAATTGGCCGAGGCTGCGCTGGCCTGCTCCACGGACGGTGAACTGGCCGCCCTGTTGGACACCGCCTGCGGAGACTGAGAAAATTCCCACAAAAACGAAAACCAGCGCTTTCCGGCAAGGCATCGCCGGGAAGCGCTGGTTTTCGTATGCGCCGCAGGGCGCCCATGGCAAAACCTGGGCCGGGTGCATAGCATGACATAAATACCGGGGGAGACTGCTCCCTGCGTTTGTGGGAGGAATTATGCTGCTGGAAGAATTGAAATATGCCGCCTGGGGCACGGGTTTTACCTTTTTGCTCACCGTGCTGGGCGCGGCGATGGTGTTCTTTTTCAAAAAGGATATGTCCACCACCATGCACCGGGTGTTTTTGGGCTTTGCCGCCGGTGTGATGACGGCCGCCTCCGTCTGGTCGCTGCTGCTCCCGGCCATAGAGCGGGCTCAGGAGCAGGGCAGCAATATCCTGCTGCCGGTGGGCGGCGGCTTTGTGGCGGGCGGGGCGTTTTTGATGCTGTTGGACGGCCTGCTGCCCCATCTGCATATGATCAGCAAAGAGCGGGAAGGCCTGCCTGCCTCCTGGAAGCGCACCACCATGCTCGTGCTGGCGGTGACGCTGCACAACATCCCCGAGGGCATGGCCGTGGGCCTGGCTTTTTCCGTGGCCGTGCAAAGCCCGCAGGCGGGCGCCTTTGCCGGCGCGGCGGCCTTGGCCATCGGCATCGGGCTGCAGAATTTCCCCGAGGGCGCGGCCATCTCTCTGCCGCTGCACGCCCAGGGCATGGGCCGCATGCGCTCTTTTGTCTACGGGGGCCTGTCGGGCATCGTCGAACCTATTTTTGGCCTGCTTACCGTTCTGGTGGCGGGGCGCGTGGCCGCCAGCATGCCCTGGATCCTCTCCTTTGCCGCCGGCGCCATGATCTACGTGGTGGCCGAGGAATTGATCCCGGAGGCCAATCTGGACCGGCGCTCCCACGCGGGCACGGTCAGCATCATGGGCGGCTTTTTGGTGATGATGCTGCTGGATGTACTGCTGGGGTGAACCGGTATAAACATACCGCCTCCTGGCTGTGTTAAGGCCCGGGGGCGGTGCTTTTGCCGTTAAAAGACCAACAGGTTTTTGTGTATGCCGGTCAGGGCGTATTCCACCCATTCGGCCACATTGGTGGCATGGTCGCCGATGCGCTCAAAATATTTGGCCGCCATCAGCACATCCAGGGCGGCCTCGGCGCCGATGCCCCTGTGTTCCACCAGCGCCATCAGCTCCTGTTTCACCTGGTCGAACAAGGCGTCCACTTCATCGTCGTTTTGCTGTACGCGGCGCGCCATGGCCAAATCCTTTTTTACAAAGGCGTCCACACTGTCCGTCACCATCAGCACCACGGCCTGTGCCATATGGCTCAGGGTAGGTTTGCTGGGCAGGTTGCTGTCGCAGATATGGGGCACCAGTTCAGAGATATCTGCGGCCTGGTCGCCGATGCGCTCCAGGTCGGTGATCATCCGCAGCGCGGCGGAGATGGTGCGCAGGTCCTGGGCCACAGGCTGCTGGCGCAGCAGCAGATTCATACAGCTGCTTTCGATCTCCCGTTCCAGCTGGTCGATCTCCCGCTCCAGGGCGGGCACCTGCTGCTCGGGATGGTCGGGCATGCCCTGCAGGGCCTTGGCCGACAGGGCAATGGCCTCTTCGCACAGGCTGCCCATGGTGATCAGCTGCCGGTTGAGCTGTTTCAATTGATTGTCAAATTCGTTGCGCATCAGCCGAACCTCCCCGTAATGTAATCTTCCGTGCGTTTGTCGGTGGGATGAGTGAACACCGCGGGCGTGTCGCCCGTCTCCACCAGTTCGCCCAGCAGGAAAAACGCCGTTTTGTCGGAAATGCGCACGGCCTGCTGCATGTTGTGGGTGACGATGACGATGGTGTATTTCTTCTTCAGTTCCGCCGCCAGTTCTTCGATCTTGCCGGTGGAGATGGGGTCCAGCGCGCTGGTCGGCTCGTCCATCAGCAGCACTTCAGGTTCCACGGCCAGGGCTCGGGCGATGCACAGCCGCTGCTGCTGCCCGCCGGACAGGCCCAAAGCGCTTTTTTTCAGCCGGTCCTTTACCTCGTCCCAAATGGCCGCGCCCCGCAGCGAGCGCTCGACGATCTCGTCCAGCTGCGCCTTGCCGCCGATGCCCTGGATGCGCGGGCCGTAGGCGATGTTGTCGTACACCGACATGGGGAAGGGGTTGGGCTTTTGGAACACCATGCCCACGTTGCGCCGCAGTTCGGTCACATCCACGCCCGGGGCAAAGATATCCTGGCCGCGGAAGGTCACCCGCCCTTCGATGCGCACGCCGTCGATCAAGTCGTTCATACGGTTCAGCGTTTTCAAAAAGGTGGATTTGCCGCAGCCCGAAGGGCCGATCAGCGCCGTGATGGCGCGCTGGGGAATGTCGAGGCTGACGCTGTGCAGCGCCTGGTTGGTGCCGTACCACAGGTCCAGCTTTTCCGCCCGGATGATAGGGGTCTGTTCCATATTCAATCTCCTTTGTTGCGCTTGAGTTTGCGCCCCGCCCAGGCGGCCGCGCCGTTCAGTGCGAAAGTCAGCACTATCAAAATGGCGGCAATGGCAAAAGCCACACCCATTTCGCCGCGCTCGCTGGCGTAGACGTACAGGGCCACTGTCAGCGTGGCGGAAGAGGCGTTCAGGGCCGTGAAAAAACCGTTCAGCACCAGGCCGAAACCGGCTGTGAACAGCAGGGCCGCGCTCTCGCCCACGATACGGCCCACAGCCAGGATACAGCCGGTGACGATGCCGTCCACGGCATTGGGCAGCACCACAGTGCGGACCATGTGCCATTTGCCGGCCCCCAGTCCCAGCGCGCCCTCGCGGTAGCTGTCGGGCACGGTTTTCAGGCTCTCCTGGGTGGTGCGCACAATGGTGGGCAGGATCATCAGCACCAGCGTCAGGCCGCCCGCCAGGATGCCGGTTTTAAGATTGAAAAACTGCACGAACACCAGCATGCCCACCAGGCCAAAGAGGATGGAGGGGATGCCGGCCAGGGTCTCGGTGGCAAATTCGATGATCTCCACCCGGCGGCGGTGTTTGGCATACTCGGTCAGATACCGCGCGGCGCCCACGCCCAGCGGCAGCACAATGACCATAGCCACCACAATGATGTACAGGGTGTTGAGGATATTGGGCAGGATGCCGATGGTGTTGTTGCGGTAGCTGGTCTGGCCGCTCAGCAGCGGCCAGCTGATGTTGCCCAGGCCGCGGTAAAAGATATAGCCGATGAGGAACAGCAGCAGCGCGCCGGTAATGGCGCCGCACAGATACAGCAGGCCGCGCAGGGCGCGGTCGCAAAAACGCCGGCGAAGCGAAAAGCCCTTGTGGCCCATGTTATCGCTCCTTTCTATTCTTTATGCAGAGATTCAGCACCACATTGATCAGCATAATGAAGAGGAACAGCACCAGGGCGATGGAGTACAGCGCCTGGCGCTGCAGGCTGCCCACGGCCGCATAGCTCATCTCGGAGGCGATGGCGGTGGTGAGAAAACGCACCGAGGTGAACAGACCGGGCATGTTGCCCACGTTGCCGGACACCATGATGATGGCCATGGCCTCGCCGATGGCGCGGCCCACGCCCAACACGATGGAAGTGGCAATGCCGCTTTTGGCGGCGGGCACCGTCACTTTGAAAATGGTCTCGATCTCCGTGGCGCCCAACGCAAGGGATGCCTCTTCATATTCCGGTGGCACGGCGCGCAGCGCCGTCTCGGACACATTCACGATGGACGGCAGGATCATCACCGCCAGCACCAAAATGGCCGCCAGCATGCAGGCGCCGGAAGAAAGGCCGAACAGGTCCCGGATGGCCGGTACCAGAACGATCATGCCCACCAGGCCGTACACCACGCTGGGAATGCCCGCCAAAAGGGAGACGGCGGCGCGGGTGACGCGCGCCACCTTGGGCGGCGCGATCTTTGCCAGGAAAATGGCCGTCATCAGGCCCAGCGGCACGCCCAGAACGATGGCGCCGGCCGTGCCGTAGATGGAGGTGAGCAAAAAGGGCAGAATACCGTAAGCGGCGTCGGCGGCCGTGGGGGCCCAGCGTTCGCCGAAGAGGAAATCCGCAAGGCCGATCTCGCGAATGGCCGGCAGGCCCGATACCAGCAGATAGATGCTGATCACCAGCACAAAGGCCACCGCTACGATGCCGCAGCACAGGAACAATGCATCCATCACGCGGTCGATCCACTGCCAGGCCGCCCGCTTTTTCTTTTTGGGTCGGGGAAAGGCCCCTGCCGAAGCAGAGGCCTCTTTCACGGCGACCATCAGGCCACCGGCACGGCGCCGGCGTCACGGATCAGGTCAGCGGCGTCCGCGCTCAGCGCGTAGTCGTAGAAGCTCTGGGCGGCGGCGGAAAGGGCCGTACCGTCCTTGGTCACCAGCACGAAAGGCCGCTGAATGGCATAGGTACCGTCCAGGACGGTCTCCTCACTGCACACCACACCGCCCACGGTGACGGCCTTGATGCCCTCCTGGCCCTCAACAGAGGACAGGGAAGCGTAGCCGATGGCGCTGGGGTTCGAGCGCACGGCCTCGATCACGGCGCCGGTGCTGGTCAATTCCTGGGCCAGCTTGCAGGCATCTTCGGTGCCGGTAATGCTCTCAAAGCCGTCGCGGGTGCCGCTGCCGGCTTCACGGCCGATGCAGGCGATAGCGCCGGCAGCGCCGCCCACTTCGCTCCAATCAGCGACTTCCCCCTTGAAGATGGCGGCGATCTGCTCCAGGCTCAGGTCGGCCACGGGGCTTTCGCTGTTCACGATGACAGCGATGCCGTCCAGGGCTACATTGGTGCCCACCAGGCCGTCGGCGGCCTCGCTGTCTTTCAGCGCACGGGAGGACAGGCCGATGTCAGTGGTGCCGTTTTTTACAGCCTCGATGCCCGTACCGGAACCGGTGGCGTCATAGGTGACACTTACGCCGGCGTGGTCGGCCATAAACTGTTCGGACAAAATGCCGATCACTTTCTCCATGCTGGTGGAACCGTTGGTGGAGACGGAGCCGCTAAGTGCGGCAACAGGTTCGGAAGAGCTGGCGGGTGCAGAGGAAACCGCCGGGGCAGGCGTGGAAGAAGCGGGCGCGCTGGAAGGGGCGCCGCCGCAGGCGGCCAGGCTCAGCGCCATCGCACCGGCGACCAACAGGGAACACAACTTTTTCATCATTCATTACTCCTTTTTCTCTCTCTTTTTCTTGGGACGGTTTCAGTATAGCGCGCGGATGTAAAATTCAAAATCAACGCAAGGCCAAATTTTTGTAAAGAATTTGTGCGCGCGGTAAAAAACGGGCAGGGCCGGGGCAAATATGTTATACTGAAAGAAAAAGGAGGAAGCTTATGGCACAGGGATTGGTACATCTTTATTGGGGCGAGGGCAAAGGAAAAACGACCGCCGCCATGGGCCTGGCACTGCGGGCGCTGGGCGCCGGGCTGCGGGTGACGGTGGTGCAGTTTTTGAAGGACGGCGCCAGCGCGGAACTGGAGCCGCTGCGCCGCCTGGGCGCGGCGGTTTACACAGGGCAAAAGGGAATGAAATTCGCGTTCCAGATGACCGGGCAGGAAAAAGCGGAGGTGCGCGCACAGCACACGCGCCTGCTGGCCGGCGCCTTGGCACAGCCCTGCGATCTGCTGGTGCTGGACGAGGCCTGCGCGGCTGCAGAACTGGATCTAATAGAGCAGGGACTGCTGCAAAAAGCTGTCCAGAGCCGTCCGGCGGGCAGGGAAGTGGTGCTGACGGGGCGAATCCCCGCGCCCTGGATGACAGAGGCTGCTGATTACAGCACGGAAATGCGCTGCCATCGCCACCCCTATGCACAGGGCGTCCCCGCCCGGCTTGGCATCGAATTCTGAAAAACGGCCACGCGGCCCCTGGCAAAAGCCAGGGGCCGCGTGTGTTCCATTTTATTTAAGTTGGGCCGAAAGAGGGCGCATGACCCACCTGATCCCCGCCGCTTTTCTTGGCTTTGTACAATGCCTCGTCCGCCTTTTCCCAAACGGCCTCATAGCAGTCTCCGTCCTGCGGATATTGGGCGGCGCCGATGCTCAGGGTGATATCCTGGCCGAAGGACAGCAGCTGCTGGTTTTCCCGCCAATCCTGTAGAAAAGTTGCCAAGGCTTCATCCAGCTCATCGGCGTCCTTTTGGCCGGACCAATACACCACGAATTCATCCCCGCCCACACGGCCGACGGCGGCCTCCGGAAAGCAAGCGCGCAAACTCTGTGCCAAAAGGATCAGCACCTTGTCCCCAAAAGGATGGCCGAAGCTGTCATTCAACTGTTTGAACTGATCCACGTCAAGCATCAGCATCTGCCCGCAGGACGTATCCTTCATGTAACGGCTGGCCGTGGCTTTCAAATACAGGCGGTTCAGCAGCCCGGTCATCGTGTCATGCCGCAGGTTATAGATGATCTCCTGCCCGCTTTTCTCCACCATGCGGTGAGGGAAAAACTCATCTCGCGCCTGGTTGGGGTCCGGTACGGACTGATGGACATGAAGGATCCGCCAAGTGGTGCCCGCCCGGCGCAAAAGAATACTGAAACGGAAACGGATCTGATAGGGGATGTCCCCGTGGGATTCCTCTTTGGCCGTCAGCTCGCCGATCACCAGTGAGAATGTATCCGACAGCGTCGTGGTCTGGTACCACTGATCCTTGATGAGGAACAGGCCGTTCCACTCAGTGCTCTCGCGGGACATGGCGGCCCCGAATTCATCCAGGCTCCGGCTCACCTCATGGGCGCCCGTGCCGATGACACTGATCTCAGGATCCACCAGTTCCCCCATGATGCTGTAATGCCGTTCCTCCAAATATTCATGCCAGATAAAGCGGCAAAAATCTTCAGCGGTTTGTAAAGGCTCCACTTCGCGCTCCTCCTCTGACCATGTTTTCTTTATTCTACCAAAAAAGATGCCCTAAAGAAAGCTTTTTAATCGAAATAATCAATAAAATGTACTTTCCAACGTTAAATCCAGCGCGGCGCGGCAACGCTTGCCGTTGCACGGAAGGGGGAAAGGCATTATAATGATATCTGACAGATTATGACAGAAGGTGACAGGATGTATATCGCGGACCTCCATATCCATTCCCGTTTTTCGCGGGCCACCAGCAAAGACGGCGACGCGCCCCATCTGGACTGGTGGGCCAGGCGCAAGGGCATCCAGCTCGTCGGCACCGGGGATTTTACCCATCCCGCCTGGCGGGCGGAGCTGAAAGAACACCTGGTGCCTGCCGGCGACGGCGTGTACACCCTGCGGGAGGATCTGTGTCTGCCGGGGCGCATGCCGGGCCCGGCGCCCCGCTTCATCGTCACCGGGGAGATCAGCTCCATCTATAAGAGGGGTGGGCGGACGCGCAAAGTCCACAACCTGATCCTGCTGCCCAGCCTGGAGGCGGCGGACGAACTTTCCGCCAAATTGGAGGCCATCGGCAATATCCATTCCGACGGCCGGCCTATTTTGGGCCTGGACAGCCAGGATCTGCTGGAACTGACGCTGGATACCTGCCCGGAGGCGGAATTCATTCCCGCGCACATCTGGACGCCGCATTTCGCCATGTTCGGCGCCTTTTCCGGTTTCGACACCATGGAGGAGTGCTTCGGCAGCTTGACGCCCCACATCCACGCCGTGGAGACGGGCCTTTCCTCAGACCCGCCCATGAACTGGCGGGTGTCGGCGCTGGACGGGCTCACGCTGGTGTCCCACTCGGATGCCCATTCGCCGTCCAAGCTTGGCCGGGAGGCCAACTTGCTGGACGCCGCGCTGTCCTATCCCGGCCTGGTGCAGGCCATCCGCACCGGGCAGGGCTTTTTGGGCACCGTGGAATTTTTCCCCGAGGAGGGCAAATACCATCTGGACGGCCACCGCAGCTGCGGCGTCTGCCTCACCCCCGCCGAGACGGCGCAGCGGGACGGCCTGTGCCCTGTGTGCGGCCGTAAATTGACCATCGGCGTGGAACACCGCGTGGAGGAATTGGCCGATCGGCCGGCGGGCTACCGGCCCGCGGGCGCAAAGCCTTTCGAGAGTTTGGCGCCCCTGCCGGAAGTCATCGCTGCGTCCACCGGCGCCTCGGCGGCAGGAAAGAAAACAGGGGAAAAGTACGAACAGATGCTGCGCGAGTTGGGACCGGAATTTTACATCCTGCGCCAGGCGCCCATCGCCGACATCGACAGGGTGGCCGGCCCCTGTGTGGCCGAGGGCATCAGCCGCCTGCGCCAGGGCAAAGTCCAGCGGCGGGCCGGGTTCGACGGGGAATACGGCGTCATCTCCCTGTTGACGCCGGCCGAGATCCAGCGGCTCAGCGGTCAGCTCTCCTTTTTCAGCACAGAGGAAGCGGGCGGGGAACAGGTGAAGGCGTGTGGTGCGCTGAAAAAAGCGGCCCCGGCGGCCTCGCAGGTGGAGCAGGCGCCGGCTGAGGCCCTCAACGCCCAGCAACAGGCGGCCGTCACCGCACCCGAGCGCGCGGTGGCCGTGGTGGCCGGGCCGGGCACCGGAAAAACCAAAACACTGGTGGCCCGCATCGCCTATCTGGTGGAGGAACAAGGCGTCAAGCCCAGTGAGATCACGGCCGTCACCTTCACCAATCAGGCCGCGGCCGAGATGCGCCAGCGCCTGGAACAGCGGTTGGGTGGCAAACGGGCCGTGGCCCACATGACCATCGGAACCTTTCATGCCATCTGCCTGGAACTGTTGAGTGATGTGCACCTCATCGGGCAGGGAGAGGCATTGGAAGAAGCGGCCGGGGTGCTGCGTGCCCAGGGCGGGAAGGGAAGTGCCAAGGCCCTGCTGCAAGCGGTATCGCGGGTGAAAAACGGCGCTTCTTTAACAGAGGCGGGCCTGAAAGAGGAACTTTATGAGGGGTATTGCGCGCGCCTGCGCGCGCTGGGAGCCCTGGATTTTGACGACCTGCTCACCGAGGCTTTGAAGCTGGACACCGCGGGCCGCCGGGGGTTCAGCCATCTGCTGGTGGATGAATTCCAGGACATCAATGACGTTCAATACGCCTTGGTGCGCGCCTGGTCCAAAGGCGGCAAAAGCTTGTTTGTCATCGGCGACCCGGACCAGTCCATCTACGGGTTCCGCGGCGCGTCGGGGCGTTGCTTTCAGCGCCTGGAGGAGGACATCCACGGTGCGCGAACGATTCACTTGGTGGAAAACTATCGCTCGGCACCTCAGGTGTTGGAGGCTGCCCTGCCGGTGATCGGGAGGAATCCCGGCGGCCCTCGTATCCTCTCGCCCAACCGCCCCGCGGGCCCGGCGGTGCGCCTGGTGCGGGCGGCGGACGATTTCGCGGAGGGCATTTTCGTGGCCAAGGAGATCGGCCGCATGACGGGCGGCGTGGATATGCTGGAGGCTCAGTCGCTGGGCCACGAGCGGGAAGTGCGCGCCTTTTCCGACATCGCGGTGCTCTGCCGCACCCACCGCCAGCTGGAGCTCATGGAAAAATGCCTGCGGCACGACGACATCCCCTGTATCGTCAGCGGGCGTGAAGATTTTCTGGATGCCGACGAGGTGCGGGGCCTGCTGGCCTTTTTCCGTTTTCTGCAGGAACCGCGGGATGCCGCCGCCCTGGAGACGGCGTTGCGTCTGATCTGGGACTGCCCGGCGGACCTGACCGAAAAAGCCCGCGCTGTTTGCGCCGCCCTGCCGAATTTTGACCCGGCGTCCCTGCGCCGGGAACTGGGGGAGAGCGGCCCCTTGGTTCTCTGGTTGGACGGGGTCCGGCAATGGCTGCCCCTGGTGAACAGGGAAAAACCTTGGAAGCTGATAGAGCAGTGGCAGGCCCAATATGGCAGTACCCCGGCGCTGGATCGTCTGCGCGATATGGCCGTGTTCCACGCCACGTTTGGCGAGCTGTGGAACGCGCTGGCCTTGGGCCAGGAGGCCGACTTGCGCCGTGCGGCCGGCAAAGGATGGAAGTCCGGGGCCGTGCATCTAATGACTCTGCACGGAGCCAAAGGCCTGGAGTTTCCGGCGGTGTTCGTGGCCGGCGTGAAGGAGGGCGTGCTGCCCATGTCCTCCCAGGGCCGCCGCCCGGCGGATGAGGAGGAAGAGCGGCGTCTGTTCTACGTAGGCATGACGCGCGCCCGGGAGGAACTGATCCTCACCACCGCGCCCCAGCCTTCGCCCTTCCTGAAAGACCTTCCGGACAGCGTAGTAAAAGAAAACGCCGCCCGCCGCCGGGAAAGGCCGGCGGAACAACTCAGTTTGTTTTGAAAAAACATGGCTACAGTGAAAAGGCCTGCATCTGTATCCCTCAGGATACAGGTGCAGGCCTATCTTTTTACTGCGGGCGTTTTATTTTAGCTCCGCTTTCCCAAAAGCCGCCGACGTCAGTAGGCACATGAGGATGATCGTCGCTGCACAGACCGCCGCGGCCAGCCAAAGATCTGCCGCGGCATAATCCATGGCAAAAAGCCATTTCCCCAGGCCCAACGGCGTTTTGGCAAGCAGATCCCCCAGCGGAGGGATCGAGCCGCCGAAGGAAAGCAGCGCGTTGCCGCCTAAAAGGACAAGCACAATGCTGGAAGCGATCACAACGACTGTTTTGCGGATCGTAAATGCCAGCAGGATACCAATGCTCGCCAGCGCCAGCCCGATCAGCACGTACACCGCGAAAATGGGCAGCAGCTTGAAGACCGTCGAAGCGCTCACCACGGGGCCAAATCCGTAAAAAGCGCTTTGAAAAACCAGCCGTCCCACAGGATACGGAAGCAGAAGGACCGTGTATCCAATTGACATTGCAATAAACTTGCTGATTACGATTTGGCTTCGTCCATGTCCGGCATAAATCTCCGCCTGGATGGTGCGGTTGTCAAAGTCACTGCATACAACAACGCCCAGTGCGATGATCCCCAGAAGGATCAGCAGTGGAGTATCCCGCAAAGAGGCCAAAAACGCTTCATAGCCGCCCAGGGCGATCTCCAATTCCTCCCGCAGGGGCGACCCCTTATAGCTCATGCTGGAAAGCGCCGTGACAAAGGACAAAGCCAGCATCGCCGTCATGGCTATTTTCAGCGGCAGTGAATGGAAAAGTTTTTTTAATTCAGCCTTAAGCAGGTTTTGCATGACAGTCACCACCTAACAAGGAAAGAAAATATTGTTCCAGCGTGTCACCCGTTACCGTCAGTTCCCGAATCAAAAGCTGGTTTTGGTGAAAAAGGCCCGCCAACTCGTCCAGCCTGTCGCAGCAATCGAAAATGCGGATCGAGCCGTCGGCGCACAATTGGGTCTCCGCCGTCGGGAGCGCGGCCTTCAAAACTGCCCGCAGCCGTTCCGGTTCGTCTGTTCTCACGCGTATATATTTTTTGCATTTTGCCGCCAGCTCCTGCAAGGATAGTTCTTCCACGATCTTCCCGCGGTCGATGATGATATAATCGGTGGCCGTTTGGAAAAGTTCCGGCAGGTTGTGGCTGGAGATCAAGATCGTCATGCCTTTTTCCTCGCGAAGGCGCTTGAGCATGTTGCGTATCTCAACAACGCCCAAAGGGTCAAGGCCGTTGATGGGTTCATCCAGCACCAGGTATTTGGGATAGCCGATCAGCGCCAGTGCGATCCCCAAACGCTGCTTCATTCCCAGTGAATAGCTGCGTGTCTTTTTCCTGGTGTTTTCAAGTCCCACCCAGCCCAGCAGTTCATCGACGTCGGCCAAAGTCAGTTTCAATCCGCGGATTGTTCCATGCAGTTCGATGTTTTCCCGGGCGGACATCGACAGATTAAGGCCGCACGATTCGATCATAAATCCGCATTGCTTTCGCACCGCGTCCAGACGGGAAGCTTCGCCTCGATCATAAATCCGCATTGCTTTCGCACCGCGTCCAGACGGGAAGCTTCGCCAAACAGGGCGATCGTTCCGCTTGTGGGAAAGGCAAGCCCGGCGATGATCCGCATCAGCGTTGTTTTGCCCGCTCCGTTCTGCCCGATCAAACCATAGATTTTTCCCTGCTCCTGAGTCAAAGTAACGTTCTCCAGCGCAGTTTTTCCATGATATTTTTTTGCCAGGGAAGTGCACTGGAATACCGGGGCTTTCTGTGCCATTACATAGCCTCCTTTTAATACGTTCTCCGGTTGCTTTTGCAAACGGAACGAGGAGGGAGAATCAATTTCCTCACTTTTCAATAAATATGCGATTCCATTACACAAAAAATGCCCAAACGGCATCACCGTTTGGGCATTGTGGTGCGGATAGCGGGATTTGAACCCGCACGCCTTGCGGCACAGGACCCTAAAACCTGCATGTCTGCCAATTCCACCATATCCGCTGAACGTTTCTATTTTACCAATCCGGCGTGGGGTTGTCAATGAAGAATAACACTGCGGAAACAAAACGATTTTGGCTTGTATTCATCCCTGAAATTTCGTATAATAAAATCAAGATGGGCTTTTTATCCAGAGGGCCCGGACGGGAGTGATGAAATGGACGAGCAGTATATCATCGAGATGTGTAACATCACCAAAGAATTTCCCGGTATCATCGCAAACGATAATGTGACGCTGCAGCTTAAAAAAGGCGAGATCCACGCCCTGCTGGGCGAGAACGGCGCGGGCAAATCCACCCTGATGAGCGTCTTGTTCGGCATGTACCAGCCGGAAAAAGGCGTCATCAAGAAAAATGGCGAAGTGGTGCGGATCAACGACCCCAACGACGCCAACCGCCTGGGCATTGGCATGGTGCATCAGCATTTCAAGCTGGTACACAATTTCACCGTGCTGGAAAACATCATCCTGGGCGTGGAGACCACCAGCCGAGGCTTTTTGAAAATGGCCGAAGCGCGCAAAAAGGTGATGGCCCTCAGCGAGCGGTACGGCTTCAAGGTAGACCCGGACGCCCTGATCTCCGACATCAGCGTGGGCATGCAGCAGCGCGTGGAGATTCTGAAAATGCTGTACCGCGACAATGAGATCCTGATCTTCGACGAGCCCACGGCCGTACTGACGCCGCAGGAGATCGACGAATTGATGAACATCATGCGGGAGCTGGTGCACGAAGGCAAAAGCATCCTCTTCATCACCCACAAGCTCAACGAGATCAAAGCGGTGGCAAACCGCTGCTCGGTGCTGCGCAAGGGCAAATATATCGGCACCGTGGATGTGGCCGCCACCTCGAAAGAGGAAATGAGCGAGATGATGGTGGGCCGCAAGGTGAACCTGAATGTGGACAAGGCCCCGGCACAGCCCACGGACGTGGTGCTCTCGGCCCGGGGTTTGTGTGTGAAGTCCAGGCATTCTGGCAAAAATGTGGTGAACAATGTCAGCTTCGACGTGCGCAAGGGCGAGATCGTCTGCGTGGCGGGCATCGACGGCAACGGCCAGTCGGAGCTGGTGTATGCCCTCACGGGCCTTGTGCCGCCGGACGCGGGCACCATTACCCTGAAAGGGGAGGACATCACCCATGCGCCCATCCGCCGGCGCAACATGGGCGGCCTGGGGCACATCCCAGAGGACCGGCACAAATACGGCTTGGTGCTGGATTACAACCTGGCCTACAACCTGGCCTTGCAAACCTATTTTACCCCCCGGTTCAGCAGCCACGGCTTTTTGAAATATGACGAGATCTATCACTACGCGGACGATCTGATCGGGAGGTTCGATATCCGTTCAGGCCAGGGCGCCAAGACCATCACCCGCAGTATGTCCGGCGGCAACCAGCAAAAGGCCATCGTCGCCCGTGAGATCGACCGCGACCCGGATGTGCTGATCGCCGTGCAGCCCACCCGCGGCCTGGACGTGGGCGCCATCGAGTATATCCACGCGAAGATCGTGGCGGAACGCGACGAAGGCAAGGGCGTGCTGCTGGTCAGCCTGGAGCTGGACGAAGTGATGCAGCTGTCCGACCGTATCCTGGTGATGTATGAGGGCGAGATCGTGGCCGATCTGGACCCGCAGAAGGTCACCGTGCAAGAACTGGGCCTGTACATGGCCGGTTCCAAGAGGGAGGCCGTGCAATGAAAAAAAATGAATCACAGCGCGTGCCTCTCAAACAGCGCGAGGGCTACCTCAATTTTATGGCCAGCGTGCTGGCTATCCTGTGCGGCTTGGCGGCCGGTCTGTTGGTGCTGTTCATCTCCGACCCGGCCAGCGCCCTGGGCGGCTTTGCCAGTATCCTCACCGGCGCTTTCAGCGACATGAAAAGCCTGGGCCAGGTGTTCTATTCCGCCACGCCCATCATCCTCACGGGCCTCTCGGTGGGGTTTGCCAACAAAACGGGCCTGTTCAACATCGGCGCGCCGGGCCAGTTCATTGTGGGCGCTTATGTGGCCGTGCTGGTGGGCGTGCGCTGCACGTTTATCCCCGGCCATCTGCTGTGGGTGGTGTGCCTGCTGGCCGCCACGCTGGCCGGCGCGGTGTGGGGCGCTGTGCCCGGTATTTTAAAGGCGCTGTGCAACGTCAACGAGGTCATTGCCTGTATCATGATGAACTACATCGGCATGTACCTGGTCAATTTCCTCACCGTGCTCACCGTCTATGACTTCCAAAAGAACCAATCCCTGCCCGTGGCGGCCGGCGCTGTGGCGCCCAAGCTGGGGCTGGACAAAATTTTCAGCTACAATTCCGCCGCGTCCAGCGTGAACGCGGGGATCTTCATCGCCATCGCCATGGGCGTGGTCGTCTACTATGTGCTGGAGAAAACCAGCTTCGGTTATGAACTGAAGGCCTGCGGCTACAACCGTGACGCAGCCAAGTACGCCGGCATCAACGAGACGCGCAGCATCATCCTCTCCATGGTCATCGCCGGCGCGCTGTCCGGCCTGGGCGGCGCGTGCCTGTATTTGGCCGGCGCCGGCAAAGGCATCGAGGTGGTGGATACCCTGGCGGCCGAGGGCTTCAACGTCAATCCCGTGGCTTTGTTGGGGCTGAATAACCCCCTGGGCATCATCCTGGCCGGCATCTTCATCGCTTATCTGACACAGGGCGGTTTCCAGATGCAGCTGTGGGGGTTTGCGCCGCAGGTCATCGACATCATCATCGCCGTTATCATTTACTTCTCGGCCTTTGCACTGATCCTGCGTTCCTTCGTGCAGGGCCGGCGCAAAAAGGGGCCGCGCAGGAAAAAAAACGCTGCGACGCAGACGGCGCCGCCGGCCGAACGGCGGGAAGGGGGTGCGGCTGAATGAATACCATCGCTTTTTTGGTGCAGCAGATGATGTTCTTCTCCATCCCGCTGCTCATCGTGGCCTTGGGCGGCATGTTCAGCGAGCGCTCGGGCGTGGTCAACATCGCCCTGGAAGGCATCATGATCATGGGCGCCTTTGCCA
>CAJMEU010000041.1 GCA_905212515.1 uncultured Oscillospiraceae bacterium | reverse complement strand
AATGTTCCCTGATACTAGGCATTCAAGTCCATGGGCCCATGTCCTTTTTCAAAATCCGCCACCAGGGTTTTGATGAGGCGTTCCACTTGTTTGGCCTTGGTGCGCCCCTCATAGTCCGCAATGTACTTCAATTTGCCGGATAATTCTTTATCCATCCGCACGGTGAATGTCTGGTACATTTGCTCCCTCCTCCGCCTGTAAAGCCATTCTTTATTGTATAATACTTTAATAGATAGCCCTCTAGGGGCATAATCATTTCTCGTTATCAAATTTTATCACAACTAATTTTGACATACTAGCATCAAAATGTTAGCACAATGCTAGCAAAAGGGAGTAAAAGATTAACGAATACGAAAAAACACGGCCCTATTCCTACTGAGGAACCCTCCGAAGGCTAAGGCTACTGTTAGACAACATTATCTTATATAAATGACCGCCGTTTTCTTGTAAAAGCGGCGGTTTGTTGATTTTCTCGTGAAAATATACAAAAAACAACATGGATTTTTTCGCTTTTGCCTAGAAAAAAGTTGCAGCTAACCTGTCGTTTTTTTAACGAGCATCTGATATAATTTTATATACGACGGTTTTTTTGCCGAATTCCATCGAGATTTGGAGGATTTGTTATGAGGCGGTTTTCCAGCGTGCCCTTCACCGGCACTAAGGAGCAGGAACAACAGCTGGTGTCCTGGCTCTTGGAACACAAAAACATGCCCGGCGTCACCATGCCGGCGCTGCAGAAAGCCCAGGAGATCTATGGCTATCTGCCCATCGAGGTACAGCGCATCGTGGCTGACACGCTGGAAAGGCCCTTGGCCGAGGTGTACGGCATCTCTACCTTCTACGCCCAATTCAGCCTGTGCCCCAAGGGCGCGTACAAAATCAGCGTGTGCCTGGGCACTGCCTGCTATGTAAAAGGCAGCGGAAAAATTTATGAAAAGCTGCAGGAAAAGCTGGGCATCACCGGCGGCGAGTGCACGGCGGACGGCAAGTTCAGCCTGGACGCCTGCCGCTGCATCGGCGCCTGCGGCCTGGCCCCGGTCATGACCATCAATGATGATGTGTATGGCCGCCTCACCGGCGACGAGCTGAATGACATCCTGGCGAAATATTGACGGCCGATATCGCCCGCCTGGTGCTGGAGCTGGGGCAGAACGCCATTGAGGCCGGTGCGGCCCGGGTGGTGATCTGTCTGGAACAGACGCCCGCGGGCGCCCGCACCGTGCAGGTGCTGGACGACGGCCCCGGGTTCAGCCCGGCGGCACTGTGCCGCGGCACCGGGGAAGGCTTTACCACCGCGGCCCGGCCCGGGGCCGGCAGGGGCTTGGCCCTTGCCCGGCGCACGGCGCAGCACCTGTGCCTTTCCAATGCACCCGACGGCGGCGCGTTGGTGCGCGCCTGGCTTTCGCCCGCGGTTTCCTGGGGCGATGTGTCCGGCGCGGCCGCGGCCCTGGCCCAAAATGCAGCCGGCGCGGCCATTGCCCTGGAAGTGGAAACGCCCGCCGGCACAGCCGGGTTCCTGCTGGAGCCGGGCCAAACACCCAAAGAACTGCAGCGCCTGCGCCGGCAGATGGATGCCGCGCTGGCAGCCGCTTTACTATGAACAAAGGAGCAGCGCTTATGAAAAGCTTGGAAGAACTTGACGCGATCCGCGACAAAATGAAACATGTGGCCAACACCCGCCGCGCAGCCCACGCCGCGCGCCGCGTGGCCGTGGCCATGGGCACCTGCGGCATCGGCGCCGGCGCCCGCGACGTGCTGAACGCCTTTACCGAGGCCGTGGCCGCCGCCGAGGGCCTGGAGGACGTGATGGTCACGCAGACCGGCTGCATCGGCCTGTGCCCGCAGGAACCGGTGGCCCAGGTGATCCTGGACGGGCAGACCACCACCTATGTGTCCCTCACGCCGGACAAAGCCCGGCGCATCGTAAAAGAGCACCTCCAGGGCGGCAAGCCCGTGGATGAATACGCCATTGGCAAGTAAGGAGGAGTAAGAAATGTACAGAAGCAACGTCATGGTGTGCGCCGGTACCGGCTGCACCTCCTCCGGCAGCGACAAGATCGCCCGCGCCTTTGAAGAGGAGATCAAGGCCGTTGGCCTGGAAAATGAAGTGCGCGTGGTGCGCACGGGCTGCTTTGGCCTGTGCGCCCTGGGCCCGGTGGTGGTCGTGTACCCCGAGGGCTCGTTCTACAGCATGGTCAAGGAAGAGCACGTGAAGGAGATCGTGGACGAGCACCTGCTGAAGGGCCGCCCCGTTACCAAGTACTTATACAGCGAGACCGTGGCCGAGGATGGCACGGTGAAAGCGCTGGAGGAGACGCCCTTCTACAACAAGCAGCTGCGCATCGCCCTACGCAACTGCGGCAAGATCGACCCCGAGAATATCGAGGAATACATCGCCTTCGACGGCTACCGCGCCCTGGGCAAAGCCCTGACGGAGATGACGCCGGAGAGCGTGATCCAAACCATGCTGGACAGCGGCCTGCGCGGCCGCGGCGGCGCGGGCTTCCCCACGGGCCTCAAATGGAAATTTGCCGCCGGCAACCAGGCCGACCAGAAATACGTGTGCTGCAACGCGGACGAGGGCGACCCCGGCGCGTTCATGGACCGCTCCATTTTGGAGGGCGACCCCCACGTGGTCATCGAGGCCATGGCCATCGCGGGCTATGCCATCGGCGCCAGCCAGGGCTATATCTACGTGCGGGCCGAGTACCCCATCGCCGTGCACCGCCTGCAGGTGGCCATCGCCCAGGCCCGGGAATACGGCATGCTGGGCAAGGATATCTTCGGCACGGGCTTCAATTTTGACCTGGACGTGAAGCTGGGCGCCGGCGCCTTTGTCTGCGGCGAGGAGACCGCCCTGATGACCTCCATCGAAGGCCGCCGCGGCGAACCGCGGCCCCGCCCGCCGTTCCCGGCCGTGAAGGGCCTGTTCGGCAAGCCCACCATCCTCAACAACGTGGAGACGTACGCCAACGTGCCCCGCATCATCCTCAACGGCGCCGATTGGTTCAGCGCCATGGGCACCGAGAAAAGCAAGGGCACCAAGGTGTTCGCCCTGGGCGGCAAGATCAACAACACCGGCCTTGTCGAGATCCCCATGGGCACCACCCTGCGCACCATTGTGGAGGAGATCGGCGGCGGCATCCCCGGCGGCAAGCAGTTCAAGGCGGCCCAGACGGGCGGTCCTTCCGGCGGCTGCATCCCGGCCAGCCTCATCGACACGCCCATCGACTACGACAACCTCATCGCCATCGGCAGCATGATGGGCTCCGGCGGCCTCATCGTCATGGACGAGGACACCTGCATGGTGGACATCGCCAAGTTCTTCCTGGAGTTCACCGTGGACGAATCCTGCGGCAAGTGCACGCCCTGCCGCGTGGGCACCAAGCGCCTGTTGGAGCTGCTGGACAAGATCACCTCCGGCAAGGGCACCATGGAGGATCTGGACAAGATCACCGAGCTGGCCGAGTTCATCAAGGCCAACAGCCTGTGCGGCCTGGGCCAGACGGCCCCCAACCCCGTGCTGAGCACCATGCGCTATTTCCGCGACGAGTATGTGGAGCATATCCAGAACAAGCGCTGCCCCGCCGGCGTGTGCAAAGCGCTGCTGAATTATAAGATCGACCCGGTGAAGTGCAAGGGCTGCACCCTGTGTGCCCGCGCCTGCCCGGCCGGCGCCATCTCCGGCACGGTGCGCCAGCCCCATGTCATCGACACCGGCAAGTGCGTGAAGTGCGGCGCCTGCATGGAGAAGTGCAAGTTCGGCGCCATCAGCAAGGGTTAAGGGAGGAGCGAAGCAATGGATACTGTGAATATCAAACTCAACGGCGTCAGTTATGACGTGCCCGCCGGCTCCACCATCCTGGAAGCCGCCCACAGCGTGGGCATCGAGATCCCCACGCTGTGCTATCTGAAAGAGATCAACGCCATCGGCGCCTGCCGCATCTGCATGGTGGAGGTAAAAGGGGCCCGCAGCCTGGTGACGGCCTGCGTCTACCCGGTGAACGAGGGCATGGAAGTGGTGACCAACAGCGAAAAGGTGATGGCCGCCCGGCGCACCAACCTGGAGCTGGTGCTCTCTACCCACGACCAGAACTGCCTGTCCTGCGTGCGCAGCACGGACTGCGAGCTGCAGAAGCTGTGCCGCGACTACGGCGTGGACGGCCACCGTTTCACCGGTGCGCGGGAGTTTTACGACATCGACGATTCCGCCGTGCACATGGTGCGCGACAACAACAAGTGCATCCTGTGCCGCCGCTGCGTGGCCGCCTGCAGCGCCAACCAGGCTGTGGGCGTCATCGGCGCCACCGAGCGCGGGTTCGCCACCCACATCGCCTGCGCCTTCGAGGCGCCCCTGGCGGACAGCCCCTGCGTGCACTGCGGCCAGTGCATCACCGTGTGCCCCACGGGCGCTTTGACGGACAAAGACGACACCGCCAAGGTGTGGGCCGCTTTGCAGGACCCGGAGAAGCACGTGGTGGTGCAGCCCGCGCCCAGCGTGCGCGCCACCTTGGGCGAGGCCTTCGGCCTGCCCGTGGGCACCAACGTGGAGGGCAAGATGGTGGCCGCCCTGCGCCGCCTGGGCTTTGACCAGGTGTTCGACACCGACACCGCGGCCGATTTCACCATCATGGAAGAGGCCACCGAATTTGTGGAGCGGGTGAAGACCGGCGGCACGCTGCCCATGATCACCTCCTGCAGCCCGGGCTGGGTCAAGTTCTGCGAGACCTATTACCCGGATATGATCCCTAACCTCTCCAGCTGCAAATCCCCCCAGCAGATGTTCGGCGCCCTGACCAAGACCTATTACGCCCAGAAGATGGGCCTGGACGCGAAAGACATCGTGTGCGTGTCTGTGATGCCCTGCACGGCCAAGAAGTTCGAGATCGGCCGGCCGGATCAGTCCGCCGCCGGCAACGGCGTGCCGGACGTGGACATCTCCATCACCACCCGCGAACTGGCCCGCATGATTCAGCGCGCCGGCATCCGCTTTGCCGAGCTGCCGGACGAAGCCTTCGACCCCGCTTTGGGTGAGAGCACCGGCGCCTCGGTCATCTTCGGCGCCACCGGCGGCGTGATGGAAGCGGCCCTGCGCACGGCGGTGGAACTGGTCACCGGCGAGAGCGCGCCGGCCGTGGACTACGAGGCCGTACGCGGCACCGAAGGCATCAAAGAGGCCACCTACGAGGTGGGCGGCCTGAAGCTGAACGTGTGCGTGGCCTCGGGCCTGACCAACTGCGACAAAGTGCTGAAAACCGTGCAAAGCGGCGAAAAGCACTATGACTTCATCGAATTCATGGCCTGCCCCGGCGGCTGTGTAAACGGCGGCGGCCAGCCCACCCAGCCGGCCAGCGTGCGCAATTTTGTGGACCTGAAGGCCCTGCGCGCCCACGCCCTCTACAGCGAAGACGCCGCCAAGACCCTGCGCAAAAGCCACGAGAACCCGGTGCTAAAAAAGATCTACGACGAGTACCTGGGCCAGCCCGGCGGTGAAAGGGCACACCACATCCTGCATACCAGCTATGTGCCCCGCGAAAAATTGTACTGAACAACAAAGAGAGGCTAACGCAGTTAGCCTCTCTTTTCTGCTTTCCTGAAACGGATTCAGCCCGCGGCCGTCTGCCGCGCCGTGCGGCGGAAAAGCAGCGTCACCAGCGCGGCGGTCAGCGCCGTGAAAACCGCAACGTACAGTTCGGTCAGCCACAAGCTGCGCCATATGCCAAGCTGATACAGCACCGCGCCCACGTCTACGCCCGCGTGCAGCAAAATGGCCCCCGCCAGCCACAGCCGGCGCACACGGCCCGTCACCACCATCCACACCAGCACGCTGAGGGAGATGTGGAAGCAAAGGGTGATGAGCCGCTCCATCCCCACGGGCAGAAAGTCCAGCGGGGACAGGGCGGCGGCGGCCTGCAGTTGGGCGGCCGCCGCCTCGCGCCCGGCCTCGGGCACTGCCGCCAGCAGGGCGTCCGCCCCGGCAAAGCGCAGCTGCAACAGCACCAGCAGTGAATTCACGCTGGGCAGCGCGGCGACCAGCAGAGCCTCGATGCCTCCGTGGCCGATGCCGTAACCGATGCCCGTCCACAGGCCGGACGGCTTTTTGCACAGGAAGTGCAGGCCGATGAACCGCGCCGTCTCCTCAAAAACGCCGGCCGCCAGCGCGCCGTACAGCACATAGGCCAGGGGCATCATGGGCAGCGTGGGCACCAGGTGGAACACCAGCTGGTGCAGCAGGCTTTCCAGCACCATGGCGCCCACAAAAAAGCATAGAGCGCCCACTAGGATGTTGACAAACCGCCCCCTACGGCTGGCCACATACCAAATCGCCAATCCCAGCGGCAGCACGGCGCACAGCAGCACGCTGACGCCGCTTGTGAGGATACTTGCAAAAGGAACTGTCATTCTGGACCCTCCTCTATAATTAGATGCTCGTCAATTTGACGTTTGCCTAATTATAGCGTGGAAGCCGGCGTTCGTCAAGCAACATTTTGGCAAAAGGATGAAGTTCCTGTAAACAAACCGTTTCCCGCCTTGACGGCGAGCCCGGGGTTTGCTATGCTGGCAGCAAAGGGGTGCCCGTCGCCCCGGAAAAAGAGGGTGGAGACTTGATGAAGATCCGTTTTGGGGCCGCGGCCTTGGCCGCGTGCCTGCTGTTGGCCCTGGCCGCCTGCGGGCAAAGGGCCGCCCCCGCCTCCAGCGAGGTGGGCATTCCCTCCGAAAAGGCCGAGCCGCCCAAAGGCTACGTGGAACCGGCGTCCTCGTCCCCCGCCCCGGCTTCCGCCAGCGCGCCGGCACCAACGGCCACCGGCGGCAAAGAGGCTGTGGCCCTGCTGCCGGCCGGTGAGGAGGACTGGCAGTTCCAGGCTGTCACCGAAGGCGTGCCCGTGCCCGATTTCCTTCCCGAGGATCAGCAGCTTTTATACCAAGCCGCTTATTATATGTATTATCACTTTTCACTGGCCGGCGGATTTGCTCCGGACATGGACGCCCAGCCCGTGCGGGACGAGGCCTATGGGGAGATCGACTATTATCCGGACCGCGGCTTTGCCTCCTACGCGGACTTTGAGGCCGCCCTGGACGCGGTGTTCACACCGGAGTTCAAGCAGAGCCTGCTGAATTTCCCCATGTATCTGAATGAGGACGGCAAGCTGTACAGCGCCACCGGCGCCCGGGGCGCCAACATCTACTATCAGGGCGAGCACTTTGAGCAGGGGACCATGGCGGACGAGCGCATCGAGTTCACCCTTGTGGGCGAATATTCCTCCGAAGAGGGCGAACAGCCCATCCCCATCACACTGATAAAAACCGATGCAGGCTGGCGTTTCGATGCCTTCGGCATGGCGCTGTAACTGCGGCGCAGAGATAAGCAATCACAAAAGCCCGGCGGTTCCGATGGACCGCCGAGCTTTTCTTCGTCTATTCTTCTAGGCCGATGTCCAGGCGTCCTTTCCTCACGTTGCCACCACCACCGCGCCGCCGCTGGCGGCGAAAAAGCGGTGGTATTTGTCATCCAACTGCGCGTCGGTGATCAGGGTATCCACCTGGTCCAGGGGGCAGTAGGTCATCAGGGCGGTCACGGCGGCCTTGGTGTGGTCCGCCAGCAGGTACACGCTGCCGCTGTGCTGGATCACCGCTGATTTCAGCCCGTATTCCAGCGGAGAGGAATTGGTGGCCCCCCGCTCGATGGAAAAGCCCGTGCAGGCCATGAAAGCCTTGCGGATGTTGTACGTCTGCAAAAGGCGCACCGCGCTCTCGCCGGTGAAGGACAGGGTTTTGCGGCTGAGCATCCCCGACAGGCAGATGATGTTCACATTGCTCAGGGGCACGGCGCTGAGGATAAATTCCAGGTTGTTGGTCAACACGGTCACATCATGCTTGTCCCGCAAAAATTCGATGATGCGGCTGGTGGTGGTGCCGGAATCGATGAAAATGATGTCGCCGTCCTGAATGCACTCCGCCGCGGCCGCGGCGATCTTGCCCTTGGCGTCCAGATTGCGGCCGCGCCGCTCCTCAAAGGGCAGCAGCTCCCGCGTGGTGAGTGCGGTGACGCCGCCGTAGATCTTTTTCAGCGCGCCGCGGTCCACCAGCTCCTCCACGTCGCGGCGGATGGTATTTTTTGATACGCCAAACGTCTGGCACAAGTCATCCAAGGTGACGGTTTTGTTGCGCGTCACGTACTGTTCGATCTCATTGATGCGCTGGGAACGCATGGCCGACCTCACTTTCCGGCGCGGGCGTCACCCGCGTCCCGATATTTCTTTGCTTATATTATAGTGGAGCGTGCGAAAAAAATCAATAAAAATGAGTAACTTTTGTGAAATTCTCCACAGAAAGCAGCGATTAAGCGCAAGTTTGTGCGAAGTTACTAAGAAATATTCGGTTTTTTTGGCATGCAAACGCAAAAAAATCATTGATTTTTCTTCTGTACCTCCTTATAATGGATTTGTAGCAGCAATAGTTACTCAATACTTAACCATTTTTGCAACAATTTATTTGGGAGGTTTTTCAATGAGTGAAGTAAAAGTCCTCAAACCGTACATCGGCGGCCAATATGTGGCCTCCAAAACGGAGAAGTACACCGACGCCTTCAACCCCAGCACGGGCGAGGTGATCGCCAAGGTGCCCTGCTGCCTGCCCGAAGAGGTGGAGGCCGCCGTGGCCGCCGCCAAGGCCGCTTTCCCCGGCTGGAGCAGCACCCCCGTGCTCAAGCGCGTGCAGATCCTGTATAAGCTGCGCGAATTGTTGGTGGAGCACATGGACGAGCTGACCGAGATGGTGGCCCGCGAGAACGGCAAGAACTGGGCCGAATCCCAGGGTGACGTGCTGAAGGCCAAAGAGGGCACCGAGCAGGCCATCGCCGCGCCCAGCCTGATGATGGGCGAAAGTTTGATGGACGCCTCCAAGGGCTTCGACACCGTGCTGTACCGCGAGCCGCTGGGCGTGTTTGCCGGTATCGTTCCCTTCAACTTCCCCGCCATGATCCCCATGGGCTGGATGACCCCCATGTGCATCGCCTGCGGCAACACCATCGTCATCAAAGCTGCCACCTTCACGCCGCAGACCTGCATGCGCATCGCCGAGCTGTACAAAGAGGCCGGCCTGCCCGACGGCGTCATCAACATCGTCACCTGCTCGCGCCATGAGGCCGAGATCCTGCTGAACCACCCGGACGTGAAGGGCATCACCTTCGTGGGCTCCACCTCCGTGGGCAAACACATCTATGCCACCGCCGCCGCCACCGGCAAGCGTGTGCAGGCCCTGTGCGAAGCCAAAAACCACGCCTTGGTTCTGGACGACGCCCCGGTCGAGCGCGTGGCCGCGGGCATCATCAACTCCTCCTTCGGCTGCGCGGGCGAGCGCTGCATGGCCCTGCCCGTGGTGGTGGCCCAGGAGGGCATCGCCGACAAGCTGGTGGAGGCCATCGTGCGCCAGGCCAAGAAGCTGAAAGTGGGCCCCGCCTACGACAAGACCACCGGCCTTGGCCCGGTGGTGAACGCCGCCCACAAGCAGTCCATCCTGGATTGGATCCAGAAAGGCCTGGACGAGGGCGCCACGCTGGCCCTGGACGGCCGCGATGTGGTGGTGCCCGGCTATGAGAACGGCTTCTACCTGGGACCGACCATTCTGGACCACGTGAAACCCAGCATGACCGTAGGCGACCGCGAGATCTTCGGGCCGGTGCTGTGCATCAAGCGCGTGAAGACCTTTGAAGAGGGCTTGGCCCTGATGAACGCCAACCCCTTTGCCAACGGCTCGGTCATCTTCACCCAGAACGGCCATTACGCCCGTGAGTTTGCCCGCCACACCGACGGCGGCATGGTGGGCGTGAACGTGGGCATCCCCGTGCCCGTGGGCATGTTCCCCTTCTCCGGCCACAAAAACTCCTTCATCGGCGACCTGCACTGCCTGGGCAAGGACGGCTACCGCTTCTACACCGAGACAAAGGTGGTCACCACCCGTTGGTTCGACGAGGAAGAGGGCAAGAATACGAAAGTCTCCACCTGGGACGGCACCATTTGACCCTATTTGCACACAGCACAAAGCCCCCGTTTAAAAAACGGGGGCTTTGCCTTTTGTTCAGCCCAGCTCCTTGAGGTCAAAGGGCGTGGCCTGATAGACGTAATAGTTCAGCCAGTTCGAGAACAGCAGGTTCGCGTGGCTGCGCCAGCGGAACACCACGTCCCGCGCCGGATCGTCACTGTCAAAATAGCCCACCGGCACCGCGATGGGCAGGCCCTTCTCCACATCCCGCTGGTATTCGTCCCGCAGGGTGTATTTATCGTACTCCATGTGGCCAAAAATATAGATCTGTCGCCCGTTTTCCGTGGTCAGCAAGTGCAGGCCGGCCTGGTCGCTCTCGGCCAGCACCCGCAGGGCCGGCTGTGCCAGGATGGCCGCCCGGTCGCTCTCCGTGTGGCGGGAGTGGGGCGCGTAAAACACTTCGTCGAACCCGCGCACCAGCGGGTTTTTCGGCCGCAGCACCCGGTGGGGGAACACGCCGAACGCCTTGGCGGGCAGCACCCGTTTATCAATGCCATAGTGATAGTACAGCCCCGCCTGGGCACCCCAGCAGATGTACATGGTGCTGTACACGTGGGTCTCGGCATAGGCGAAAATGCGGCACAGCTCAGGCCAATAGTCCACTTCCGCAAAGGGCAGCATCTCCACGGGCGCGCCGGTGATGATCATCCCGTCAAATCGCTGGCGGCGCACCTCGTCGAAGGTCTTGTAAAAGGCGGCCAGGTGGGCGCCGGGCACGTGGGTGCTCTCGTGGGTGCCCATGTGCAGCAAGCTCAGTTCCACCTGCAAAGGGCTGTTGGCCAGCACCCGGGCGATCTGCGTTTCAGTGGCGATCTTGGTGGGCATCAGGTTCACCAGCAAAATGCGCAGGGGCCGGATGTCCTGGGCGCGGGCCCGGGCCTTGTGCATCACAAACACGTTTTCCTCTTCCAGCGCCCTGTACGCCGGCAGGGCTTTGGGAATGATCAAGGGCATGGCGCCACCTCTTTTCCGCAGATTCGTTCCCTTCTATTTTACGGCAAAAACGGTTTACAAACAAGGGGTTTCATGATATCCTAACAAAAGAGAAAGATTGTATAATTCGCAGAAATTTAAAGGAGTTTTTTATGCTATCTGTCAATGACGTCAGCTTGCAGTTCCAGGGCAGCACCCTGTACAAACACGTGGACTTAAACTTCGTGCCCGGCAACTGCTACGGCATCATCGGCGCCAACGGCGCCGGCAAGTCCACGCTGCTGCGCATTTTGTCCGGCCAGCTGGAGCCCAGCACCGGCACCGTGTCCATGGGCGCGGACGACCGCATGAGCGTTCTGGAACAGGACCACTTCAAATACGACGATTTCTCCGTGATGGAGACGGTCATCATGGGCAACCGCCGCCTGTACGACATCATGAAGGAAAAGGACGCCCTGTACGAAAAGCCGGACTTCAGCGAGGCCGACGGCGAGCGCGCGGGCGAGCTGGAGGCCGAGTTTGCCGAGCTGGGCGGCTGGGACGCCGAAACCGAGGTGAACCAGCTGCTCTCCGGCCTGGGCATCCCCTCCGAGCTGCATTACACCCAAATGGACGCGCTGGACGGCCGCCAGAAGGTGAAGGTGCTGCTGGCCCAGGCGCTGTTCGGCCAGCCCTCCATCATCCTTCTGGACGAGCCCACCAACGGCCTGGACCTCGATTCCATCGACTGGCTGGAAGAATTCCTCATGGACTACTACGGCACCATCATCGTGGTCAGCCACGACCGCCACTTCCTCAATGCCGTGTGCACCCACATCGTGGACATCGATTACAACCAAGTGAAGCTGTACGCGGGCAACTACGATTTCTGGTACGAATCCAGCCAGCTGATGCAGCAGCTCATCCGCAACCAGAACAAGAAAAAAGAGGAGAAGATCAAAGAGCTGCAAAGCTTCATCCAGCGCTTCTCGGCCAACAAATCCAAGTCCAAACAGGCCACCAGCCGCAAAAAGGTGCTGGACTCGATCCAAATCGAGGAGATGCCCGCCTCCTCCCGCCGGTACCCCTTCGTGGGCTTTGACCCCGAGCGGGAGGCGGGCAAGGACATCCTCTTCGTCACTGACCTGACCAAGACCGTGGACGGCGTGAAGGTGCTGGACCACGTGACTTTTACCGCCAACAAAAACGACAAGATCGCCTTCGTGGGCGAGAACGAGGCCGGCATCACCGCGCTGTTCAAAATTCTGGCCGGCGAGCTGGAGCCGGACGAGGGCTCCTACAAATGGGGCGTCTCCACCAGCCAAAGCTATTTCCCTCAGGATAACTCCGCCTTTTTCGAGGGGTTCGAGGGCGACCTCATCGAGTGGCTGCGCCAGTACAGCCCCGACCCCACCGAGACCTTTCTGCGGGGCTTTCTGGGCCGCATGCTCTTCTCGGGCGATGAGGTGTACAAGCCCGCCAGGGTTCTCTCCGGCGGCGAAAAGGTGCGCTGCATGCTGTCCCGCATGATGATGGGCCATGCCAACGTCCTGATGCTGGACCAGCCCACCAACCATTTGGATATGGAGAGCATCCAGGCCCTGTCCGGCGGCCTGGCCAATTTCCGGGGAAACCTGCTGTTCTCTTCCCACGACCACCAGTTCATCGACGAGGTGGCCAACCGCATCATCGAGATCCCTCTGGGCCAGCCCGGCTGCCTGGACCGCACCGGCAGTTATGAAGAGTTCCTCGCCTGGAAAAAGGAGCGTGCCCTGTGACGCCGAAGATCAAATTGGTGGGTTTGGATCTGGACGGCACGGTGTTCAACGATCAAAAACAGATCACCCCGCGCACACAGGCGGCCATCCGCCGGGCCATCGAGGCCGGCTGCCAGGTGCTGCCGGTGACGGGGCGCATCTTCAAGGGCCTGCCCGTCTCCTTCACCTCCATCCCGGGCGTGCGCTGGGCCGTCACGGCCAACGGCGCGGCCATCCTGGACCTGGTCGACGGCGGCCGCTGCGTCCAGGCCACCTACCTCAAGCGGGCCGACGCCCTGGACGTGCTGGACCTGTGCCTGCCCTTCGACACCATGCTGGACGTGTACACCGGCGGCGAGGCCGTTACCCAGGCCGACCGCTTTGCCCGGCTGGAGGACTTCTCCTCTCCGGCCATGCTGCCTTACTTCCGCACTTCCCGCACGGTGGTGGAGGATCTGCGCGCCTTCGTGGCCGCCTGTCCCACGGGCATTGAAAAGATCACCATGATGTTCGCCGAGGAAGCCCAGCGCGCCAGCGCCCTGGCGCTGCTGTCGGCGGACCGGCGGTTTCTGGTCACCAGCAGCCTGCCCAACAATTTGGAGGTGAACGACCAGTCCATCGACAAAGGGAAAGGCCTGCTGGCCCTGGCCGCGATGCTGGGCATCCGCCCCGAGGAGACCATGGCCGTGGGCGATTCCTCCAACGATCTGGCCATGCTGCGCGCCGCCGGCCTGGGGGTGGCCATGGGCAACGGCAGCGCCGAGGCCAAGGCCGCCGCGGACGTGACGACGGACGACAACAACCACGACGGCGCGGCCAAAGCCATTGAACGGTATGTTCTGGGGCAAAGTGAATAGTCCCTTTTACAGTACAAAAAAGCGCCCCAGCGGGGCGCTTTTGTTTTGCTCCGTCTTCCCTTTGCCCCTGGGCCTTATAAGGGCCCACTTTCCTCCGAGGATGCCGTGCTCTCGCCAGCGCTCTCTGACGCCGATACCGCAGGTTCGAACGCCGCACCGTCGGCGCAGGGCTCTTCTGCTGCAAGGGCCGCTTCCGGCTGTACCGGCACTTCCGCGTCCGCCGCGGGCGCCGGTTCCTCTGTGAATTCCTCCGTCTGAGGCGCCGGCTCTTCCTTCACCACCGGGCGCGGCACGCGCTGGGCACAGCAGAAAACAGCCACCCACAGCGCCACAAAATAGTACACCATCACATTCTCGGTAAGGATGCTCATACGGAAGAAATACCCCACCAGGCCCACCAGCACCAGCAGGACGGTTGCCGCCACGCCGGAAACATCCACTTCCCACTGCAGCTTCTGGCCCTTGTACAGGCCCCGGCGCATCCAGGCCAGGAACAGCCGCAGGTACAGCGCGGGCAGCGCCGCAAAGCCCACCTGCAGCAGCACAGAGGCCAGCGTCAGGTTTGTGCGCGCCACATAGGTGTCCACCGCCTGGGAGCTGAGGAAATACAAAATCAGGAACACCGTCACCAGCTCCCCGAGGACCAGCGATCTCAGCATCCGTATGATCATCGAAGACTTTTTCTCTAGAGACACCCCTACCTTCAGTCACTAAGATACCATGGGGCCGCTGGGATGTCAAAGTTTTTATCGCTGCGGCACTTTTTTGCAGGAACCAACAGACATTTTCGCAGAAATATGCTATAATAAAAAATAGATCGAAAACGAACGAAAAGGAGCGGACTTCTTTGGCAAAAACACAAGACGAAATGCTGGGCACGGCGCCCGTCGGCAAGCTGATGCTGAAACTGGCGGTGCCCGCGGTGGCGGCCCAATTCATCAATATGCTGTACAATGTGGTGGACCGCATGTACATCGGCAACATCCCTGGTACCGGCGCTCTGGCCCTGACGGGCGTGGGCGTGTGCTTTCCCATTCTGATGCTGGTCTCGGCCTTTGCCTCCTTCGCCGGCATGGGCGGCGCGCCGCTGGCCTCCATCCAACTGGGCGCGGGCAACAAGGACGCGGCCGAACGCATTCTGGGCAACTCGCTGACGCTGCTGCTGGGCACCAGCGTGCTGCTCACCGTGGGCTTCAGCCTGTTCAAAACGCCCATCTTATACGCCTTCGGCGCGTCGGAAAACACCATCGGCTACGCGCTGGACTATGTGTCCATCTATCTGATCGGCACCATCTTCGTGCAGCTTGCGCTGGGCCTGAACACCTTCATCAGCGCCCAGGGCTTTGCCACCACCGCCATGCTCAGCGTACTGATCGGCGCCGTCACCAACATCGTGCTGGACCCGGTGTTCATCTTCGTGCTGGGCTTGGGCGTGCAGGGCGCGGCCCTGGCCACCATCCTCTCCCAGGCGCTGAGCGCCCTTTGGGTGGTGCTGTTCCTGTGCGGCAAAAAGACGGTGCTGCGCATCCGTCCGCGCAACATGGTGCCCCGGGCCCGTGTCCTGGGCCGTATCCTGGCCCTGGGCGTGGCGCCTTTCATCATGCAGAGCACCGAGAGCCTGGTCACCGTGACCCTGAACACCGGCCTGCTGAAATACGGCGGCGATCTGTACGTGGGCAGCCTGACCATCATGCAGAGCGTGATGCAGATGCTGGTGATGCCAATCCAGGGCATCATGCAGGGCGGCCAGCCTATTTTGAGCTACAACTACGGTGCCGGCAAGTACGACCGCGTGCGCCAGACCTTCCACCTGCTGCTGAAGGTGATGATGACCGTGACCGTGCTGGGCTGTCTGGCCGCCGTGCTCATTCCCGACGTGCTGGCGCGGATGTTCACCCAGGACGCCGAACTGCTGTCCATCGTCAAGCGCACCATGCCCATCTTCTTCGGCGGCATGTGGGCTTTCGGCATGCAGATGGCCTGCCAAAGCCTGTTCATGGGCCTGGGCCAGGCCAAACTCAGCACTTTTTTGGCGCTGCTGCGCAAGATCGTGCTGCTGATCCCCCTGGCGCTGCTGCTGCCCTGGCTGATGAACAGCGTGATGGGCATTTATATCGCCGAGCCCATTGCCGACATCACGGCCAGTTTCACCTCCATGGCCCTGTTCCTCTCCAAGCGCAAAACGCTGCTGCCGGCCCAAAACGCCGCGCCCGTGCGCCCCGAGGGCCCGTCTGCCGAAAGCACTTGATTGGCGGCGCGGGATACGGTATAATAAACTATGCGCCCCGGCAGCCGCTGGCCGCCGGGGCTTTGCGGGACATTAGCGCAGTGGTCAGAGCTGCCGGCTCATAACCGGTTGGTCCCGGGTTCGAATCCTGGATGTCCCACCATATGCCATGGAACGATATCCGTTCCATGCGAAAAGCCCGGCCGTTGGCCGGGCTTTTCTTATACCGTATTTGAAAGAGGAACAAAATATTTTTCAGTCTGCCCGCCCGGAAAAATAAATCTCATAGGCGTCATAGGGTTCCCGGGCGTTCATTTCCTTGATGATCGTCTTTCCGGGCTTCAATTCGCTGTCATTATCTATAAAATATGTGTTGTCAGACCCCACCAATTCTCCATTGGAGAAAAACAAGATCGTACCCTCCACAAACTCGATCGCCTTATCCCCTTCATTGGTCACGGAAACGATCTCTTTATCCTTGGCCGATTCAGACGTATAGGTGATATTTTGAATCACGCTGTCAAACCACTCTTCCTGTTTGGCGGAAAATTCATAGGAAATTTCGCTCGGAACCTCGTCCATAGAGACGGAAAATACAACCGTGGCACCCGCCGATACCGCGTTGATTTCCGCCTGCTTTGCCCCCACCATTCCGCCTTCCGCATTGCGCCCAGAGACATTCACCGAAAGGTCCAAATTATATTGGGACGTGTTTTCTACCACCAGGAATATCTTCGCTATTTTGATACTGTTCACATACTGATACACCTTGGTATTCAGCTGCTGTATCACTGCACCTTCGTCAAAGCCGCCCTTTTGTACAGGCTGTGTGTCTTCCGCCGGTGCAGCATCGGCGTCCCCTTCGGCGGGCGGTGTGGCCACAGCGTCCAATTGGGCTTGTAAGGCGTCCCTTTCCGCCACAACGCGGTCATATTCTTCCTGTGATACACCTCCCCCACCGCATGCGGCCAAAGAAAATGCCATGATTAGTATCATAACAATTAAGAAAATCTTTTCATTTCTTTTTCCTCTTTTTATACACCACAAGCGTGGCTTTTACAACGAATACTTTCAGGCCGCGTCCTGCCCGCCGCTTTCCTCTACCCGCACCATGCTGGGGTAGATCTTCGCCAATTTTTCATCCGGGTACCACTGGTCCAGCATCTGCTGCCAGGCGCTGGACGCGGGCACGCCCTCATAGCGCTGGCTTTGGCGCAGCACCGCCAGGCCGCTGGTCAAGCTGTTGGCCACCATGAACACCACCAGCACCCAGGTCAGAGCCACGCCGTACACCTTCGACACCCGCCGCTCGATAAACCCATTGATGCGCGGGTACACCTCCTTCACCCACATCAGGGCCAAGGCGCCCCAGAACATGCAGTACAGCAGGTTCACGCGGCCGTTGATATTAAAGGGATAATCGGTGTAATCCCAGCTGACGGTGCCCAGCACCGTCTCTTGCAGCCAGCTGCAGAAATACTCGAACGCGCCGCCGATGACCGAACCGCCCACAAAGATCCAACGGTCGCTTTTGCCGATGAAGGGATGCAGGCAAACGGTCAGCAGCACGGCGCCGATGCCGTAGATGAGATTAAAAGGCCCCCACACCAGGCCCGTGCGCTGGGACAGATGCCCGGAGGCGATGAAGCAGAACACCGTCTCGATGGCCACGCCCAGAAAGCAGCAGAGGAAAAACACCCAGAATAATTTGTAAAAATTCAGCCCATGGGCAAAGTGGCCCGGCACGCCGGCCAGGTCGCGGGCGATCTGCTCGTCATGGGCGCGCTCCCGCCGCAGGGTACGCTGTTCCTGCTGGTCCAGCTTCTCCATCTTCTGCTGTAATTTTTTGCGCTTTTGCGCAAAGCGTTCCTCAGTGGTCAAAGCCACGCCCCCTTTGATACGGATGAGGCCAGTATAGCACATTTTGTCGCATCTGCCTAGGCCGCGCCGGATTTTGGCAGTAAAAAAGCCCCTGCCGGCCCAAACGGCCGGCGCGGGGCAGCAGATTTCAGGCCAGCAGCCCCAGCAGGGCCACGGCCACAGGCGGCACCAACAAGGCGGGCAGCAGGTTCATGGTTTTAAACTGCTTGATGCCCAAAATGGACAGACCCGAGCTGAAGATGAGGATACCGCCCACGATGGACAGCTCCGTCATCAGCGTCTGGGTCAGCAGCGGCGCCAGCACCCGCGCCAAGGCATAGATGGCCCCCTGCCAGCACAGCAGCACCGGGGCGGCCAGGGCCATGCCCGGGCCGAAGGTGGCGCCCAGCACCAGGAAGGTGACCGAATCCAGCATGGCGTTGGTGAACAAATAGGTGTTGTCCCCGTACAGGGCGGCCTGGATGGGCCCCAGAATGGACAGCGTGCCCATACAGCACAGCAGGATGCCGGTGGACAGGCCCCGCGCCAGGTCAGACCCCTTGGCGAAACGGTCCACCAGGGCGCTGAAAGCGGTGTCCAGCGTCAAACGGGTGCCGATGAGGCCGCCCAGCGCCAGGCTGAAAATGAACAGCACCGGCCAGCGGCTGTCCGGCATGGCCTGCACCACCGAATTGACGCCCAGCATGGTGGCCGCCAGGCCCATGGCGTCCATCATCACGTTTTTATATTTTTCCCCCACGCCCTTTTTCAGGGCGCTGCCCACCAGGCTGCCGGCCAAAATGGCGCCGGTGTTCACCAGGGTGCCCAGCATAAGGTTTCTCCCCTTTTCATTTCTATTCCCGCGGCCGCGCCGCCATGCCCACGAAAAACGGCACCCGGATGGGTGCCGTTTTTTCAACACGTAAAAACGCCTGCGCCGCTTATTGCTGTTTGGCCGCCAGATCCGCCAGCGCGTCCTTGCGGGACAGGTTGATGCGGCCCTGCTGGTCGATGTCGGTCACTTTCACCAGCAGCTCGTCGCCCACGGCGACCACATCCTCCACGCGCTCCACGCGCTTTGAGTCCAGCTTGGAGATGTGCACCAGGCCCTCTTTGCCCGGGGCGATCTCCACAAAGGCGCCGAAGTTCATCAGGCGGGTGACGCGGCCCTTGTAAATGGCGCCGATCTCCGGGTCCTCCACAATGGTCTTGATGGTGGCCAGGGCGCGTTCGCCGTCCTCCTGGTTCACCGCGGAGATGAAGACGCTGCCGTCCTCCTCCACGTCGATCTTGCAGTTGTAATCCGCGCAGCTCTGCTGGATCACCTTGCCGCCCTTGCCGATCACGTCCTTGATCTTGTCCACGTCGATCTTCAGGCTCAGCATCTTGGGCGCGTACTTCGACAGCTCCGCGCGCGGCTCGGCGATCACAGGCAGCATGATCTCGTCCAGAATATACAGGCGGCCCTTGCGGCATTTCTCAAAGGCTTCCTCGATGATGTCGTAGGTCAGGCCGTCCACCTTGATGTCCATCTGGATGGCGGTGATGCCGTCCTTGGTACCGGCGACCATGAAGTCGATGTCGCCGTGGAAGTCCTCCACGCCCAGGATGTCGAGCATGGTCATCCAGCG
>CAJMEU010000040.1 GCA_905212515.1 uncultured Oscillospiraceae bacterium | reverse complement strand
CCCCCCCCCCCCCCCCCCCCCCCCCCCCCCCCCCCCCCCCCCCCCCCGCGCCGCTCTGTAAAGAGAGAAGCAGCAACAGCGACGAAAGGGCTGAAGCATGCCGGCAGCGGCATGCCTCGGCCCTTTTTGCGCGCAAGGAAAAGGAGGGAACGATGAAACGTTTTTTGGCCCTGTGTTTGTCCCTGTGCCTGGCCTTGGCCCTGGCCGCGCCCATTTGCGCGGCAGAGCCGGAGATGCTGCCGGACGGCAGTATCATAAACGGTTTTGATTTGATTGAAAAAGGCGAGGTGGTGATGAACGGCACGGTGACGGTCACCGGCAATAACTTTAGCTCCATTAGGTCGCTGTCGATCCAGCTCAACGGGACGATGAACCTGGTGCACGACGTTGGGCCCGGTCGCGCATACCTTGGGGCTGACAATCTAACGATCCGGGGGAACCCGGGGCGGCAGGGCGTCATCACCGGCGGCTCCATTGGGTGCAGTGGCACAATGCACCTGCGCGATGTGCAGGTGACGCAGGTGGACATGAGTACTCTAGCCCCTGTAGTTCTGGACAACGACGCCGTGCTGACGCTGTCCGGGCAGGTGACCGTTACGGGAAACAAGAAGGAAGGGGCCCCCGCAATATCTACTTGCAAAAAGGCGCGAAGATCGTGGTGGACGGGCTGGACCCTGCTTCCCGCATCGGCGTGACGCTGGCCCCGAACTATGCCGACGGCAACGAAAACGCGGCCTTCATCGTGGACAAGGCCGGCAACCCCCTGACGGCGGAACAACTGGGCGGCATATTTTTCCAGGACAGCGCCCCGGACACGCCCATCACCAGCGGGATGCTGAAAGACGGCCAGGTGTATACGGGCAACGCCCCCTGGCCCGGCCCGCCCATCACGCAGGACACGGCCGTCGCCCTGGATAAAACCGAATTGTCCATGGAACCGGGGCAGACGGCCAAGCTGAAAGCGACGTTGACACCGGCCGATGCCACCTACAAGTACATTTTCTGGACGTCCTCGGCTGAGGCGGTGGCCACGGTGACCGACAGCGGCGTTGTAACGGCCATGGCCGACGGCACAGCCACCGTCACCGCCAAAAGCTGGTATGGCCACGAGGCGGTTTGCGAAGTGACCGTCAAAACACCGGACGAGCCCACGCCGCCGGAACCCATCGATCCTTGGCCCACGGAAGGTCTGGAAGGATTTGTGACGCGCTGCTACCGGGTGGCGCTGTCCCGCGACCCGGATAAGGCGGGCCACGCGGACTGGGTGCGCTGGCTGAAAGACGGCACGGTGGACGCCACATCCTGCACGTCCGGTTTTGTGTTCAGCAAAGAGATGAACAACAAGAACCTCTCCGATGAGGCGTTTGTGAAAACCCTCTACAACCTGTTCATGGACAGGGACGGCGAACCCACCGGCGTGGCCTTCTGGACAAACTACCTGCAAGACGGCCACAGCCGCGAAGAGGTGTTCCAGGGCTTTGCCGACAGTGTGGAGTTCGCCCGCATCAAGGCCAGTTACGGCATTCAATAAATAAAAAGGCAAAAGCGCGGCCCGGAGGATCTCTCCGGGCCGCCTGTTTTGCCTTTTTATCCTTTGTTTATTCCCCGCGCCGCATCATCATTTTGGCCGCCTTGTAAATGTCGCCGCAGCCCAGGGTGATCACCAAATCGCCGGGCTGGGCGTTTTTCATCACGTGATCCACCACTTCCTCAAACGTATCGTACCACACGCTGCCGGGGATCTTGGCGGCCAGGTCTTTGGTGCGCACGGCGTAATCCTCGGCGCGCTCCCGGCTGCCCATGATCTCCGTCATCACCACATGGTCGGCAATGGGCAGCACCCGGGCAAAATCCTCCAGCAGCATCTCGGTGCGGGAATAGGTGAAGGGCTGGAACACCGCCCACACCTGGCGGTAATCCATCTGTTTGGCGGCTTTTAAAGTGGCCTCCAGCTCGGTGGGGTGGTGGGCGTAGTCGTCGGCAATGGTCACGCCGTTCACCTCGCCCAGCAGCTCGAAGCGGCGGCCGGCGCCGCGGAAGGCGGCAATGCCCTCGGCGCACTGCTCGGGCGTGCAGCCGCACATGGTGGCGCACGTATAGGCGGCCAGCGCGTTGTACACATTGTGGCGGCCGGGCACGCCCAGCCGGATGTGGGTGCCTTTCACGCCCTGCACCTCCACATCAAAGCAGAAGAAGGAGGGGCGGTACTCCTCCACGTTCACCGCGCGCACATCGGCGGGGGAATCGATGCCGAAGGTGACCGCGTGCCGGTCCATATCATGCAGCACGTCCAGGGTGTTGGCGTCGTCCAGGTTGGCCACAATGGTGTGCTGGGTCAGCAGGGCAAACCGCCGGAAGGCGTCCTTCAGGTTATCCATGGTCTTGAAAAATTCCAGATGATCGGCGTCGATGTTCAAAATCACCGAAATATATGGAACAAGATGCAGGAATGTGTTATGATACTCGCAGGCCTCCACCACGATCTCCCGCCCGGCGCCGTAGCGGCCGTAGGCGTCGATCAGGGGCAGTTTGCCGCCGATGATGGCGGCCGGGTCCGCCCCGGCCATCAGCATCACCTGCGTGGTCATGGCGGTGGTGGTGGTCTTTCCATGGGTGCCCGAGATGGAGATGGGCCGCGGATTGGTATTGGCCACGTAACCCAGCATCACGCTGCGCTCCACACAAGGGATGGCAAGGCGCTGGGCCTCCTCGATCTCCGGGTTGCCCGACAGGATGGCCGCAGTGTACACCACCAGCTCGGCCCCGTGCACATGCTCGGCTGCGTGTCCTTTATACACGGTGATGCCCAAGGCCCGTTCCCGGTCAATGATATCGCCCTCGCCCACGTCTGAGCCGGTGATCTCGTACCCCACCGCGTGCAGGATCTGCACCAAAGGGAACATGCCGCTGCCGCCGATGCCCACGAAATGCAGCCGGGTTTTGCCGTCCAGCAAATTGCTGTCAAAACCGTTCATTCAATCACACCTTCCAAAAATCCTGGCCTGGGACGGCAGCCTGCGGCGTGCCGCTCCAAATGTTGTCATCTTATTATATAATTTTTTTTCAATAAAATAAACAATTTCAACGGAAATTTGCTATAATAGAGAACAGAATCCCTAGAAGGAGCGTAGAAAACCATGGAAAACCAGGAAAATCGGGTACAGGAGTACACGATGGAGCAGGGGGTGCTTCGCTGTGTGATGCCCGATCTTGTACAATATTACCGTGAGGCGCCGGCCCGGGTGCGGGCCCTTTTCGTGGCCGCGGCGGCCAAGGGCTGCCCCATTGAAGCCGATACATATATGGCCGCCATGGCTGGGCTGGACGGCGTGCGCCGCCTGCCGGCGGGCATCTTCCGCAACGCGCTGCAGAACATCCTGCTCAGCCAGCGGCCCGAGGCCTTGGCCCCGCTGCTGGCCCACGGCCTGCTGGAGCCCTTTGGCCTAAAAGGAACGGCCTCCTGCCTGCACGATTTGGCCCAAGTGCCCTGCACCATGGAGACGCGCTGGTGGAGCCTTCTGCGCATGACCGGCGCCAATTACGCCACCGTGTGCGCCCAATTGGGCTTTTCCGAGGTCTTTGCCGGCGTGCTGGCCGCGCTGGACCAGCTGGCCGCCATGCCCACCCTGCCCGCCGACGTGCAGGAGCTCAAGCAGGTGCTGAGCCATCTGCCGGAGCTGGATTATGACGCCGCCGCGCGCACCATGGCGCTGCGGGACAGCCGCTGGCAGGGCCAGATCGCGCTGTACGACGCGCTGTACCATTCCGGCGAGCCCTACCGCATGCGGGAACTGGCCATCAGCATGGGGCAGCTGGCGGTGCTGGGCATCCGCGACCAGAAGGCTGTGTGGGTGCAGCGCCAGCTGCTGGAAGCGGTGATCAAGGCGCCGGAAACAAACCAATATCCTGCTCTGGAAATGCTGGCCCGCACCCTGGCCCAGCAGTATCAGGGCTGAATCGCCGTCTGAAAATCGAGGGGCGTCCCATCCGGGACGCCTCTTTTTTGTTGCTCCGCAATAAAAAACTGATCTCTATGGCCGTGGCCAGGGGACTGGCCGCATGGCCGAACAAATAGCCATCGGCTGTTTGCTGCCTTTTTCGTCAGGGATGTCCCGTTTGTGACCTGTTGCGACATCCATTTTTTTACAGGAAAGGCTTGTCTTCGAATTATACGAACTGTATACTAAAGAAAACGCTGCTTTTTCCGCAGCTTTCGTCCGAGGAGGACCGTGAAGTGAAAAAATGGACAGATAAACTTTTGGCCCTGCTGCTGGCCTCACTGCTGTTTTTTGCCTTGGCGCCCAGTGCGGCGGCTGAACAGGCAGCGGGGGAAGTGACGGCGGCCGCCTACCTGGTGCTGGATGCGGACACCGGCGAGGTGCTGCTGGAGCACAACGGCGCGCGCCCCTATTATCCAGCCAGTATTACCAAGGTGATGACGTTGGCCCTGGCCATGGAACACTGCGGCGGCGACCTGTCCGGCACGGTCACGGTCAGCAAAACGGCCTATTCCTCCATGGGCTCGGGGGCGTCCCGGGCGGGTTTTTTGCCGGGCGAGCAGATCCGTCTGCAGGACGCTTTCTACGCCACCATGCTGGTGAGCGGCAACGACGCGGCCAACGTGCTGGCGGAGTACACGGCCACCACCATCGAAGATTTTGTGCAGATGATGAACAACAAGGCGGCCGAGCTGGGCCTGCAGAACACCCACTTTGAAAACGCCCACGGCATGCAGGCGGACAGCCACTATACCTCGCCTTATGACATGGCCCGCCTCACCCAGTGGGCCATGGGGATCAAGGGCTTCAGCCAGCTGTGGGGCGCGGCGGAATACACCATGCAGCCCACCAATAAGCACAGCGAGCCGCGCACCTTCCGCAGCGACAACCTGATGCTGCGCCGGGATACGGATTATACCTACCAGGGATGCACCGGCGGCAAAAGCGGCTGGACGCCCGACGCCCGGTTCACCATGGTGGAGACGGCCGCGCGCGGCGGCCGCACCCTGGTGTGCGTGGTGATGGGCGTGCCGCAGCAATATGCAAAGTTCACCGACTGCGCCCTTTTGCTGGACCGCGCCTTTGCCGGTGACAGCCACGAGCCCTCGGCGGCCGTGCGCAGCGCCCAGCAGGCGGCGGCTTTGGGCGGGCAGCCGGCGGGCGGCGGCCTGCCCGCGGCCTGGCTGGAGGGCTGGACGGACGGTCCCCACGAGGCGGCCCCGGCCGAGGAACCGCCGGCGCGTCAGTCCCCGGACACGATACTGAAGGTGATGTTCGCGGTGATGGCCGCCGCCGCGGCTGTCAGCATGTACGTGGCCTGCCGCACCATCGCCGCGCATTTGGCCGCCGCGCTGCGCCGGCGCCGACGCAGGAAGGCACGGCGTCAGCTGGCGGCCTTTGCCCGGCGGATGCACGGCGGCGCCAAAGCGGCTCCCGCGGGCGTGCACGTCACCGAGGACGGCCTGTTTCTGGAGCTGCCCCAGCGCCGAAGCGCCTGAACGCGCAAAAACTGAAACGCCACCCCTTTTTTCTGCGATCGGGCAGGGAAGAGGGGTGTTTTCGCATTTTGTAACTGAATTGAAATGAGATTTCGGCGTTATGCAAACCTTTTCATACATTTTTTTGGCGATTTTTCTGAAAAATTCGTTAAGCACTTGACATTCTTTCCCCCTTGGTGCTAAAATCTGCTCAGAAATTGAGCTTGCGGCAGGTCAAAATCGCGCATTGTGCTCGATTTTTTGTTTGGAAAGTTTATGCAATCGATTGCATAAGCCGTTCCGGCAGCTTTTTCACTGGGAATTATTGCGAATTCGCAATAAGCAATAAATTGATGAAGGAGATTGAAACCATGAAAAAGATCCTTGCACTTACCCTCGCCCTGGTCATGGCCCTGGGCTTGGTGGCATGCGGCGGCGCCAGCAGCAGCACGCCTGCCGCCAGCACCCCCGCGGCCAGCACGCCTGCCGCCAGCACTGGCACCGACGCCCCCGCTGAGGGCGGCGAGATCCTGATCGGCTGCCTGCAGGATATCACCGGCGCCACTTCCGCGCTGGGCATGTCCGTGGAAGCGGGTGCCAAAGCGGCCGTTGAAGAGATCAATGCCAATGGCGGCATCAACGGCAAGACCCTGGTCATGAAGACCTACGACACCAAAGGCGACGTGACCGAGGCTGTGAACGCCTACATCACCGCTGTCACCGTGGACAAGGTTGCCCTGATCGTCGGCCCTCCCGTTGCCAACATCGCCAACGCCATCAAAGAGACCTCTGAGGACTACGACGTGCCCGTCATGGGCTTCGCCCTGGACCCCAACTGCCAGCTGAAAGAGGACGGCACCCCCTATAAGAACATGTTCTGCTTCCAGCCCAGCGCCACCACGCAGGGCGAGATCATGGCCGCTTTCGCCGTGAAGAACGGCCTGAAGACTTTCGGCGTCCTCTACAACCAGGAGAACAGCTACTCGCTGTCCCTGCTGGCCCCGTTCACCGATAAGCTGGCCGCCGAAGGCATCACCGTCGACGACAGCCTGGTAGTTCCCTACGGCGCGGCCGACACCGATTACAAGACCCTGCTGCAGCCCATCGTGTCCGCCGGTGTGGACGCCATCTACTGCCCGAACTACACCAAGGACCTGGTCGCCATCGTGACCGCGGCCACCGAGCTGGGCTATGAAGGCAAGATCGTCTGCGGCCTGGACGCCGCCCCCTCCTTCAACACCACGTATGGCGGCGACTGCTCCAACGTGTATTACATTAACAACATCAACACCGAGGACGCCACCACCGCCGAGATGGCCGCGGCCGTTGAAGACAAAGTCAGCGCCGTGAACAAATACTTCCTGGGCTATGACGTTGTGATGATCGCCAAACAGTGCATCGAGCAGGCCGGCCTGGAAGACGCCGCCGCCCTGCGCAGCGCCATCGAGGGCGTGAAGGGCTACGAGGGCCTGACCGGCAAGGTCACCATCGACCCCGCCACCCATATGCCGACCGGCATGGGCATGTTCATGTACACCTATGATAACCAGACCCCGGTCATGCTGGAAGAGTTCGCCGGCTGAGCGAGTGCTGTGAATCAGTTTTGACGAAATGGGCCCTCATTGCGGAAACCCCTGCGATGGGGGCCCATTTTATGATGTTTGAGGAGGCTACGACATGTCGCTGCAAATCTGGATCAACGGCCTGGCGACCGGCTCGATTTATGCGTTGATCGCCACAGGCTTTGCGCTGATCTTCAATGTTCTGAAGTTTTCAAATTTTTCCCACGGCGCCACCATGACGGCCGCCGCGTTCGTCGCGTATTTCCTGGTATCTTCGAAGGGATGGGGCCTGGCCGCCACGCTGATCACCGCAGCGGCCGTGGGCGCGCTGATCGCGCTGTTCGGCGAATTCGTCGGCTTCAGGCGCATCACGCTGAACCATTCTTCCCCCACGTATTTCTTCGTGTCCTCCATCACGCTGGGCACGCTGTATGAGGGCCTTGTCACCATCAGGGTGGGCTCCAACTTCTACAACTTTCCGGGCTTTTTCAAGAACCCCACCATCAAGGCGGGCAGCCTGGTCCTGTCCACCAGCGACGCGATGATGTTCGTCATCAGCCTGGTGGCGCTGATCGTTCTTGCTTATGTGATTCAGAAAACTCGTCTGGGCCGCGCGCTGCGCGCCGTCTCGTTCGACCGCGACACGGCCCAGCTTATGGGGATCGATTCCACGCGCATCATCCAGTTCACCTTCGTCATCTCCGGCCTGCTGGCCGGCGTGGCGGGCGTGTTCCTGGGCATCAAGTTCACGCTGACGCCCTCTTTGGGCAGCCTGGTGGTCAAGGGCTTCATCGCCTCGGTCATCGGTGGTCTGGGCAGCCTGACGGGCGCCGTCGTCGGCGCCGTGCTGCTGGGCGTCACCGAGACGGTGCTGCTGGCACTGCTGGGATCGGGCTATAACACCATCGCCACATTCGCCATCATGCTGGTGTTCTTGCTGGTGCGGCCGCAGGGCATCGCCGGCAGCAACATCCAGGAAAAAGCGTAAGGAGGGAAACAGTATGGCATTGTTATCAAATATCCTTACGCAGGTGTTCATCACCCTCATCGCCGTGGCGGGCGTCTATGTACTTACCGGCCTGACGGGCATGTTCAGCCTGGGCCAGGCGGCGTTCATGGCCATCGGCGCGTACGCGTCGGGCCTGCTGGTGGTCAAGATGCACATGCACATGGTGCCGGCCATCCTCATCGCAGTGGTCATGGCCACGGTGATCGGCTATCTGATCGGCTACCCGGTGGTGCGCCTGCGCCGCGACTATATCTCCCTGGTCACCCTGGGCTTCGGCGAGGCCATTGCCGCCCTGCTGAACCGCATGACCAGCCTCACCGGCGGCGCCTCGGGCTTCACCGGCATCCCCCGCAAAACCACCCTGGCCCTGGCCGCCGTGTCGGCCGTTGTGGCCATCGTGCTGGTGGCTTTCTTCAAAAGCAGCAAATACGGCCGCCAGTGCATCGCCCTGCGCGGCGACGAGCTGGCCGCCAAGGCCATGGGCATCAACGTCATCCGCGTGAAGATGATCGCCTTTTTGATCAGCGTGGCCCTCACGGCCTACTCTGGCTGCCTGTACGCGTTCTACATGTCCTATGTGGACCCCACGGGCTTCGGCTGGAAGAAAAGCGCGGACTGGGTCATCATGGTGTTCTTCGGCGGCGTCAACAGCCTGACGGGCTCCACCCTGGGCGCCTTCATCCTCAGCGCGCTGCCCCAGGTGCTGCGCGGGCTGCAGAATTACCGCTATGTCATCTATGCGGTGCTGGTGCTCATCATCATCAACTTCAAGCCCTCGGGCCTTTTGGGCGAATGGGAGCTCACGCCGCGCAACATCAAGCGCTCGGTCAATAAGCTGAAGGCAAAGCTGGGCACAAAGAAGGAGGGACACTGATGGCGCTGCTGGAAGTAAAGAACATCCATAAAAGCTTTGGTGGCGTAAAGGCGATCCAGGACTTTTCCCTGGAGGCCAACGCCGGCGAGATCCACGGCATCATCGGCCCCAACGGTGCCGGCAAAACCACCATTTTCAACGTCATTTCCGGCGTGTATCCGGCCGACCAGGGCACGGTGACGCTGGACGGCAAGAACATCACCAAGCTGGAGCAGTACAAGATCACCCGTCTGGGCATGGGGCGCACGTTCCAGAACATCCGCCTGTTTAAGGGCCTGACGGCGCAGGAGAACGTGCTGTGCGCCTTTGACCCGCAAAGCAAATACTCCATCCTGGGCGGGCTGCTGCCCACGCCGAAGCGTCGCGCAGAGGAAAAACGCGGCCGGGAGCTGTGCGAAAAATACCTGGAGATCGTGGGCATGGCCGACTATCTGGAAGAGCGGCCGGAGAACCTGTCCTACGGCATGCAGCGCCGCATCGAGATCGCCCGCGCGCTGATGTGCGAACCGAAGGTGCTGCTGCTGGACGAGCCGGCGGCCGGCCTGAACCCCACCGAGGTCAGCGAGCTGACCGAGCTGATCCAGCGCATCTCCAAGGAGATCGGCTTCGGCATCCTGCTGATCGAACACCGGCTGGAGCTGGTGATGAGCATTTCCCACGTCATCCACGTGCAGAACTTCGGCAAGACCATCGCCGTGGGCACGCCCGAGGAAGTGCAGCATAACCCCGAAGTGATCGAGGCCTATCTGGGCAAGGAGGAATGACAATGGAACCGATGCTGAAAGTGACGGACCTCTGCGTCAGCTACGGCCATGTGGAGGCCCTGCGGGGCGTGAGCATCCAGGTGCAGCAAGGGCAGATCGTGTCCATCATCGGCGCCAACGGCGCCGGCAAAAGCACCCTGCTGCGCACGATCTCCGGCCTGGTGAAGCCGCTGAGTGGCAATGTGGAGTTCATGGGCGAGGCGCTGCCCGCGAAACCCAGCAAGATCGTGGCCAAGGGCGTCGTCCACGTGCCGGAGGGAAGAAAAACCTTTTCCGGACTGACGATCCGTGATAATCTATTGGTGGGCGGCTATCTGTTCAAGGGCAAGGACCTGGAAAAGGACCTGGAGGAACAGTACAAGCGCTTCCCCATCCTGGAAGAGCGCAAGAACCAGTTCGCCGGCACCCTGTCCGGCGGCGAGCAGCAGATGCTGGCCGTGGCGCGCGGGCTGATGTCCCGCCCGCAGATCCTGCTGCTGGACGAGCCCTCCATGGGCCTGGCGCCCATCATCGTGAACCAGATCTATGAGATGATCGGCCAGATCCGCGATTCCGGCATCACGGTGCTGCTGGTGGAGCAGAACGCCCGCAAGGCGCTGGGCATCTGCGACTACGCCTACGTGCTGGAAAACGGCAAGATCAACCTGGCCGGCCCCGGCGAGGAGCTGCTGCGCTCCGACGCGGTGCGCAAGGCGTATCTGGGGGGCTGACCCATGGCCTTTACACCGGATTTTGAGATCGTGCACCTGGGGGTGAACTGTGCCGACGAGGCCCAGGCCGCCGCCTGTGCGCAAAAATTTGAATGTTTGTTCAATTTGGCTGTGAACCCGGCCAAGGAAAGTGCGGACGCACGGTTTACCGGTACCCGGATCGAATGGATGAAAAAGCCCGGCCGCGGCGCGCACGGCCACATCGCCCTGGCCACGGCCGACCTGCCCGCGGCCCGCCGCTATCTGGAGGAAAAGGGCTTCGTGTTTGACGATGCATCCGCCAAATATCTGCCTGATGGGCGCGTGCTGGTGCTCTACGCGAACGAGGAGATCGGCGGCTTCGCCATCCATCTGATGCAGAAATAATTGCCGGCCCCGCCCGCGGGGCCGTGACCTGACCAGAAAAGAGGAACTTGCTATGATCCGTGAATGGAACGAGGAATCGCTTGACCACCGCAATACGCTGCTGTACGCCATGGGCATTTCCGAGGAGGACGCCAAACGGCCCGTCATCGGCCTGGTGAACTCCTGGAACGAGATGAACCCCGGCCACTTCCCCTTTGACAAAGGCGTGATCGCCGAGATGAAAGAGGAGATCTACAAGGCCGGCGGCCTGGCGCTGGAACTGCCCATCACCGGCGTGTGCGACGGCATTTGCAGCAACACCCCCGGCGACCGCTACACCCTGCCGGCCCGCGACATGGTGTCCACCGAGGTGGAGACCGTGGCCGAGCTGAACATGCTGGAGGGCATGGTCATCATGGCCACCTGAGACAAAGTGGTGCCGGGCATGATCATGGGCGCGCTGCGCGTGGATATCCCCACCGTGATGCTGACGGGCGGCTACATGGCCGCCGGCCATTACAAGGGCCGCATGCTGACGCTGACCCACACCAAGCAGGCTTACGCCGCCTATGTGGCCGGCGATATGTCCGAGGAGGACTATAAGGGCGTGGTGCGCAACGCCTGCCCCACGCCGGGCGCCTGCCCCTTCATGGGCACGGCCAACACCATGTGCGCCATGGCCGAGATCCTGGGCTTTGCCCCCCACGGCAACGCCAGCTGCCGCAGCCAGACGGAAAAGTGGCACGAGCTGGCCCGCCAGGCGGCCCGCGGGGTGATGGAGGCCTGGAAGAACAAGGTGCGCCCCAGCGACATCATCGGCCAGGAGAGCTTCGAGAACGTGGTGCGCTACATGATGGCCACCGGCGGCAGCACCAACAGCGTGCTGCACATCCCGGCGCTGGCGCGCCAGGTGGGCTGCGACATCACGCCCGAGACCTTCGACGACATCAGCCGCCAGGTGCCGGTCATCAGCACCATTTACCCCAACCACCCCACCTATACCATGGAGGAGTTCGAGGCCGCCGGCGGCCTGGGCGCTGTGGTGAAGGAGCTGGCGGCAGCCGGCAAGATCGACACCGCCGCCAAGGGCATGTTCGGCACCATCGCCGACAAAGCGGCCCTGGCGGAAAATCAGAACCCCGCGGTCATCCACCCGGTGGCCCAGCCCATCCACGAGCAGGGCGGCCTGGCCGTGCTGCACGGCAACATCGGCACGGACAGCGCCATCGTGAAATTCAGCGCCGTGGACCCGGCCGCCTGGAAGTTCAGCGGCCCGGCCAAGTGCTACGACAGCCAGGACGACGCCTGGCACGCCATCCTGCGGGACGAGATCGTGGCCGGCGACGTGGTGATCATCCGCTACGAGGGCCCCAAAGGCAGCCCCGGCATGCCCCATATGGAGACCTTTATGGCCGCCGTGCTGGGCAAGGGTCTTGGCAGCAAGATCGCCCTCGTGTCCGACGGGCGCTTTTCCGGCGCCACCGGCGGCCTGGCCATCGGCCATGTCAGCCCGGAGGCCTATGAGGGCGGCAACTTGGCCTTGATACAGAACGGGGACATGGTGTATATTGACATTGAGGCCCGCACGCTGGCCGTGGATGTGACGGACGAAGAGCTGGCCCGCCGCAAAGCGGCCTGGAAGCCGGTGGTGAAACCGGCCACCGGCTGGCTGCGCCTGTACCGCAAGGAGTGCACGTCCGCCCACCGGGGCGCCACCGTGTATTGGGAGCGGGACTGACGGCGCCCGCCGGCAGATAAACCTTTGAGTGATGGGGGAGAGGGACCAATGACCAATATGAAGCATGTGGCCAGCCTGGCCGGCGTTTCCGTCAGCACCGTATCGCGTGTGCTGAACGGCAAAAGTTACGTGAACGAAGCCACGCGGCAGAAAGTCATGGAGGCTGTCCAGCAGATGAATTATCATCCCAACGTGCTGGCAAAAAGCCTGAAGATGGGCCGCAGCAACACCATTTGCATCATGGTCCCCTCCATCCAGAACTCCATCTTCCCCGAGATCACCCGCGGTGTGGAGGACGTGGCCCGCAGGAACGGGTTCACCGTGGTCCTGTGCAACACCGACGAGGACGTGGCGGTGGAAAAGGCCTATATCGACAAGATGAAAACGCGGTGGATCGACGGGTTCATCGTGTGCTCCAACATCGGCAAATCCGACCACATCCGGGCGCTGCGGGACGAGGGCTTCCCCCTGGTGCTGATCAACCGTTTTGAAGAGCGGGACGTGGACAAGATGGACACTGTCTCGGTGGACAGCTACGGGGCCGCCTACAACGGCGTGCGCTACCTGATCCGCGCGGGCCACCGGCGCATCGCCCTGGCCTACGGCCGGGAAGAGCTGTACCTCTACCGCGAGCGCTACCGCGGCTACTGCGCCGCCCTGAAAGACAACGGCATCCCCTACGACGAAAGCCTCATCATGCGGCAGGTGGGGGACACGGGCAGTTTCTACCAGTCCACGCAGGAGCTGATGCGCCTGCCCCAGCCGCCGGACGCCATCTTCGCCACCAGCGACCCCAAGGCCTTTATCGTGATGCACGCCTTGCACGACATGGGCGTGCGCATCCCGGACGACGTGTCCGTGCTGGGCTTCGACAACGTCAGCCTGTCCTCCATGATGGAGCCGCCGCTGTCCACCATCGCCCAGCCCCTGTACGAGATGGGGGCCGTGGCCGCCCGCAACCTGATCCATCAGATCCATTACAAAGACAAGAACGGCGAACTGCCGCCCCCGGTGCGCAACGTGCTGGAGGTGAACCTGATCGTGCGCCGTTCCACCCGATAAGGAGGGCTTGCCGTGAACGCACTGGGCATCAATTTGTGGAACTGGTGCACGGGCCTGGGGCCCGACTGCCTGGGCCTGCCGGAAAAGATCGCCCGCATGGGCTTCACCGCCGTCGAGCTGCCCATGACGCAGCCGGAGGTCGGCCCGGCGCTGGCCGATGAGGTGCGCGGCACGGGCCTGGCGGTGTCGCTGTGCGCGGCCCTGGGGCCGGGGCGGGACCTGTCCAGCTTCGACGAGGGCGTGCGCGCCTCCACCATGGCGTACCTGACCGGATGCCTCGAAACAGGCGCGGCCCTGGGCGCCCGGGTGCTGGCGGGCCCGCTGTACGCGGGCGGCGGCAAACGCCATTGGCTGGGCCCGGAGGACAAAAAGCGCGAGTGGGAGCTGGCCGTCACCGGCCTGCGGGAGCTGGCGCGCCGCGCCCGGGAACTGGGCATGGAGCTGGCGCTGGAACCGCTGAACCGCTACCGCACCAGCGTGGTGAACACCGCGGCCCAGGCGCTGCAGCTGGTGGACGACATCGGCCAGGCGAACGTGGGCGTCCACTTCGACACCTACCACGCCTGCCTGGAGGAACGGGACCTGTGCGCCGCGCTGGAGACGGCGCTGCGAACCGGCAGGGTGAACCACTTCCACGCCTGCGCCAACAACCGCGGCGCGCCCGGCACGGGCGTGCTGCCCTGGGCGGACATTTTCGGCCTGCTGGCGCGCTATGGCTACAAGGGCCATGTTACCATGGAGACCTTTGCCCCCGGCGGCCTGGACAGCAGCTGGGTGCAGGTGCACCCGGCCCCGGACGACCAGGCCCGCCAGGGCCTTGCCTGCCTGCGCGATTTTTTTGAACATCAGACGGCGGGGCGCTGATGCCCCGCCGACCCGAAGGAGGTTATCCTGTTTTATGGCAGCACATGAAAAATTCAACTTTAAAACCCTGGACGACGTAAAGGCAAAAGCCGCCCAGCTGGGCGCCGATCTCTCGTTCAGCGAGGACTTGAGCGCGCTGTTCCAGCCCAAAAAGGTGGGGCGCCGCACGGCGCCCAACTCTCTGGCCGTCCTGCCCATGGAGGGCTGCGACTCGAACCCGGACGGCTCGCCCAGCGAACTGGTGGAGCGGCGCTATAGCCGCTTTGCCGGCGGCGGCGCGGGCCTTTTGTGGTGGGAGGCCTGCGCGGTGGTGCCCGAGGGGCGCGCCAACGAGCTGCAGATGATGCTGACGGCCTCCAACCGCAGCAAATTTGCCGCCCTGCTGGAAAAGACCAACGCGGCGGCCGCCCAGAAGAACGGCGCGGACCACAAGCCGGTGAACATCCTGCAGCTCACCCATTCCGGCCGCTACAGCCGGCCCGAAGGGCACATTGCCCGGCCCCTGGTGCCCCAGCACGACCCGCTGCTGGACAAGGGCAACGAGGTCGTGGTCACGGACGAATACCTAGACGCTTTGACCGAGCGCTATGTGCAAAGCGCCCTGCTGGCCCGGGAAGTGGGCTTCGACGGCGTGGACATCAAAAGCTGCCACCGCTACCTGCTCAGCGAGCTGCTGGCCAGCCACACCCGCGAGGGCAGATACGGCGGCAGCTTCAAGAACCGCAGCCGCTTCCTGCTGCGCACCATCGAGGCCGTGCGCAAGGCCGTGGGCGACGACTTCATCGTGGCCAGCCGCTTCAACGTGTTCGACGCGCACCCATACCCCTACGGCTTTGGCTGTGACCGCGAGGACATGTGGAAGTTCGACCCCACCGAGCCGGTGGCCCTGGTGAAAAAGATGGTGGAAAGCGGCGTGGACCTTTTGTCCAACAGCGGCGGCAACCCCTATTACATCTACCCGCAGGTCACGCGGCCCTTCGATAAATCCAGCTACGGCATCCCCACGCCGGCCGAACACCCGCTGGAGAGCATGGCGCGGCTGTTCGCCTTCACCCGCACCGTGCAGCAGGCGGCCGGCAGCGTGCCCGTGGTGGGCAACGGCTACACCTGGCTGCGCCAGTTCCTGCCCTATGTGGGGGCGGCCAACCTGCAAAACGGCAGCTGCAGCTTCGTGGGCCTGGGCCGCAGCAGCTTCGCCTATCCGGACGCCCCGCGTGAGCTGAAGGAAAACGGCTGCATGGACCCCAAGAAGTGCTGCATCACCTGCAGCATGTGCACCCAGATCATGCGCGACCATGGCCGCACGGGCTGCGTCATCAAGGACAGCGCCCTGTACGCTCCGCTGTTTAAAGAATACAACGCCGAAGCCACGGCCCGCGAGCACCGCCAGTGAGCGGCGGAAAGGAGCTTCCTATGGACAAGACCATCCAGAACCGTGTGGGCGAGGTATACGAGCCCTTTCAAGTGCGCTTTCTGCAGCGGGAGATCGGCCCCCTGGCGCCGGACGAGGTGCTGGTGAAGGTGCGGGCCAGCGCCATCTGCGGCAGCGATCTGCACATCGCCCGGGGCCTGCACCCGTCGGCGCCCCTGCCCGTCACCATCGGGCACGAGTTCGCCGGCGACGTGGCCGCCGTGGGCAGCGCCGTCACCGCCGTGCAGGTGGGCCGGCGCGTCACCGTGGAGCCCTGCATCGTGTGCGGCAAGTGCGAGGCCTGCCGCCACGGCGACTACGGCTACTGCGAGCACATCAGCTTTACCTACCGCAACGGCGACGGCGCCATGGCGGACTACGTGGTGGTGAAGGAGCCCTACGTGTATGAACTGCCCGATTACCTCACCTACAACACCGGCGCGCTGATCGAGCCCCTGTCTGTGGCCACCCACGCGGTGCGCCGGGCGGATGTGAAACTGGGCGAGACCGTGCTCATCATCGGCGCGGGCGCCATCGGCATGATGGTGGCCGCCATGTGCCGGCGCAGCGGCGCGGCCCAGGTGATCATCGCCGATTTTTCCGACAGCCGCCTGGACATGGCCCTGCAGGTGGGCGCCACCGCGGCGGTGAACAGCGGCAAAACCGATTTGGAGCAGGAGGTGGCCAGGCTCACCCGCGGAAAAGGCGTGGATAAAAGCTTTGAGTGCGTGGGCCGCGAAAGCTGCTTCAACCAGGCCATCATGACGCTCAGGCGCAACGGCACGGCCACCATTGTGGGCATTTACGAAAAGCCCCAGGTGCAGTTCGCGGCCAGCCGCCTGGTCACCCACGAGATCCACATCCAGGGCGCCCAGGGCTACTGCTGGGATTTCCCCATCGCCATCGCGGCGGCGCGGGACCTGCCCATGGAAAAATTCATCACCCACACCTCCCCCCTAGACGAGCTGCAGCAGGCGCTGCACACGGCGCTGGACCCCAAGAGCGGCAGCATCAAAGAGCTGGTGCACCCCTGAGAGTATCACGGAAGAGGAGTCGAACAAGATGAAAAAAACGGCAATCGTCACCGGTTCCAGCCGGGGCATCGGCCTGGCCATCGCCACGCAGCTGGGGCTGGACGGATACAACATCGTCATGGTGGCCACGGGCCCGCAGGAAAAAAACCAGGCCGCCCTGGACACCCTGGCGGCCAAGGGCATTCCCTGTGCCTATGTCCAGGCCAACATCGGCGCCGCGGCCGACCGGCAGAAGATCGTGGACGCGGCCCTGGCCGCCTTCGGCCGGGTGGACGTGCTGGTGAACAACGCGGGCGTGGCGCCCAAGGTGCGCGCGGACCTTTTGGACATGACGGAGGAGAGCTTCGACTACGTGGTGGGCGTCAACACCAAAGGCAACATGTTCCTCACCCAGGCGGTGGCCAGGCAGATGATCCGCCAGCAGCCGCTGGACGGCCGCAGGGGCGTGATCGTGAACGTGTCCAGCTGCAGCGCGGTGGTGTCCTCCACCAACCGCGGCGAATACTGCGTGTCCAAGGCGGGCGTGTCCATGCTGACCACCCTATACGCCGACCGCCTGGCCTGCGAGGGCATCCTGGTGCACGAGGTGCGCCCGGGCGTCATCGCCACGGACATGACCAGCGCCGTGCAGGAAAAATACGACAAGCTGATCGGGGACGGCGCGTTCCCCATCGCCCGGTGGGGCACGCCCCAGGACGTGGCAGGCGCGGTCAGCGCCCTGTGCAGCGACAAGTTTCAGTACACCACGGGCAATTACATCGACGTGGACGGCGGATTCCACATCCAGCGTTTATAAGAAGGGAGGGCGCCATGGCACAAGAGCGCTTTTGCGCGGGGGATTTTTCCGCGCGCGTCTACACCTGCAACACCGCCGTGGTGGGCACGGGCGCGGCCGGCTACAACGCGGCCGACCGGCTGTGGCAGCTGGGCCAGCGCGACATCCTCATCGTGACGGAAAACCGCCTGGGCGGCACCAGCCGCAACACGGGCAGCGATAAGCAGACCTACTACAAGCTCACCCTCTCGGGCGGGGACGGGGACAGCGTGCGCGAGATGGCCGGCACCCTGTTCGCCGGCCAGTGCGTGGACGGCGACATCGCTCTGTGCGAGGCGGCCCTGTCGGCCCAAAGCTTCCTCAAGCTGGTGGAGCTGGGCGTGCCCTTTCCCCAGGGCCGTTACGGCGAATACATCGGCTACAAGACGGACCACGACCCCCGGCGCCGCGCCACCAGCGTGGGCCCCTACACCAGCAAGCAGATGACCGAGCGGCTGGAAGAGGCCGTGCAGGCCAAGGGCGTGCCGGTGCTTGACAAGCTGCAGGTCATCCGCATCCTCAGCGACGGCGGCCAGGTGTACGGCCTTCTGTGCCTGGACGCCGCAGCCCGCACGGAGGAGCAGCGCTTCGCGCTGATCCGCTGCAAAAACGTGGTGTACGCCACCGGCGGCCCGGCGGGCATGTACGCGGACAGCGTGTATCCCTTCAGCCATTACGGCGCCACGGGCCTGGCCCTGGAGGCCGGGGCCATGGGCAGGAATCTGACGGAGTGGCAGTACGGCCTGGCCTCGGTGAAGCCGCGGTGGAACGTGTCCGGCACGTACATGCAGGTGCTGCCGCGGGTGTTCTCGGCCGCGCCGGACGGCACGGACGAGCGGGAGTTTTTGCTGGACTTTTTTGAAACGCCCGCCGAGATGCTCAGCAAATTGTTCCTCAAGGGTTACCAGTGGCCTTTCGACGTGCGCAAAGTGGCGGACGGCAGCTCCATCATCGACATCTTAGTCTATCTGGAAAGCTGCAAGGGCCGCAAAGTATACCTGGATTACCGCACGAACCCGGCAAGCGGCGATTTCCGCTACGAAGACCTGGCCCCCGAGGCCCTGGATTACCTGCGCCGGGCGGGCGCGTGCTTCGGCACCCCGCTGGAACGCCTGCGGCACATGAACGCCCCGGCGGTGGAATTTTACCGCGACAAGGGCGTGGACCTGGCCGCCCAGCCGCTGGAGATCGCCCTGTGCGCCCAGCACAACAACGGCGGCCTGGCCGTGGACTGCTGGTGGCAGACCAATGTGCGGGGCCTGTTCGCCGTGGGCGAGGCCAGCGCCAGCCACGGCGTGTACCGCCCCGGCGGCACGGCGCTGAACGCCGGCCAGGTGGGCAGCACCCGGGCGGCCCAGTACATCGCGGCAAAGCGCCGGGGCGCGCCGGAAGAGGGCTTTGGCCCCTTGGCCGAACAGGCCCTGCGGGAGATGGGCGCCCTGGCCCGCAATGCCCTGGCCCGCGGGGGGAACGGGACCGACGCGCGCGCCCTGTGGGCCCAGGCGGGCCGCAGCATGAGCGCCTGCGGCGCGGCCATCCGAAACGGCGGGGACATCGAGGCTTACCGCGGGCAGGTGGAAGCGCAGCTGGGGCGGTTCGCACAGACGGTCGCCGCCGCCGCGCAGACGGACCTGCGCTGGGTGTTCCGTTTGCGGGACATGCTGATGAGCCAGTACGTGTACCTGTCCGCCATGATGGATTACGCCGCCATGGGCGGTAAAAGCCGCGGCAGCGCCCTGTATACGGACAGGGCGGGCACAAAGCCCTTTGCCCAGCTGCCGGACGCCTTCACCTTTGTGCTGGACGACGGCAGCCGCGGCGGCCTGGTGCAGGAAGTGCTGTATCGGAACGGCGCCTGTGAATTTTTCTGGCGGCCCGTGCGCCCCATCCCGGAGGACGACGACTTTTTTGAAAACGTCTGGCGGGCCTACCGCCAGGACGGGAACATCGGCTGAAACGGCCCGGCGGATCGCGGTGCGGCCCGGCCCGAAGCCAGATTCCGGCCGCCCGAAGAGTTCT
>CAJMEU010000039.1 GCA_905212515.1 uncultured Oscillospiraceae bacterium | reverse complement strand
GTCACCCAACCGGTCCCCCCCACCCCGCGGGGGGGGGTGCTTTGGGGGGGTCTCTCCCCCCCCTTGGGGGGGGGGCTCCCGCACGTGGGCCACCCCCCCCCCGCTGTGAGAGAAAAGAAATTTGAAAACCAAAGTCAAGGCCGGGGCCCCGCGCCGCGGGGAAAGTCAGGAGATGTAGCCGGCCTCCCGGTAGACATCGGCAACTTCCTCATTGGCCATTTCCATGGCATCCTCTGCCGTTGTCTGTTTGGCGAACACATCGGAGATATAGCCGCTGACGATATCGGCTACTTCGGGCCATTCGGGGTTCAGCGGGCGGTAGTTGGGCATGGCATATTTGGCCAGGCTCTCGCGCATGGCTTCCAGCCAGGCGCCGTCGCCGATGTTGTTCTTGGCGATGAACTCGGGGTTGTCGTATACGGATTCACGGGACACGGTGACCAGATTGCCCTCAACACCCAGGCGGACCAGGATATCTTCGGACAGAGCCCACTGCATGAAGTGCCAGGCGCGCTCTTTGTTCTTCGCGTTCTTGGGGATGTTGATCGAGTGCACGTTCAGCGGCGCGCAGCGGCCCTCGGGGCCGGCGGGGACAGGGGCGAAGCCCACATCTTCCTCGCGCGTGTCGGATTTGTCGGGGTCGATGTAGTTGCGCACGATGGCCGCGCCGTCGATCCACATGGCCAGGTCGCCTTGCTGCACGGCAACCGTGATGTCCTCATAGTTGCAGGTGGTGGCGCCGGGGATGGAGTAATTCTGCAGCAGATCGGCGTAATAGTCGATGGATTCCACAACTTAACGCGTGTTCAGGGTGGGGGTCATGTCGCTGGGGAAGTCCTTCACAAAGTCGCCGCCCATGGAGTACATCACCATCGGCCACTCCCAGATCAGGCCTTCCGAACCGCCGGCGCTGCGCGCGCCGCGCAGCCCCACGCCGGAGATGCCGTCCTTGTGCAGTAATTTGGCGTAGTCGCGCAGCTCTTCCCACGTCTCGGGCGGCTGCTCGGGGTCAAGGCCGGCGGCCTCAAACAAGTCTTTGCGCCAGTACAGCAGGGTGGTCAGCGAGGCCACGGGCAGGCCGTACAGCTTACCGTCGTACCGCTGCGCGTCCACAGAGGACTGCATCAGGCCGTCCAGGTCCAGCAGGGCGTCGTCGGTGATGGTCTTGTCGGCGATGAAATCGTCCAGCGGGTACAGCCAATCGTTGGAGGCGTACTGCAGGAACTGCGGGCTCATCAGATAGATCAGGTCGTAAGCGTCGGAACCGGAGGACAGCTCCACCAGCATTTTCTGGTAGTAGGTGTCCACGCCCAGCACCGTGTAGTTGATCTTCACACCGTACTGTTCCTCATACTCGTGGTAAATCTTCTGCATGGATTCGGGAAAGTTGCCCGCCACGAACATGATGTTCAGCTCTTTCTGTTCGTCCAGGCGCTGGGCGGCCTCGGAGACCGCAGCCCCCGTGGAGGAAGCGGCCGGCGCGGGCGCGGTGGAAGCGGGCGCGCTGGAGGACGCGCCGCCGCCGCAGGCGGCGAGCGAGAGCGTCATGAGGATCGCGAGCACCAATGCGATCGGGCGTTTGATTTTTGCGGTCATAGTGTGCCTCCTTCTGTTTTACAAACTTTTGTGCTGTTGGGTCGAAACCGTCTTGGGAATTAAAGCTCCAGATAATCCCGCATCACCGCGGCCGCCTCTGAGAAGTCGTGTCCGCCGCGGCCGTCTTTCATCCCGGTACGCAGCAGGTCCAGCGCGCCGTCCAGGCGAAAGGCCGGCCAGTTGACATCCTCGTACAGGCCCTTGACGAAGCCCAGATCCTTCAGGCCGAAGGCCAGGGCAAAGTCCATGCGGTAGTCGCGGTCTTTCACTTTTTGGCCGTAGAACTGGAACACACCGCAGTTGGTTTTCTGCTCACAAATGATGTCGAACAGTTTTTGCGTGTCCAGCCCCAGCTTTTCCATCAGGGGGAACATCTGCGAATAGGTGACGGCGTACATCAGGCCGGTGAAGTTCAGCGCCAACTTGACCAGATGCCCGCTGCCGGCCTCGCCGATGTAATCCGCCCGGCTGGTAAAGGCCTCGAAAATGGGGCGCGCGGCTTCGAAATCGGCTTCGTCGCCGCCCACGGTGACGGAGATGGTGCCCTCGGCCGCCATGGTGGGGTTGCCCATCAGGGGGGCGTCCAGCAGAACGCCGCCGCGCTCTTTGAAAGCGGCGTGCAGTTTCTTGGTGGACAGAGGATAGCTGGTGGACAGATCGATCACCGTTTTACCCTCCACGCCGCAGGCGAAGAACGTCTCGCACATGTCCTCCACCTGGACGGAGGAGGGCAGGGAGAGCAGCACGGCCTCGCTGCGCTGGAACAGGGCTGCGGGGTCGGGGGAAAGCTCGGCCTGGCCGCGGAAATGTTCCATGGCTGCGGCGCTAACGTCGTACACAGCCACGTCGTGGCCATGCCGTACAAAGTTCTCACACACGCCGCGCCCCATGCGGCCCAGGCCAATAAAACCTATTTTCATATCGAAGACGGCTCCTTTTCAAGTTCATGTAATGATTCTCCATGACACAAGGGGAAACAGATGCTGCAGCAATCAGGCGTCCCTTTGGGATGCCTTTATTGTAACAGGCGCGGGCGGCGTCATGTACAATAATTTTCACCAATAATAACACAATCACAAGAAACGAGCGGTTAAAAAAGTAACAAATACAACAATCTTAAGAAATACTGTAAAGATCCTATTAAATTTATGCACTCTAACCAATGAAAAGCCCTTTTACTTGGATAAATAGTAAAATTGACAGTTTTTTCACCCCCGTGCTACAATGCCCACGAACGAACACATGGAAAGGAGAAGCTGCCATGCTGGACAAAAGCGTACCCTATTATCCGGTAGAAATGCGCCGTCCTCCGCTGGAGGCAAATTGGCCGGGACTGCCCGAAGGCGGCTGGCCGCCTCTGCCGGACGGCGGTTGGCGTCTGCGCACCTGGGAGGGCCCGGCCGACCGCCTGGCCTTCGCCCGGGTAGAGGTGGAAGTGGGCGAGTTTGCCGATGAAGAAGAGGCGCTGGCCTATTTTGACCGGGAGTTCGCGCCCTGGCCCGAGGAACTGCCCCGGCGGTTTCTGTTGCTGGAGCAAAGGGGCGAGCCCATGGGCGTGGCCTTTGCCTGGTTTAGTGAGATGCCCGACGCGGGGCGGGTGGGCCGTGTGCGCCGGGTGGCGCTGCGCCCCCGCTGCCAAGGGCTGAGACTGGGCAACGTGCTGGTGCGCGGCATGCTGGACGTTTTCGCCCGGCTGGAGCCGGAGCGCCTCATCTATCTGACTACCCAGACCTGGAGCTGGCGCGCCGTGGCCCTGTATGAAAAATACGGTTTTGTGCCGGTGTGCCTGCCCGGCGACGATACCTTCGGCCAGGCGTGGGACGTGATCCGCCGGCAATTGGCGGCGCGCCGTGCCCCGCGGGCCGATCAAGAAAGGAAATGACGGATATGAGAATACAAATCGAAAACGAGAGATTCAGCGCCCAGGTGGATGTGCAGGGCGCGGAGCTGTGCTCTCTGCAGCGCAAAGAAGACGGGGCCCAGTTCATTTGGCAGGGCGATGCCCGCTATTGGGCGGGCCACGCGCCCACGCTGTTCCCCATCACGGGGAAATTAAAGGACCTGCGTTTTGTCCACGAAGGGAAAACCTATGAGCTGCCGCCCCACGGCTTTGCCAAGGACCGCGCGTTCACCGTGGCCCTTCAGGAGGCCCACAGCGTCGCTTTGGTGCTGGAGGCGGACGAGGAGACGCTGGCCTGCTATCCTTTCCCCTTCCGCCTCATCTGCACCTTCACCTTGACGGACACGGGCCTGGCGCTGACGCGCCGGGTGGAGAATACAGGCCTGGGCGGTATGGAATTTTCCCTGGGTGAGCACCTGGGCTTTTCGCTGGAGCCGTTGGGACATCCCCTGGAGGAGTGCGCTCTCGTGTTCCCCACACCCCAGACCGCGTGGAACTGGCGGCTGGATAAAGGTTTGCTGGCCGCCAAAGAATTGTACCTGGATCATGTGCAGACGCTTTTGCTGTCGAAAGAGCTGTTCCGCACCTATGGATGCCTGGTGCTGCAGGGGCTGGACGCACCCTGGACAGCGCTGCGGGCTCAGGGGGCGGAAAAGGGCGTGCGCATTTCCATCGGCGGGTTCCCCACCGTGGTGGTGTGGTCGCCGGACAACGAAGGCCAATTTGTGTGCGTAGAACCCTGGCAGGGCCTGCCCTCGGACCCGGGCGCAGGCTATGAACTGTCCCAGCGCCCCTGCATTTTGCACCTGGACGCGGGCGGTACGTACGAGTACACCGTAAATATCCAGCCGGAATAAACCGGGGGAAGGAGCGTATTCCCATGCATGTAGGATGTATCGGCCTGGGCCGCATGGGCGCGGGCCTGTGTGAAAGCCTGCTGCGGGCCGGCCATGTACTGGCCGTATACGACGTACAGGACGCCGCAAAACAGCGCTTTGCCGGGCGGGCGGCACTGGCGGCCGATGTGGCCGAGATTGCCAACCGCAGCCAGGTGATCGTGCTGTCTCTGCCGGACGCGCCGGCGGTGGAAGCGGTGGTGGAACAGCTGCTGCAGACGCCCATGGCGGGCAAAACCGTGGTGGATGCCAGTACCAGCCTGCCCGAGACCACCATCGCCCTGCACAAAAAGCTGGCTGCTGCCGGCGCACAGCTGCTGGACGCCCCCCTGGCCGGCACACCCCAGGCCGCCCAGGAGGGCAAGCTGGTGGTCTATATCGGCGGCAGCGAACAAGCGCTGGCGGCGGTGCGGCCTGTGGTGGACAGCTTCGCGGCCCGGGTGCAGTACATGGGCGGCCCGGGCAGCGGCAACGTGGCCAAACTGGTGAACAATTATCTGGCCATCCAATACGCCCAGCTGTACTGTGAGATCTTCCCCTTGGCACGCAAGGTGGGGGCGGACGTGCAGGCGCTGTTCGAGGCCATCGGCCAGACAGGCGTGGCCTGCGTGCCCTACCGGCTGTACGGGGAGAAGATCGCGGCGCAGGAGTATCCGCTGTCCTTCTCGGTCGACCTGGCCTATAAGGACCTGCGCTATGCCGCCCGCATGGCCCAGGGCGCGGGCGGCTGCCTGCCTTTGATGGAGGCGGGCCTGGCCCAACTGGCCCAGGCGCAGGCCGCAGGCCTGGGCAGGGCCGACCTGTCCCAGGTGGCACAGCTGGTGGAACAGCGTTTGGAGGAAAAGTGCCATGGATAAGCGCCTGACAAACGCCCGCCTCCAGCTGGAGGAGATGCTGTTTGAAAACGTGATGCCCTTTTGGGCCGCGCGTTGCCTGGACACGCAGTACGGCGGCTATCTGACAGGGCTGGACCGGGTGGGCAGTGTTTGGGACGACCGCAAAAATACCTGGATGCAGGGGCGGATGGTATGGATGTTCGCCACCTTGGCGGAGGAAGACCCGGCCCGCCGGGGGGAATGGCTGTCCCTGGCCCGGCCGGGGCGGGATTTCCTTTTACAGCACGCCTGGGCCGGCCAGGGGCGTTGGCACTATATCCTGGCGCGGGACGGCGCGGTGGAGCAGGGGCCCGTCTCCGTCTATGGGGACTTATTCGCGTTGGAGGGTCTGGCGCAGTACATCCTGGCCTCCGGCGACGACACGGGGATCGACAAGGTGCAAGAGACCGCCCAGGCGTTGGCACGGGAACTCACCGTGGGCGTAGGGGAGCGCATCGCGCCCCAGGCGCCGGTGCCGGGCGCCCAGCTGCACGGCGTGCCCATGATCGCGCTCAACAGCTTGTACCCCGCCCAGCGCTTGTTGGGGCAAAGCGAACTGCCCGCGCTGCGCGCGCGGCTGCTGCATCAGATCCTGGATGATTTTGCCGACCCACAGCAGGGGGTGGTGTACGAGGTGCGCGCCCTGGCCGGCCGCACTGTGCCCGGCTGTGAACGCATCAACCCGGGCCATATTTTCGAGAGCATGGTCTTCTGCCTGGAGGCGGGCGCCCAGCTGGGTATCCCGTGTCCCGGCGCGGCGTCCATCGTGCGCAGCACCTGGGCCCTGGCAAAGGACAAGGCGCAGGGCGGCGTGCTCTATATGCTGAACGCCGACGGCAGCGCACCCCAGTTCACGGATTGGATCGCCCCGCGGGCGCTGCAATGGGATGAGAAAGTGTGGTGGACCCACGCGGAAGCATTGCCCGCGCTGCTGTGGGCAGCCAGGGAACTGCAGGATCCCGCCTGCCTGGAGGAATTTATGGCCCTGTGGGATTACTGCCGCGCCCACTTTGCCGATCCGCAGCACGGTGAATGGTACTACGCGCTGCACCGGGACGGCACGCCTCGCCTGACCAACAAGGGCGGTTACCAGAAATGTGCGTTCCATCTGCCCCGCGCCCTGCTGAAAAGCGCGCGGCTGATCAGGTGCTTTTACGGCGCATAAGCCGCCGGGACGGCGAAGGCCCCTAGCAAAAGAAGATAGTTAAAACAGCAAAAAACAGGAACTCATTTTATTGATAAGGATATCCGTATGGGCGGATATCCTTTTTTGTTTTCCAGTTTCAGGAAAGAAAAATTATATTATCCACAATTTTCACCACGAAAAGCTAGCGAAATGCACGAAAAAGTAAAAATCTATTGACAAATAGCGTGAGAAATGTATATAATGATGATACTTAATAAAGTTTATTAAGTTATATGACATCTGAGGAGATGCACAATGTGGGAACGATAGCAGGAACCCCTTCCGTGATCAAACAAGCCAATATGCTTTTGATCAAGGAATATATTCAAAAAAACCCCATGACAACCAAGTCTCAGATTGCCAAAGAGACACAGCTCAGCCTGGTGACGGTGGGCAAGATCGTGGATGAACTGGAACAGTCGGGCGAAGTGGCCGTGGCGGGTTATCGGGATTCCACCGGTGGCCGGAAAGCCAAACAGTATGTCATCGACGTAAGTTTTGGCACGGTCATCACCATCCTCATCCGTTCCGGCTGTTACTATGTCCGCCTGCGGGATATTGATGGAAATAACATCTCTAATTATAAAGAAAATCACGGGCAGGAAAGCTGGACGGAAGAGCTGTTCACCGTGATCGCCCAAGCAAAAATGCGGGCGGCAAATGAAGTGTGCGCCGTGGCGTTGGCCGTGCCGGGGACGGTGTCGGAGGGCATGGTTACCAACATCCCGCTGATCCCGGAATGGGAAGGCGTCAATCTTGGAAAAATTTTGGAAGAACACTTTGAAATACCGGCCATTGTCGAGAACGACATCAACGCTTCCACCCTGGGAAGCTACGAAAATTACGGAAATGACACAGTGAAAAACATGCTTTTCCTGTACTTGGGCGAAGGCATCGGCGCCGGCGTGGTGATTGATAATAAGCTCTATAAAACCAAACGTAATTTTGTCGGTGAGCTGGGGTTCATGAATATCGGCAAATGGGACGAGCAAAAGCAGGGCGCAAGCTCCCTGGAAGCTGTTGTAAAAAACCTGGTGCGGGAAAACAGGCGGGAAGACTTGGCCGACCTGGTGGCACGGCTGTTGGTGAATACCTGCTGCGTGATCGATCCTGATTTGATCGTCATCGATTCGGACTATTTGACCCAGCAGGACTTGGCGGCGATCAAAAATGCTTTTATCCATCATTTGGGCGCGGAATATGTACCCGAGTTCAAGGTGATGCAGGTGGGGGAAAAAGTGTACAGCAAAGGGCTGTTCATTCTTTATAAAAACACCGTGCCGCGGGCTGTGCGCATTTTGGGGTAAAAATGGCTTTCGGGCGGGGGAACACCTCCCAGGAGAAGGTAGGGGCAAGAAGAGAGCGATACATATCTAGGAATCGATATCGGCGGTACCTAACTCACGTGGGGGGTCATCGACGCCGCCGGCGAGATCCTGAGCATGGGTGTGCTGGAGACGAAGGTGGAAGAAGGCGTGGAATATTTTCTCGATCATCTATACCACCTGACACAGGAGCACAAAGACGTTTTGGGCGTGGGCATCTGCACGGCGGGCATCGTCGATTCGCGCTGCGGCGTGGTGGTCGGCGGCATCGAGAATATCCCCTACCTAAAGGGGTTGGAATTGCGCGCCCTGCTGGAAAAATATACGGGAAAACCGGTGCGGGTGTTGAATGATGTCCGCGCCGCAGCCCTGGGGGAAAACTGGATGGGCGCAGGCAAGGGCTGCGAGAACCTTTTCTGCATTACCATCGGTACGGGGCTGGGCGGCGCGCTGATGCAGAAGGGCCAGCTTTACGAAGGGGCGCACTTCCATGCGGGCGAGATCGGCTATATGCGTTACCGCCCCGACGGCAGCTGCCTGGAGCAAGGTTATTCGGCCCGCGCGCTGATGCAAAAAGCATCCGAAACGCTGGGGCAGGCGGCATTGACGCCAAATGCTTTTTTTGACTTGGTGGTGGAAAAAGACCCCGGCGCAGTGCGTATTTACCACGAGTGGATCGACGGGCTGGCGCAAAGTTTGGCGGATATCCTGCTGATTACCGACCCGGAAAAGCTGGTCATCGGCGGCGGGATCACCGCGCGGGGGCCGCTGCTCCTGAAACGGCTGAAACGGGCCATTCAGGCCCGGCTGCCGCAAGAGATGGCGGAACATTTTTCCGTTGAGCTGGCCCAGTGCGGGAACAGTGCGGGTATGCTGGGGGCGGTGAATTACCTGATGGCCCATGCGTCGCCTGAAAATAAGACGGGCTTTCCGAACGGCGTCCATTTTGAAGCCAATTCTGCTGAAAATGTCAAATGCGTCTCCAGAGACGCAGCCCCCATTGCCTTTTGAAAAATTTAAGCTATCTCAGCTTAAAAAAATAAATTTATTAGGAGGACACAAAAATGAACAAACGATGGATCAGTCTTGCGCTTGCTATGGTACTTTCCCTCTCCCTGCTGCTTACGGCATGCAATTCCGCCTCTTCGCAGGCGCCTTCCCAGGGCGCGTCCCAAACCCCCTCAAGTGCCGCACCCTCCACCCCGTCCGACGCGGAATCCGTGAAGGCCTTCTTCATCGGCCCGATGTCCGGCGGCGCCGCCTGGGGCCAGGCGGAAAAAGGTTTTATGGACGCCTGTGCGGAATTTGGCTGGGAGGGCCAGTACCTGGGCCCGACGTCTGCCAACGCCAACAATGAAATGATCAACCTGATCGAGACGGCCATCACCAATGGCGCCAATGTACTTATCACTCCGGTGATGGAGCTGGATATGTGGGCGGACCCGCTGGACCGCGCGCGGGAAGCCGGCGTGACGATCATCGCCATCAACGCCGACGACCCGGACCGCTGTGATGCGGTGATCGGCACCAACCCCGCCAGCATCGGCATTGCCGCCGCGGAGACGCTGGTGGCCGCGATGAAGGACCAGGACATCTACTGCGCGCCCATGCAGACCAACATGTCGAACACTGTGGCCAACACTGCGCGTGAAGCGTTTGAGAAGAAACTGGTTGAATTGGCCCCCAACGCAAAGATCGTCGGCCGTCTGGAGTGCGATTCCAACGCGGCGAAGGCCCAGGATAACCTCTCGGCGCTGATGTTGTCCGAGCCCAACCTGAACAGCATGATGAGCATCGACAGCTATGCCGGCCTGGGCGCGGCAGCCCTGGTGGAAGACCGCGGCCTCAAAGGCAAGTTCTTTGCCATCGGCATGGACGACGCGCCGGAGATCCTGCGCGCCGTGCAGGACGGCTATCTGCTGGGCACCATCGCACTGAACTGGTACGGCACCGGCTATGGCGCCTGCGAACTGGCGAAAACCATCCGCGAGGGCGGCACTGTGGAATACAACAACGACGCGGGCGCGAATGCCATCACCGCGGAAAATGTGGATCAGTGGATCGCGGACCACGACATCGACATGAACGCATAAACTGAATTTATCAACCGGGCGTCTCCGGGGATCGTTTTCACCGGCCCCGGACACGTTCAGGAAAATGCCTGAGGAGTGTAACGTGATGAGTGAAAAAGAAATGCCGGTGGAAGTCACCGGCAGCAAGCGCTCCAACGAGGGTGCGCCCAAAAAGACAAAGAAATTAAAGCAAATTTTGCTCAGCCGAGCGGAAATGGGTACGATTCTGCCCCTGGTGGTTCTGGCGATTGCGGTCGCGGTTATCAATCCGGAGTTTTTGCGGGCAAACACACGTCTGGATATTTTGCGTACTGCCAGCTTTTCGTTCATGATCGCCGTGCCCCTTACGTTCCTGATCGCGGGCGGCGGCATGGACTTATCGATCGGCGCGGCCACCAGCTTCGGCGGCGTGATCTGCGCCTTCTGCCTGAAGGCCGGCCTGCCCATCGTATTGGCCATCCTGGTCGCCGTGCTGGCGGGGGCTTTTGTAGGATATCTGAACGGCCTTATTATTGTAAAGGCGAATCTGCCGGGCTTCCTGGCAACGTTGGGCGTCCAGTATGTGCTCAACGGCATCATCCTTGTCACCACGCAGGGCGTGGCGGTGTCCGGCTTCTCCTCGGCATTTAAACAGATCGGCCAATTCCGCCTTTTTGGCATCATCCCGCTGCCTGTACTCTATGCGCTGGTGATCGGCGTGATCGGGCACATCATCCTGGTCTACACAAAAGCGGGGCGCAGTGTTTTGGCCATCGGCGGCAACCGTGAGACGGCGCATCTGGCCGGCATCAACGTACAGCGGTATTCCATTCTCCTTTATATGATGACAAGCCTTGTGGCGGCGCTGTCCGGTGTGATCCTTGCCTCGCGGTTCGCCACGGCGCAGCCCGCGGCCGGCACCGGCACAGAGCTGACCATCATGGCCGCTGTTATCATCGGCGGCACCAGCATGTTCGGCGGGACAGCCACCGTCATCGGCGCGGCGCTGGGCTGCATCCTGCTTGCCGCCATCCAGAACGTTCTGATCGTCATTGGGGTCTCTATCTTCTGGCAGAACCTTGTAATTGGCTTGATCCTCTTGATCTCTTTGTTCGTCGACAAGTACCGCCGGCAGATCAATAATCAGATTTGAACGGAGACAACCGCATATGAAAAAAACAATACTTGAGGTACGGGACGTGACCAAGCGCTTTCCCGGCGTGGTGGCATTGAAAGATATCTCGATCGAGCTGAAAGAAAATGAGATACTGGCCATTTGCGGGGAAAACGGCGCAGGCAAGTCCACCCTGATGAAGGTGCTGAGCGGAAGCTATACCAACAAAGACTATACCGGCCAGATCCTGATCGACGGCAAACCGGTCTCCTTTTCCGGCGTTAAGGATTCGGAAAATTGCGGCATCGAGATGGTTTACCAGGAACTGAATATGATCATGGAGGCCAGCCTGGCTGAAAACCTGTTCGTGGGGAATCTTCCCGGCAAAGCGGGCTTTGTGGATTATGGCACCTTATATAAAAAGACGGCCGAGGTGTTTGCAGAGATCGGGCTGGAGGCGGACCCGCGGGAAAAAGCCGGCAGCCTGGGCAGCGGCCAGCTGCAGATGCTGGCCATCATGCGCGCCATGCAGAAAGAGCCGAGGATCCTGGTGCTGGACGAACCCACCAGCGCGCTGGATGAAAATGAGTTCAATAAACTGTTTGAGTTTTTGGACAAATACCGTCAAAAAGGGCTGTCATGCATTTTTATCACGCATAAATTGGACGAAGTATATCGGATCGCAGACCGCGTAGCGGTGATGCGTGACGGCGCGTGCATCTTTACCCGTGATATCGAAAGTGTGACACAGGACGAACTGATCGAAGCGATGGTCGGCCGCAAGATCGAAGCCCTTTATGTTCAGGGCGAGGCGGACATCGGCGAGGAGATGCTGCGCGTTGAGCATTTGTCCATCCCGCACCCCACCATGCGGGACAGGGATATCGTGCATAACATCAGCTTTTCGGTCCGGCGGGGGGAAATTTTGGGCATCGGCGGCTTGGTCGGCTCCGGCCGGACAGAGACGCTCAACGCCATCTATGGGCATCTGACCAACAACGTAAAGAAAGAGATTTATGTCAAGGGAAAGAAAACTGCCATTACCCGGCCCCAGCAGGCGATCCAGGCGGGCATCGGCTTTGTGACGGAGGAGCGGAAACGCTCTGGCTACGTCAGCGTATTTACGATCCGGGAAAACCTGACGCTGAACAGCCTGAAGCTGCTTCCCGGCAAATTCTTTATCGAAAAGGATGAAGAAAAGAAACGCGCCCATGCCATTTTCAAACGCCTTCGCATCAAGGCCCCCTCGATGGAATCGATCATCATCGCTTTGTCGGGCGGCAACCAGCAAAAGGTCGTGTTGGGGAAAACGCTGCTGGCCAAGCCCGAGATCCTGCTGATCGACGAGCCCACAAAGGGCATCGATGTGGGCGCGAAAACTGAAATTTACACCATTATGCGGGAATTGGTGCGGGACGGCGCCTCCATCATCATGGTGTCTTCAGATATGCCGGAGTTGGTGTCCATGAGTGACCGCTGCATCGTTTTAAGCAACGGAAAGATCACGGGCGAATTCAGCAAGCCGAACATCACCCAAGACAATGTGATGCGCGCCGCCATCGCGCAGTAAGGAGATAACGTATGAAGTACGGATATGTGGGACGCTCGAATATGATCGTCAGCAAAATATGCCTGGGCGGCATGCATTTTGGAGACAAAACCTCCAAAGAGGAGACCTTTGCCATTTTGGACCGGGCCTTCGATCTGGGCATCAACTTTATCGACACGGCCGACGTTTACAACGAGGGCCGCAGCGAGAGCTATATCGGCGAGTGGCTGGCCCAGGATAAAAGCCGCCGGGACAAAATGGTCATCGCCACCAAGTTTTACGGCCACCTGCAGCCGGGCGAGCCCAACGAGGAAGTGGGCGTGTCCCTGTACAAATGCAGAAGAAGCCTGGAAGGGTCCCTTCGCCGGCTGCAGACCGACCATGTGGACATCTACCAGTCCCACCACATCGATAAGCGCATCACCGACGAGGAGTACTGGGAAATGATGCACAGGAACATCATGTGCGGGAAAATCCTCTACGCGGGCGGCTGCAACTCCACGGGCTGGTCTCTGGCGGAACAGCAGATGGCGGCAAAGCACCTGGGCTATTTCGGCCTTGCGTCCGAACAATCCAACTACAGCCTTTTGAACCGCTTTGTAGAGCTGGAAGTGATCCCCGCCGCACAGCGCTTCGGCATCGGCGTGTTGGCTTTCATGACCCTGGCCGGCGGCATCCTCTCAGGGAAAAAGAAAGCCGCTCCCGGGTCCCGCACTGAATTTGTGACCCGCGAGTATGACTACGATATGGAAAACAATGCTCAGTTGGAGGCGTTTTCCCGCCTGTGTGCTGAATTGGGGGAAAAAGAGAATGTGGTGGCCTCCGCTTGGGTGCTGCATAATCCCGCGGTGACGTCCGCTATCGTGGGCGCGCGCACCGTGGCCCATTTGGATGATGTGGAACGCATTGTTGAACTGAAACTCCCGCAGGATTTCCTGGATGAGCTAGACAAGATCTTTACCTATTCCAACGGCAGGCCCCTGCGCCCCAATACGGACGCCCCCTTTGCCTATTCGGGACTGGGCTCTCATGAAGACCACTTTATTCAGTATTATCGGAACGACCGGAGACTGGACCATCAGGTGCTCCATCTCGAATTGGATGAAGGAGACAAGATATGAAAAGCGAACGATCTCTCTACGATTTAAAATTGCTGCCTTTCAGCGCTCAGGGCTCGTTGATGTCGGTCACGACCACCCGGGATGTGCCCTTTGAAGAGCGCAACGACGATCTGTATCTCAGCCTGACCAAAAGCAACGGCGGCAACCTGGAGCGCTCTTCCCTCGCGCGCATCAGCTTGACCTATGACGGGAAAGAGGTGCCCTATTCCTACGTTGCCGGGTTTACCACCCTGCGCCTGGAGTGCCCTCAGGGCTACGTGGAATTCTGTATGGAAAAAAACATCCTTCACTTCCTCGGCAAGGGGGTGGGGCTGCGCTTCCTATGCAGGATGACCTCCCACGAGGGCGGCTGCGCCCGCGAGGACGGCAGCTTTGAAATGGGCTTTGCCCTGATGGGCAAATTCCTGTTTGTCCCGCTGGCCGGGCGTTACCGAAATGACGCGCCGTACAATTGGCGGGAGTTCCGGCCCGAGGATTCCACCTTCGATTACTGGGCCGATGACGCGGGGATGTTTGAAGGCGTCGTACACGCCTATATTTCCAACGGCCTGCGGCTGGAACAATACCGTCCCTTCGACCAGTGCGTGGAAGAGAACGAACGCGCGCTGGCCCAGTGGGGTGAAAAATACCCCAAGGTGGCCCCTGAATTTGAAGCGACCGCCCGGGTGGCCATTTATACCATTTGGTCCCACGTGATGGAACCGGACGGGCTGCTGAAAGACCGCGTCGTCTATATGTCGCGCAACCACCTGGTGGATGCTTTCGGCTGGCAGCAAAGCTACCAGGCCATGACGGCCTGGCGCGATCCGGAAACCGCCTGGCAGTTCCTGCACAATATGTTCGACTATCAGCTTCCCGAAGGGCAGCTGCCGGACTGGATCAACAGCATGAGCGCCATGTATCTGTGCACCAAACCGCCCTTCCAGGGCTTTGCCGCCGCCTGGATTTTGGACCACGCCGATCTTTCTGCCTTCACCGTCGAGCAGTACCGCTGGGTCTACGAGCCCTTGTGCAAGTGGACCAACTGGTGGCTCAATTACCGGGATACGGACAAGGACGGCGTGCCGCAGTACAATCACGGCGATGAATCCGGCTGGGACGACGCCTCCATCTTCTCCAAGGGGGTGCCGCTGGAATCGGCCGATCTGTGCGCTTACCTCTCGCTCCAAAGCGAGGTGCTGGCCCGCTTGGCCGGGCGGATCGGCCTCCACGACGAGGCCCGGGCGTGGACGGAAAAATCCAAGTTCCTGTTCGACCGCATGATGGATTTCTGGGACGGCGAAAAATTTACGCCCACCTTGTCCACCACCCACGAAAAGGTGCCGTCCGATTCCATTGCCGTCTACCATCCCATCATCCTGGGCAAACGCCTGCCCGCCGAGGTGATCGATAAGATCGCCGACACGCTGGCGCGGAACTATGTCACCGATTTTGGCATCGCCTCTGAAAAATTGGGAAGCCCGCTGTTCTCGTTCACCAACTGTTTCCTGCGGGGCAACCTGGTCTCGCCGGTTCAGCTGATGATGGCCACCGGCCTTTACGAAGCGGGCAAAACAGACCTTGCCAGGGAGGTGGCCCGGCGCTTCTGCCACAAGGTGGTGCGCGATGGGTTTGCCCTCTGCCACTACCCGTTTGACCGCGAAGACCTAGTGCTGGAATCCCCGGATTTCAATCTGGCGTTTGGGTCCGACATCCGCCTCGCAACTTCCTGGACGGCCGCCATTTTCCTTTTCCTCGCGGGCGATATCCTGGGCGGCGATTCCTAAGCGTTGGCAAAATAATAGGGAGATGGTGGGATGCGTAAAAAAATCAAGACAGTCCTGGGGGAGATCGAGCCATCGGCCCTGGGGCTGACCTCTATGGACGACGCGCTTTTTTACGACGGCAGCGCCGCGTGCCTGGCGGCCAGAAAGTCCGTTTCTCCCGATTTCTGCCCCAGGGAATGGCTGCCCATGCGGGATGACGAACCCGTCTCCCTGCAAAACGTGGGGATGCTTCAGCGCAGCGCGCTGCTGTCGCAGGATGCGTTCCGCCAAACCGATGAGAAAGCGCTGGAAAAAGAACTGCGCCTGTATAAAGCCGCCGGCGGCCAGGCAATTTTAAGTTTGGGTTCCGGCAGCATCCCGTGCGGGCTGGCCGCTGAGGCCGCGCAGCGCCTTTCCGCTTCCACCGGCGTACATATCGTCCAGGCCTGCGACCTGTCCGGCGCCTGGGGTCAGGCGCCGCAGGGCAAGACAGCGCAGGAGTACTTTGCGCAGGTGATGGGCGATCTTCTTGACGCGCCGGTAATGCCGGGGCAGTTGCCCATATCCCTGCCGCATGGCGGCGGCGATGAGGACAGCGCGCTGCGGGCGGCGGCCCGCGCCGCGGTGGAGACAGGGTTGTCGCTGACGGTCCGGCTGTGCGGCGATAGCCGCCGGCAGACGGTGTGTGTTTCCCGTGCGCTGGCGGAGGCGGGCCTTTCGCCCGAGCGGGTGGTCCTCGCGGGACTTCCCCTGTTTACAAAACCCAGCCGGTCCGCGGCGATACAGGATCCCTCGTCTGTGGCGTTGGATACGGCGTTTGCACAGCGGCAGCTGGACAGCGGGTATCATTTGTCCGTCTGCTTTGAAAACGCCATGGGCAGCGAATTGGCCGGCGATTATGACTGCGGGGATTTCCTGAAGTTCGCCGGGCTGTATGACCTGGTGGAGAAAGGCTACTGCAAACAGCTGGTGCTGGGCAACGGCTGCCGGGGTAAGATCATGCTGCATACAAGCGGGGGAGAGGGCTACTGCCGACTTTTATACTACGTGGCCCCCATGCTGCGCAGCACGGCGGGGCTTTCGGAATTTGCAATGCGGCAAATGCTGGTGGAAAACCCCGCAAGGATACTGGCCGTTTCATAAGGCGCGGGACAGAAAGGAGAGGCCGTGATGGCTGAGGGAAAAAAGGTGATGACGGTCCTGGGCCCGATCGCGCCCGAGGAACTTGGCTTTACCTCCATGCACGAACACATCATGTTTTACGGCGCTGTTCTGGGCAACCGGATGCGGCCGGGCGTTCCGCCCAATGGTTTGCCGGTCCACGCCGAGGAACGGGTGTCCCTGGAAAATGTCGGTATCCTGCTGAACAATTCCATCATGGCGTCGGACGCGCTGATCCAGGACGACATCGACGTGATGACACAGGAATGCCTGGACTTCAAGCGCAGCGGCGGAAGGTCTGTTCTGGAGCTGAGCGTACCCGGCCTGACCTTGAACAACGCGGCCTTAAAAGAGGTCTCCCAGCGCTCCGGCGTGCATGTGGTGGCCTCCACGGGTTTCTATACCTGGGATTCCTGGCCAAAGGAATTTTACGACAGGCCGCTCCAATGGTATCAAAAACGGATGGAACAGGAAATACGGGACGGGATCGATGGACCGTCGATCCAACCCGGCAGTATCAAAATCGCCCTGAATGATCTGAACCAGATGGAAGAAAACGCCCTGCGCGCCGCGGCCAGGGTGTGCGGCGAAACCAATCTGCCCCTCACGATCCACCCCTGTGAACGGGTGGGCGGCGACAGGATGCGCGTTTTACAGATCCTGGCGGAGGAGGGGGCGGATCTCTCCCGTGTGGTGCTGGCGCACAGCAAAGTCGAGCATAAGCCCGCGTCCTTCGCGGAGGCGATCCGCAACCCCAAAGCTTATTTTGTCTCCACGGACGAGATGAAACGTCTGCTGGACAAAGGGGTCAATCTATGCTTTGAACTGCAGAATCCCCTGGGATTTGAAATGATGGGCGAGGGACATTACGGCGAATACGGAAAGCTGGCAGGGCTTTTTGAGCTGATTCAGGCCGGATACGCCGGGCAATTGGTGCTGGGCAATGACGTTTGCGGCAGGACCATGCTGCGCCAAAGCGGCGCGATGGGGTATCTGCGGCTCACCACCTTCATGATCCCCGCGCTTTTAGAGGCGGGGGTCGCGGAATCCGTGATCGATCAGATGACCACGCTGAACCCAGCGAAAATACTGGCAGCGTAGTACATATAAAAACAGAAATTGGAGGTATTACAGCAATGGGAAAAATGTACAAAGTGAAGATAACGGTGATCAAAAAGGTCGTCAACAAAGAGCTTGCCGACCAGTATCTAAAACCGTCCATCGCAGAGCATTACGATACCTGCCCTTTGTTTGAAGTGGGCCAGACGTTTATCGCGGACGGGTTCCTGACCTGCCCGAAGGGCTTCTGCTATGAGGCATGGCAGAATATTTGGCCGTATGCTTTGGCCATCGCCCGCGGCGGCACGTTCCACCCCTATACCAAAGAGGAGAACCAGTGGATCAGCTGCTGCACAGACGGGCTGAAGCCGGTGACCTTCCTGCTGGAACGCGGCGAAGAAATGGAATTGGACTTTTAAATACATAGAAACCGCGGTTCCCAAAGCCGCGGTTTCGCTTTTATGAAGAAGGAGAACATATGTATTTGACGGATATCGCTTTGAACAAGCTGAAAACATACCGGGGCAGCAGCCCCGTCCCGGCGGATTTCGACGCCTTTTGGGACGAGGGCATACGGGAGATGAAAGCGCTGGATGCGGACATACAACTGATCCCGTCGCCCTTCCAGGTGCCGGGCGTCCAATGCTGCGATCTGTACTTCACCGGCGTGGGCGGCGCCCGGATCCATGCAAAGCTGGCCAGGCCGGCGGCGCCAAAGGGCAAAGTCCCCGCGGTTTTGATTTTCCACGGTTATACCCTGGACAGCGGGGATTGGATGGAAAAAGTAAGCTTTGCCGCCTGCGGGGTCGTGGCGGCGGCCCTGGACTGCCGCGGGCAGGGCGGCCTCTCGGAAGACAGCGGCCGGGTCAAGGGCAATACGCTGCATGGGCACATCATCCGCGGCCTGGACGAAGAAGACCCCCGCAAGCTGTATTACCGGCAGGTTTTCCTGGACGCGGCCCAATTGGCGCAGATCGTGATGGACCTGCCCGATGTGGACGAGACGCGCGTGGGGGCCTACGGCGGGTCCGTGGGCGGCGCGCTGGCCATGGTGTGCGCGGCGTTGGAGCCCCGCCTGAACAGAACGGCCCCCATGTTTCCCTTCCTGTCCGATTACCGTTTCGTGTGCGGGATGGAAGCGATCCCCGAACCCTACGAGGAGCTGCAGGAATATTTCCGCAGTTTTGACCCGCGCCATGAGCGGGAGGACGATATATTTAAGAAGCTGGGATACATCGACATACAAAACCTGGCCCCCCGCATCAAGGCGGAGGTCAGAATGTACACGGCGCTGCTGGACGACAAGTGCCCGCCGCCAACCCAGTTCGCCGCATACAACAAAATCCCTGAGGGCCGCAAGCAGATTTTCTTATACCCGGAGTTCGGGCATGAGATGCTGCCGGGCTATCAGGACGCGATGCTTCAGTACATGCTGGACATGTAAAGCGGCCCTTGCGCCCGCATCCCGTTGGGGATGCGGGCTTTTTGCGGCCGGGGCCGCCGGCACAGGGAAATCCGTGCGCGCCACCTTCCCCCAAGGCCGTGCGCTATCGGTTGACGCGCCGGAAATGGTTGGGCGTGACGCCCGTAAGGTCCTTGAACACCTTGATGAAGTAGCTGGAGGACTCGTACCCCACCTCTTCGGCGATCAGATTGATGCTTTTATTGGTGGCCGTAAGCAGCTGTTTCGCGTGCTGGATGCGCAGGTCGGTCAGATAGGCGCTGACGCTTTTTCCCGTATATTCCTTGAAAACATTGCAGAAATAGTTGGGGCTGAAGCCCGCCACCTCGGAGATGCTGTTCAGCGTGAGGTTGTGCATATAATTCTGCTCGATATAGGTGAACCCCCGGCGCATGTTGCCGTCGCCCGCCGCGCGCTGCAAAAAGCCGTGGCACGTGTCGATCAGCCCGCGCAGCCAGTCCAGCAGATCATCCAGGAAGGACATGCCGCCGATCACCGCCAGCGGGTTCGTGTCCAGCACCTGCAGCTCGGCCGCACAGGGGCAGCAGATCTGCGTGTGGTGGATCAGCGCCTCCGCGGCGATGTTGAACAGGCGGCGCAGCTGGTCGATGTCGTCCACCGCGTAACGGTCCCGCTGGGCGCACACGCGCTCCATCAGGGCTTTCAGCCGGTTCAGCTCGCCCCCCTGTACCAATTCCTGTACCAGGCGCGCTTCCTCGCGGAAATCCGCCGGATGGGCGGCCCGTGCCTCGGGGCCGCTGTAAAAGCACACCGCCCCGGGCCCCAGGAAAAAGCGGCGGTGGATGACGCCGCAGGCATGGGAGAAAGCCAGCGCCAGTTCGGCCGCATTTGCCGCCGGGCCGGCCGTCCCCACGGAAAACGAGGGCCCGGCGGACAGGCCCGGCAGCAGCTTTACCTGCCGGGCAAAGCGGGCCGCCGCCTCCTGGGGCGGATCCTTCAGCAGCACCAACGCAGCGGCGATATGGTCGGTGACCACGCAGACGATGGCGGGCAGCTGCGCCTCGCTCAGCAGGGCAGTCAGCTGGCGGGCCCATTCGGCGCCGCTGGCCGTGGGCTGTGGCTGGTCCCCGCGCACAGGGGCGTCCTGGCTGAACACGATGCACCACACACGGCCGCCCTCGG
>CAJMEU010000038.1 GCA_905212515.1 uncultured Oscillospiraceae bacterium | reverse complement strand
TCCTGTACGAGTACGGCATCTTCAAGCAGAAGATCGTGGACGGCTGGCAGCAGGAAAAGGCCGACAACTGGCTGCCTGGCGGCGGCGTGTGGCTGAAAAGCCACCCCGACCAGGCCGTGGAGATCAAGTTCGATGGCTACCTGGAGGAGGGCTGGGAAGGCAACTACCACCACGTGGAGCACAAAAATTACGCCAGCGTGCTGGCCGTGCCCAGCGACATGTACGTGGCCGGCTACGGCTCCAAGGGCGTGTCCCAGCTGCGGCTGTGGCAGGCCAAGGCGCCCGGCTTCGACATGGGCAGCTTCAACGCCGGCGAGTACGACAACGCCATGCGCAGCAGCGCCAACGCCGAGCTGATCAGCAAGGTGCTGTACCCCAACGACAACCACGTGGAGGGCAAGATCCTGCGCCTGCGCCAGCAGTACTTCCTGTCCAGCGCGTCCATCAACGACATTGTGGGCAAGCACCTGGCCCAATACGGCACCATGGACAATTTCCCCGAGAAGGTGGCCATCCACATCAACGACACCCACCCCACCCTGGCCATCCCCGAGCTGATGCGCATTTTGCTGGACGAGTGCGGCTTCACCTGGGACCACGCCTTTGACATCGTGCGCCGCACCTTCGCCTATACCAACCACACGGTGATGAGCGAGGCGCTGGAAAAATGGAACGTCGACATCTTCAAAAAGACGCTGCCGCGCATCTACCAGATCTGCGAGGAGCTGGACCATCGCTGCCGCGCCGCTTTGCAGGAGAAGTTCCACGACGACTGGGGCAAGATCAATTACATGGCCATCCTGGGCGACAATCAGGTGCGCATGGCCAACATCTGCTGCTATGTGTGCCACACCATCAACGGCGTGAGCAAGCTGCACAGCGACATCATCAAGCAGAGCGTGTTCCACGACTGGTACCTGTACAGCCCGGAAAAATTCACCAACGTGACCAACGGCATCGCCTACCGCCGCTGGCTGCTGGCCTCGAACCCGGCCCTCACCGGCCTGCTGAGCGAGACCATCGGCGACGGCTTCAAGAAAGACGCGGCCAAGCTGCAGGACTTTGCCAAATTTGCGGACGACAAAGCCGTGCTGCAGAAGCTGGAACAGGTGAAGGAGCACAACAAAGAGGTGTTCGCGGCCCATCTGGTGGAAAAGACCGGCCAGGTCATCGACCCGCACAGCATCTTCGACGTGCAGGTCAAGCGCATGCACGAGTACAAGCGCCAGCACCTGAACGCCATGAACATCGCGGCCCAGTACCTGTATATCAAGAATAACCCCAACGCGGACGTGGTGCCCAAAACGTATATCTTCGGCGCCAAGGCCGCGCCGGGCTACTATATCGCCAAACAGATGATCCGCCTTTTGTGCAAGCTGGGCGATTTGATCGACGCCGACCCGGCCGTGCGTGAAAAGCTGCGCGTGGTGTACCTGGAGGATTACTGCGTGACCACCAGCGAGCGGCTGATGCCCGCCAGCGAAGTGAGCGAGCAGATCAGCCTGGCGGGCACCGAGGCCTCGGGCACGGGCAACATGAAGTTCATGGTGAACGGCGCCATCACGCTGGGCACCCTGGACGGCGCCAACATCGAGATCGCCCAGGCCGCGGGCATGGAGAACGAGATCATCTTCGGCATGCGCGCCCAGGAGGTGGAGGACCTGAAGCGCTTCGGCTACCACCCGGCGGGCTTCATCAACGCCTGCCCGGAGGCCGGCGAGGTGCTGGACTTCTTTGAAAAGGGCTGGAACGGCGAGAGCTTCCACGAGATCGCCGCGAATCTGCGCACCAGCGACCCCTATATGGTGCTGGCCGACTTTGAAAGCTATATCGCCGCCCAGCGCAAGGTGAGCGAGCTGTACCAACATCGCGAGACCTGGAACCGCATGAGCCTGATGAACATCGCCGGCAGCGGCGTGTTCTCGGCCGACCGCGCGGTGTTTGAATACGCACGCAATATCTGGCATACAAAGCCCGTGAAATAAGCTTTCTCCACATCCCATCAATTTCGCGCGCCTCTGGGCCTCTTTTCACCAAAGAGGCCCAGTTTTTGCCGTGCCCGGCCCATGCCAACAAGACTGGAGTGACCTTTCGATGGCCCTGTTCAACAGCCTGGACGAATTTCACAAAACGCCCTTCGGCGCGGTGCCCGCCGGCACCGGGGTGAGTTTCACCCTGGCCGTCCCGCAGGAGTACGCCTGCCAGACGCCCTACCTCATCTGGCACCGCGACGGCCAGCCGGACCAGATGGCGGCGATGGCCCGCGCCGGCGCCGAGAACGGCACGGATCTTTTCCGCGTATCCATCGCGCCGTCCGAAGCCGGGCTGTACTTTTATTATTTCGACCTGTACACCGGATACCGCAAGCTGTTCCGCGGGCAGATGGGCGAGGCCTACGTGACCACCGGCCAGGGCGAGAGCTGGCAGCTGACGGTGTACGAACCGGATTTCAAGACCCCCGACGCGCTGCGGGGCGGCGTGATCTATCAGATTTTCCCCGACCGCTTCTGCGAGGGCGTGCCCGGCAAGATGATGCCCTTTGCCGACCGCATCTACCGCGCGGACAAGGAGGGCGAGCCTTACTTCTGGCCCACCGAGCAGGTGGACGGCTACCTGAACATGGACTATTACGGCGGGGACCTGCGGGGCATCCGTGACAAGCTGCCGTACCTGGCGGGCCTGGGGGTGACCATGCTGTACCTGAACCCCATCTTTGAGGCCCATTCGAACCACCGCTACAACACGGCCAACTACCGCAAGGTGGACCCGCTGCTGGGCACCACCGAGGATTTCCGCGCCCTGTGCCGGGAGGCGAAAAGCCACGGCATCCGCGTCATTCTGGACGGCGTGTTCAGCCACACGGGGTCCGATTCCATCTATTTCAACCGCGAGGGCCGCTAGCCCCAGGCCGGCGCCTCGCAGGACGCGCTCAGCCCCTAGCGCAGCTGGTACGATTTTTCGCCCCGCTACGCCTGCGGCTACCGCAGCTGGTGGGGCTTCGAGACGCTGCCGGAGGTGAACGAGCACGACCCCTCCTACCGGCAGTTCATCTGCGGCGAAGGCGGCGTCATCGATTATTGGATGGACCTGGGCGCCTCCGGCTTCCGGCTGGACGTGGCCGACGAGCTGCCCGACGATTTCATCGCCGAGCTGCGCCGGGCCGTCGAGCGCCACGGCGAGGACAAATACCTGCTGGGCGAGGTGTGGGAGGACGCCACCAACAAGTGGAGCTACGGCGTGCGCCGCACCTATCTATTGGGCAAAGGGCTGGACGCGGTGATGAACTACCCCTTCAAGGAGGCGGTGCTGCGCTTTGTAAAAGGCGGTGCCGCCCAGGAATTGGCCGAGGCGGTGACGCGCATCTGCGAGAACTACCCGGGGCCCGCCCTGAACGTGCTGATGAACTTTGTGTCCACCCACGACACGGTGCGGGCCATCACGGCCATTGCCGGCGAGCCCTGCGAGGGCAGGGACCGCTACTGGCAGAGCGGCCAGCGTTTGAGCCGCGAGCAGTACGAGCAGGGCCGGCGCAAGCTGGTGCTGGCCTACGCCCTGATCTTCACCCTGCCGGGCCTGCCCAGCGTGTATTACGGCGACGAGATCGGCATGCAGGGATACAAGGACCCCTTCAACCGGGCCTTCTTCGACTGGCACAGCAAGGAAAACCGCATTCGCCCGGCGCTGCAAAAACTGGCCTCCCTGCGCAAAAGCAGCAGCGCTTTCGCCGACGGGCGCTTTATCCCCGTGCGCTGCGAGGACGGCGTGCTGCAATTCCTGCGCGCGGGCGGCCGCGAGACGGCGGAGGTGTGCGTGAACCGCAACGCCCACGACGTGACGGCCACTCTGATGGGCGAAGAACTGACGGTGCCCGCCTATGACTTTGCCGTCCGCGTGTCCAAAAATGCAACAAAAAATGCGGGAATCGCAATTGACACCGCCCGGCAAAAGGCTTAAACTGAAAAACGTTATGAAAATACCCGTGAGGGAGTAGTATGCGCGCCCGCGCCCCGGGTGCGCGGCAAACGCCAACATCCTGGCCCCGCGGCCTGGCCTTGCCTGAAAATACGAGACTCACGTGCAGTGCTTTGCACTGCACGTGGGCCTTTTTTTCTGCGGGCGGAAAAAGGAAACGAAAAACGGAGGCGGGCACGGCCCGCGGAGAGGAATGGAAAAATGCATACTGCGGTGACATTGTTGTGGTTCTGTGTGGGTGTGATCTTCATCGTCAAGGGCGGTGATTTCTTCGTGGACGCGGCCAGCTGGCTGGCCGAGACCTTCGGTATCCCCAAGCTGATCGTGGGCGCCACGGTGGTCAGCTTCGCCACCACCCTGCCCGAGCTGCTGGTGTCCTCCTTTGCGGCGGCCGAGGGCAAGGTGGACATGGCCATCGGCAACGCGGTGGGCAGCGTGACGGCCAACATCGGCCTGATCATGGGCATCAGCCTGGTGTGCATGCCGGCGCTGATCCGCCGCAAGGACTACCTGCTGAAAGGCGTGCTGATGCTGGGCGCCGCGCTGTTCCTGGTGCTGTTCGGCGCCGGCGGCCAAGTGGCGCTGCTGCCCAGCGTCGCCCTGCTGGTGATCTTCGCCGTCGCCATGTGGGACAACCTGCGCGCGGCCAAGGCGGGCATGCTGGCCGCCCAGCAGAAAAACGGCCCCCGGGAGAAGCCGGGCAAAAAGGAACTGGGCTGGAACCTGCTGTGTTTCTTCGTGGGCGCGGTAGGCATCGTGGTGGGTGCCCAGCTGCTGGTGGACCACGGCAGCGAACTGGCCCGCATCATCGGCGTGCCCGAGCGCATCATCGGCGTGACGGTGATCGCCATCGGCACCTCCCTGCCCGAGCTGGTGACCACCCTGACGGCCATCGCCAAGGGGCAGTCCAGCCTGTCCGTGGGCAACATCATTGGCGCCAACATCATCGACCTGACGCTGATCCTGCCCGTGTGCGCGCTGATCTCGGGTGGGGCGCTGCCCGTGTCGCGCACCGTGGCGATGATCGACCTGCCCGCCTGCCTGCTGGTGGGCTTCATCGCCCTGGTGCCCGCGCTGGTGAAAAAGCGCTTCATGCGCTGGCAGGGCTTCACGCTGCTGGGCGTGTACGCCGTGTATTTGTTCATCACCTGCTCGGGTTTGGTGTGAAGCGCCGTTCCCTTCAATAAAATGGAAAAGCCTGCCTTTCCCATGAGGGGAAGGCAGGCTTTTATGTTGGGCTGGGCGCGGCGGACGGCGCGGGGCCGTCGGGCAGGACAAAGGGCGCGTCCGGCCCGGGCGGCGTCACTTCGCCGTATTCCCCGGCATATTCGCGAAAAAAATCCTCCCAATCATCGCCGTAACCGCCATAGTAATCGTCGTAATAATCGCCGTAGTCCTCATAATAGCGATAGCCCGGCGTCCACAGCGCCCGCAAAGTCAGGCGCGCGTAGCCCCCGGCCAGCACGGCTGCCAGGGCCAGGCCGGCCGCCAGCAGGGCCAGCACCGGCAGCACCCGGCGGCGCAGGTAAGGCTTTCCGGCGCGGGCCTCGTACAGCGCCCGGTTGAAGGTGTTACCGTTGTAAACGGCCAGCGCCAGGCCCCACAGGACGCTGAAGGCCAGGGTCACCTGGGCCGCGGCGGCCAGCGGCTGGGGCGGGCCCGCGGCCTGGCCGGTGAGCAGCCACTGCCAGTAGGCCGGCGCGGCGGAGACGGCACAGGCCGTCACCAAGAGGCCTACGGTGAGCAGGTAGGGAAAATAAAGCAGGAAAAACCGTTTGTAGCAGCCCCAGTACAGCGCGTGCAGCGGGCCGCCCAGCATGGCGGCCGCGTTGAAGCGCGGCGTCCCGCCGGCGGCCAGGCGGGCAAACTCCTGGGCATAATAAGGATGGCGCGTCAGGGCGTCCGCGCTGCCGCAGGCCGGGCACCGGGACAGGCCCTCGTATTCGGTTTTGCAGCGGCCGCATAGCATAAGCGCGCCCCCGATCTTATAAAATGTATTATCATTATAGGCGCAGGCGCGCGCTTTTGCAAGGGCGGCGTCCCTTTGGCGCGGCAAAACAGCCCCGGGATATTTTTACCAGGGCCAGGGGCAGGGCTTCCGCCGACGCCCCCCGCCCCGGCAAGCCGGCCCTGTTATGCCCGCTGGGGCCCCGGCGGCAAGATCCCGGCAAGCCCGGGCACGGCCGGGCCCGGGGGGATATCCGGGGGCGTGCTCTTATGGGAAAAACGGCGAAATTGGGCAAATTTTACCCAAAACCAGCCTTTTCCGGCTTTGCGCCGGGGGGCGGAATCTGGTACAATGGTATCAACGCAAAACAAATCTAAAACGCGCGGCGTCCCGTTTTGCGTGCGGCGCGCGGGAAAGGCAGGAAAAAGCGATGACATTTACGTTTGCAACAGCCGTCTGGCTGGTGCTGCTGGTGGGCTTCGCCGTGCTTGAGGGCGTCACTGTGGCCCTGGTGTCGGTGTGGTTCGCCGTGGGCGCGGCAGCAGCCATGGTGGTAAGTGCCTTCGGCGTAAGCAGCTTGTGGCAGATCGCGGTATTTTTGATCGTCAGCGGTGTGTGCATGCTGGTACTGCGCCAGATGGCCAAAGACCGCATCACGCCCCCGCCCACCCCCACCAACGCGGAACTGAACGTGGGCAAGCTGGCCAAGGTGATCGCCCCCGTCTCACCCACGCAGCCCGGGCGCGTGCGGCTGGACGGTGTGGATTGGCAGGCCAAAAGCCAGGACATTCTGACCGTGGGCGCGCTGTGCCGCGTGACCGCGGTGGACGGCGCCACCCTGACGGTGGTGGCCGACCGGGAGACCCAAGCCGTTTAATTTACAAGAAGTAGTTTTAGAACCATTTTATACAAGGAGGAAATTATGGGCGTATTTATTACTGTTGTGCTGATTTTGTTGGCCGTCGCGCTGTTGATCGCCGTGGCGAACATCCGCATCGTTCCCCAGGCCTATGTGTTCGTGGTGGAGCGGCTGGGCCGCTACTACACCACCTGGCCCGCCGGCGTGCATGTGAAAGTGCCGTTCATCGACCGCGTGGCCAAAAAGGTATCCCTCAAGGAGCAGGTGGTGGACTTCAAGCCCCAGCCTGTGATCACCCGCGATAACGTCACCATGCAGATCGACACTGTGGTGTTCTTCCAGATCACCGACGCCAAGCTGTTCACCTACGGCATCGAGCGGCCTTTGAGCGCCATCGAAAACCTGTGCGCCACCACCCTGCGCAATATCATCGGCGACATGGAGCTGGACCATACCCTGACCAGCCGCGACGTTATCAACACCAAGATCACCGCTTCCATCGACGAAGCCACGGACAAGTGGGGCATCAAGGTGAACCGCGTGGAAGTGAAGAACATCATCCCGCCGTCCGAGATCCAGGACGCCATGGAGAAGCAGATGAAAGCCGAGCGCCAGCGCCGCGAGAGCATCCTGCGCGCCGAGGGCGAGAAGCGCAGCGCCATCCTGGTGGCCGAGGGCGAAAAAGAGAGCGCCATCCTGCGCGCCGACGCCGTGCGCGAGCAGCGCATCCGCGAGGCCCAGGGCGAGGCCCAGGCCATCATGGAAGTGCAGAAGGCTTTGGCCGATTCCATCAAGCTGCTGAACGAGGCCGCCCCCACCGAGAAGGTGCTGGCCATCAAGAGCCTGGAGGCCCTGCAGAAAGTGGCCGACGGCAAGGCGACCAAGCTCATCATCCCCAGCGAGATCCAGAACGTCACCGGCCTGCTGGCCGCGGCCAAGGAAGTTGTGACGGACGCCAAATAAGGCCCTTTCCTGCGGGCCGCCAAAAACAAACAGCCGTTGTTTCAACGTTCCGCTGTGCGCGGTGCGCGCGCTCAAAGTGCACGCACCGCGCCTTTTTATACCACAACCGTGAAATGAGGAGGTTTTTTCATGGCAATCATCATCATTGCCGCCGTGGTGGCGGTCCTGTTGGTCGTCATCCTGGTGACGGGCTACGTCAAGGCGTCCCCGGACACCGCATACATCATCTCCGGCATGCGCAAAACCCCCAAGGTGCTCATCGGCAAGGCGGGCGTGAAGGTGCCCTTCTTTGAGAAGAAAGACGAACTGAGCCTGCAGCTCATCCCCATCGACGTAAAAACATCCAGCGCCGTGCCCACGGCAGACTATATCAACATCAAGGTGGACGCGGCCGTCAACGTGAAGATCAGCGACACGCCCGAGCTGCTGGCCCTGGCGGCGCAGAACTTTTTGAACCGCAAGGTAGATTACATCGCCAGCGTGGCCCGCGAGGTGCTGGAGGGCAACATGCGCGAGATCGTGGGCAAAATGGAGCTGCAGGAGATGGTGTCCGACCGGCAGAAATTCGCCACTCTGGTGAAGGAGAACGCCGAGCCCGACCTGGCCGCTATGGGCCTGGACATCGTCAGCTTCAACGTGCAGAATTTCGTGGACGACAGCGCCGTCATCGAGAACCTGGGCGTGGACAACATTGTGAAGATCCAGAAAAACGCCGCCATCTCCCGCGCGGAGAGCGAGAAGGAGATCGCCAAGGCCCGGGCCATGGCCCAGAAGGAGGCCAACGACGCCGAGGTGGCCGCCGCCCAGGAGATCGCCGAGAAGAAGAACGAACTGGCCATCCGCCAGGCCGAGCTGCAGAAAGCCAGCGACACCAAAAAGGCCGAGGCCGACGCGGCCTACCGCATCCAGGAGGAGGAGCAGCGCAAATCCATCGAGATCACCACCGCCAACGCCAATATCGCCAAGCAGGAGAAAGAGATTTTGCTGAAGCAGAAAGAGGCCGAGGTGATGGAGCAGGCCCTGGACGCCCAGGTGAAGAAGAAGGCCGAGGCCGAGCGCTTTGCCCGCCAGCAGAAGGCTGACGCCGAACTGTACGAGCGTCAGCGCGAGGCCGAGGCCCAGAAATACGAGCAGGAGCAGCAGGCCCAGGCCCTGAAGATCCAATCCGAGGCGGAGAAATATTCCCGCGAACAGGAGGCGGCCGGCATCCGGGCCAAGGGCCTGGCGGAGGCCGAAGCCATCCGCGCCAAGGCGGTGGCCGAGGCCGAGGGCATCGAGAAAAAGGCCGAGGCCATGACCAAAATGGGCAAGGCCGCTGTGCTGGAAATGTACTTCAACGCCCTGCCCGACGTGGTAAAGAACGCCGCCGAGCCCCTGACGAAGGTGGACCGCATCACCATGTACGGCGACGGCAACAGCGCCAAGCTGACCAAGGACATCATGCAGACCGTCACCCAGGTGACGGACGGCCTGAAGGAGAGCACCGGCGTGGACCTGCAAAGCGTGCTGTCCGGATTCCTGGGCGGCAAGCTGGCCGATGCGGGCGGGGTAAAACCCGGCGGATCGCCGGCGGAAAAATAAGCAGCTACGCGAAAAGCGCCCCCGTTAACCGGGGCGCTTTTCCGCATTTCTTTAAAATTGGCACAGGTTCAGCCCAATGCCCTCGTCAAAGCGGCGGCCGATCTCGCCCGCCACGGGCAGCAGAAAAATTTCTGCCGTGGCACTGACCACCGCGCGGGACAGATGTCCGCCGCGTACCGCGCCCGCTTCGTCGCACATAGTGATGTGCAGATGCAGATAAGGCTCGCCCTCCCGGCGGGTGATACTGCCGGTAAGGGAGGTGATCTCCATATCGCCGCGCCAGACGTTGGCGCGGTATCCCTTGGTGCGGGTGTCGAACAGGCCGGCTTCCACCTCGTTGGCCGCGCCCAGGCCCACCACGGCGGCCGTGCGGATGTCCTCCCTGCGGCTGATGTCGGCCAGGCAGGCCGCTATTTCCTCCCCCGGGTCCAGCCGGACGGCCCAGGCGTCGTGATAACGTCGATAATCCATATCGCTTCCCTCCCATCCTGTTTTATTATAGCAGGGGCAGGCGAAAAAAGCATCGGCCGGCAAAACAAAATCCGCCGCCGCTTTCTGGGTTCTCAAGACAAAGAAAGGTGAAAATTCCCGAAAAAAGGACTTGCCAACCGGCGGCGGATGCGGTACAATAGGGATGCTTTCTTCACAATTTATTCATATTTTCGATATAACGCCGGCAATATGGGCCGGCAGTTTCTACCGGGACGCCGTAAATGGCCCGACTATCGGAACATGCCTCTCTGCCTTCTCTGGGCGGGGCATGTTTCCTGCGCGGGCCGCAAAGTGGCCCGCGTTTTTCTTTTGGTGTGGCGGGGGCCGTCCCCGTTTCTCATATTCACATTTTTCATAGGAGGTCCGATCATGGAAAAACTCTTTCGCCTGAAAGAAAATGGCACCAACGTCAAAACGGAAGTAATGGCCGGTGCCACCACTTTCCTGGCCATGGCTTACATTTTGGCGGTCAACCCCAGCATGCTGGGGGCCGCGGGCATGAACACCGCCGGTGTTTTTATGGCCACGGCGCTGTCCGCCGCCATCGCCACGATGATCATGGCGTTTTTGGCCAACTATCCCATCGCGCTGGCGTCCGGCATGGGCCTGAACGCCTACTTCGCCTTCACCGTGTGCGGCAACCTGTCCGCTCAGGGCATCCAGGATCCCTGGAAGATCGCGCTGACCGCCATTTTGGTCGAGGGCGTCATCTTTATCATCCTGTCCCTGTTCAAGTTCCGTGAGACGCTGGTGAACAGCATCCCCGAGAACCTGAAATATGGCATCACCGCCGGCATCGGCCTGTTCATCACCATCGTGGGCCTGAAGGGTGCGGGCGTGATCGTGGCCAACGACAGCACTCTGGTGGCCCTGGGCAACGTGGGCGACGCCAGCGTGGCCCTGGCCCTCATCGGCATTTTGCTGATCGGCATCATGATGTACTACAACGTGAAGGGCGCCATCCTGTGGGGCATCCTCATCACCTGGGTGCTGGGCATCGGCGCGCAGCTCACCGGTTGGTATACCGGCGCCTCCGTGCTGCCCGACTTTGCCGGCAACAACGTGGTGGCCGGCTTCCAGGGCCTCGGCGAGATCGCCTTCAAGTTCGATTTCAGCTACGTGGCCACCCATTTCGTTGACTTCGCGGTCATTGTGTTCGCCTTCCTGTTCGTGGACTTGTTCGACACCGTGGGCACCCTGATCGGCGTGGCCGCCAAGGGCAACCTGCTGGACAAAGAAGGCAAGCTGCCCCGCGTGGGCGCCGCGCTGATGAGCGACGCCGTGGGCACCGTGGCCGGCGCGTGCCTGGGCACCAGCACCGTCACCAGCTTTGTGGAAAGCAGCGCCGGCGTAGCCGAGGGCGGCCGTACCGGCCTGACGGCACTCACCACCGCCATCCTGTTCATCCTGTCCATCTTCCTGGCGCCCATCTTCCTGGCCATCCCCGGCTTTGCCACCACCCCGGCGCTGGTGATCGTGGGCATGCTGATGATGAGCAGCGTGTCCAAGGTGAAATTCGAAGGCGACATGGCCGACGTGCTGGGCGCCTTCGTGGCCATCATCATGATGCCCTTCACCTATTCCATCGCCAACGGCATCATGTTCGGCGTGCTCACCTGGGTCGTGCTGAAAGTGCTCCGCGGCAAGCTGAAGGACATCCATCCCGTCATGTGGGTGGTCTCCGCGCTGTTCGTGCTGCGCATCGTCACCATCATCATGGGTATTTCCAGCTGAGTATTCAAAGCAAAAGCAAAAAGCCCTGTGTGTTTCACACAGGGCTTTTTTTGTCCGATTTTTTCACAGCTTGTTCTGCCTGCGGTACTGGGCAGGGGTACAGCCGTATTCCCGTTTGAACAGCTCGTAAAAATTGGTTCGGTTCACAAAGCCCAGCTGCCTGCAGATGTCGTGTACCTGTATGGAGGTGTCACGCAGAAGCTGGGCCGCCTTGCGCAGGCACACCCGCCGGTTATAGGCGGGCACGGTAAAACCGTAATGCCGCAGAAATACCCGGTCGATGTGCCCGGCACTGTAATTCAGTTTGTCCGCCAACTGCAGCCTGTCCAGCCGGTGAGGCGTTTTGTCCAGGATCTGCTTGGCAGAAAAGGCCAGGGAAAAACCGTCGTCGGCGCCCAGGTCCACATATTCTCTCTTGTAGCAGGCGGCGTCTGCCAACAGGCTGAATATGCGCAGCAGATGGCCGCGCACAAACAGCTGATAGCCGGGCTGTTTGTCCTGAAATTGACGGCGCATATCCGCCAGGACCCCCTGCAGGGGCAAGGGTGCATCTCCCTTCTGCCAGCGGAAAGTGGTATAGTCCTTGTTTTGCAAAAAGGGGTCCCGCATGCCCTTTGCAAAAAACTCCCGCAGCCCGTCGGGCAAACACAATTCCTCGCCCCGGGGGAAGTTGCACAGATAATCCGGCGTGAGCACCAGATAGGACAAGGCCGTATCCGCTTCATAGTGTTCGGCATGGCGGGTGGCGCAGTTCAGAATACACACGTCGCCCCGGTAAAATTGGCACAGCCGGGATTCTATCTGTACCTCCAAATGAGCGGAAGTGACAAACAGCAGTTCAAAATAATCGTGCTTGTGCATCTTTGCCCTGGGCGGGGTGCTGCTGGTAAAGGTGAGGGTGGTCTGGGGCCGGTAGCTGTAGGTCTGGCGGCTGCCTTTTCCTCCAGCTGTATAGCATACCTCTTGCAGTTCAACAGGATTTTCGGTGAGGTAGGTGTCGGGCAGGGCTTCGGAATAAGTTCGGCGGGACGGCGGCTGCGCATAGCCGCTGGCTTCCTCGATCTCGATGTAACGGCCTTTCAAGTCTTCCATAAAGCGCCTCAAAGCTAAAAAATAATACAAAATCAATTTACCTATTCTTAAATAATACAGCTTTTTTGTTATATTGTCCATAAAGAAATCACACTGCTGTTTGATTTCAGCGCTTTTGCCTGCCGCCGAAGCCGGCGCGGCACAGGCAAAAACCGCACACATGAATGATTGCGAAGGAGGAAACTTTATGGAACAAAACAAAAGCGTGGCGCTGAACTACCGCACCACACGGGGCGAACGGCTGAGCTATTGGATGTACTTTTTCGGTGAAAATATTTTTTACGGCCTGATCGCCATCAACATGCAGACCTTTTACTCGGACATGGGCATCACCGCGGCGTCCGTGGCCGTGATCCTGTTCATCACAAAAGTGTGGGACGCCGTGAACGACCCCTTGTTCGGCGTTCTGATCGACCGCATCCAATTTAAAAAAGGCCGTTTTTTACCCTGGCTGCGCATCGCGCTGCCCCTGCTGGCAATAAGCAGTATCTTCTTTTTCGCCTTGCCGGGAGGCGCAGGCCCGGTGTCGAAGATCGTGTGGGCCACCGTGGCATACATCGCTTGGGATGCGGCGTACACCATCTGCGATGTGCCCATGTTCATTCTGCCCACCTCAATGACCGACAATATCAAGGAACGCGGGCAGCTGCTGGCCATGGGCCGCTATTTTGCCATGATCGGCATCACCGGCGCGTCCATGCTTCTGCCCATGGTGCAAAAACGCTTGGGCTGGCTGGCCTGCGGAATCATTTTTTCCGCCGTTGCGGCCGTGACGATGCTGCCCTTGTGCTTCAAGGGCAAGGAGCGCCGGGTGATGAGGCCTGAAAAAGAAGTCTCCCTGGTCCAAATGGCAAGATATGTCGTGGGCAACAAATATTTGCTGCTGTTCTACGTGGCGATGTTTGTGGGCAGCTTGTTGAACTTTATCCAATACGTAACGCTGTTCTTCGCCCGCTACAACCTGGGCAACCAGGATGCCGCAGCCTTGTTGAGCCTGATGTCCATGATCCCCACGCTGGTGATCGGCGCGCTGATCCCCTCCATCACCAAACGCATGGACAAATTCCATTTGTACATTTTCTGTCAGATCTCCGCCGTATTATTGGGTATCGCGCGCTATTTTGCCGGCTACGAAAACATGGGTTTGTTTTACGTGCTGTTCTTCGCGCACAGCGTATTTACCAGCGCCAACAACATTCTGCTTTTCATGTTCACACCCGACTGCCTGGAATATGGCACCTACCACACCGGCGAGCGGGCCGAAGGCGTGGCCGCCTCGGTGCAGACCTTCTTTTCCAAGCTGGTGGGCAGCCTGAGCGGCCCCCTTGCCATGCTGATCCTGGCGGGATGCGGCTTTGTGGCCGGGGAGGGCGCCGTACAGCCGCAGTCCGCCCTGAGCGGCATCTGGCTGTGCTACACGCTGCTGCCCTCGCTCGGCATCATGCTGGCGCTGGCGCTGCTGTATTTTTACAAGCTGCGCGACAAGGACGTGCAGATCATGGCTCTATACAACGACGGACATATCACCAAGGAAGAGGCCGACGAAAAGCTGGCCAAAAAATACGGCCCGGCGGCAGTGCTGACCCAAATGACCGTTACCGAGACCCAATGACCAAATGAACGTCCATGATCCACGGATGTTTTCAAAATGGAACCGTCCAACAAAATCCTTCAACAATGAGGTGTTTTTAACATGGCTGTGATCAAAATGAACTTTCTTTCCCAGGCTTTGGGCATGCAGACCAATGTGACCATTTGCCTGCCCACCTACAGCTTTGCAGACGCGGTTGCCGGCAGGCAGGAGGTATATGTGCCCGGGATGAAATATCAGGTGCTGTGGCTGCTGCACGGGGGCAGCGGTGATGACAGCGACTATTTGAATTTTTCCAACATTGTCCGTTATGCCGACGACAACAAGGTAGCCGTGGTGATGCCCACTGGGTACGATTCTTTTTATACCGATTGGCACGGAGAATGTGATGGCTCGCTGTATTATACCTATGTGACCGAGGAGCTTTTCCGGGTGCTGCCCACGCTGTTCCCCCTTTCCACGAAACGGGAGGATAATTTTGTGGCGGGGCTTTCCATGGGATCGCACGGAGCGATGAAGATCGCAGTGAACCATCCTGAGCGGTACGCGGCGGCTCTCATCATGTCCGGCAGCGCCATCCGCCCGGAGCAGGTCGAGCAGGGCCTTTCCGCCGTGGCTCAGCACTCAGGCCCGCTGCCCACTATTTTAAAACGGATCACAAAACTGCAGCAGGAGGATTTTGTCCGGGGCACAGAAAATGACGTGAACGCCGTCGCGGCTGAAAAAGCCAAAAGCGGCCAGCCCCTGACCCGTTTTTTCATCACCTGCGGCGGCGACGATTTTGCCCTGGAGGGCACAAAATACGGCAGCGACTACCTGAAAGGCCTGGGTTATGACGTATACTTTGAAGAGATCCCCGGCTATGTGCACGAGTGGGATTTTTGGGATCTAGCCCTGCGCAGGGCATTGAAGGAATGGCTGCCCCTTCGGCGCAGCATTCTTTATCCGGACAATCAGGGCGCACAATAAATATGGGGCCAGCGGATTTTACCTGCGCAGCGTCCTTTCAAAATAATTTTCCGTTAGCACTCCCTGCTAAAACCTTGTCGTTCAACTTTTAAAACCATCTAATAATAACGCTTTATGAAGTTTCTGTGAATTTTAGCACTCTACTATTGATAGTGATAAAAATCTTGTTATACTAAAAGCGTACTCAGGAAAAGCTGAGTGCGGACGACCAAAAAGTTTGGGCATCCTAAGACGACAACAGAACGGAGGAATGACTTATGTTGCCTGCGACTTTACGAGAGAATTTGTTCGACGAGTTTTGGAGCGACCCCTTTGACCGGATGTTCAGCCGCAGCCCGTTGTACGGCAAGCACGAAAAGGCCATTATGCGCACGGATGTGCGGGATTTAGGCGCGTCCTATGAAGTGTGCATCGATCTGCCCGGCTTCAAAAAAGAGGACGTGCAGGCCAGGCTGGAAAACGGCTGCCTGACCGTGACCGCCCAGAAGGCCCTGGACAAGGACGAGCAGGACAAAGAGGGCAATTACATCCGCCGGGAGCGCTATGCCGGCAGTTGTTCGCGCTCCTTCTATGTGGGCGAGGGCGTACGGCAAAGCGACATCGCGGCCAAGTTCGAGGATGGCATCCTGCGGCTGACCGTGCCCAAAAAGGACGCGCCCCAGCTGCCCGAAAACAATTACATCGCCATCGAATGACTCACGCACAGGCGGCGCACAGGCAGTGCGCCGCTTTTTTGTTGATTTCAGGCGGTTTTCCGCCCTTTCTTTGTCAAAAAATTGTCAATTCGAACCTTGCGTATCCGGTGAAAAACGGCTATAATGATAGTACCAATGCAAAGGCATTTTACGCCCGAGATTTTTAAGGAACAGAAAGGGAGTTTTTCAACATGAGTTCTCTTGGCAAGAAAACCGTGGAAGACCTGAACGTACAGGGCCGCAACGTGCTGGTGCGCTGTGACTTCAACGTGCCCATGAAGGATGGCCAGATCACCAACGATAACCGCATCGTGGCCGCGCTGCCCACCCTGAAAAAATTGATCGAGAACGGCGGCCGGCTGGTGCTGTGCAGCCATTTGGGCAAGCCCAAGAACGGCCCGGAAGAGAAATTCAGCCTGGCCCCCGTGGCCGTGCGCCTGGGCGAATTGCTGGGCAAAGACGTGGTGTTCGCCAATGACGACAACGTGACCGGTGAGAACGCCAAGGCCGCTGTGGCCGCCATGAAGGACGGTGACGTGGTGCTGCTGCAGAACACCCGCTTCCGTAAAGAGGAGACCAAGAACGAGCCCGCGTTCAGCAAGGACCTGGCCGACCTGGTGGGCCCGGACGCGGCCTATGTGAACGATGCCTTCGGCAGCGCCCACCGCGCCCACTGCTCCACCGCCGGCGTGACCGATTACCTCAAGGACACCGCCGTGGGCTACCTGATGGAGAAGGAGATCCGCTATCTGGGTAATGCCGTGAACGACCCCGTGCGCCCCTTTGTGGCCATCCTGGGCGGCGCCAAGGTGGCGGACAAGCTGAACGTCATCGAGAACCTGCTGAACAAAGTGGACACCCTGATCATCGGCGGCGGCATGGCCTACACCTTCCTGAAGGCCCAGGGCAATGAAGTGGGCACCAGCTTGGTGGACAACGAGAAGCTGGACTACTGCCGCGAGATGCTGGCCAAAGCCAAGGAGAAGGGCGTGCAGCTGCTGCTGCCCGTGGACACGGCCGTCGCGGCTTCCTTCCCCGACCCCATCGACGCCGAGATCCCCGTAGAGTATGTGGACGCCGGCCAGATCCCGGCCGATAAAATGGGCCTGGACATCGGCCCCAAGACCATGGAGCTGTTTGCGGACGCTGTGAAGAACGCCAAGACCGTGGTGTGGAACGGCCCCATGGGCGTGTTCGAGAACCCGGTGCTGGCCGCCGGCACCAAGGCCGTGGCCAAAGCCCTGGCCGAGACGGACGCCACCACCGTGATCGGCGGCGGCGACAGTGCGGCCGCCGTGATGCAGCTGGGCTATGCCGACAAGATGACCCACATCTCCACCGGCGGCGGCGCCAGCCTGGAGTATCTGGAGGGCAAAGTGCTGCCCGGCATCGACTGCATCGCCGACGCGTAAATCTTACGGGGCTGCTGCGCAAGGCAGCGGCCCCTTTTTGATATATCATTGAAAAGAGGGTAAATTATTATGGATAAAGCAAAGCGTTCCGCCGTCATCGCCGGCAACTGGAAGATGAACAAAACCGCCACCGAGGCCGCCGAATTGATCGACGCGCTGATCCCCGCCGTACAGGGCGCTGATTGCGACGTGGTGATCTGCACGCCGTACACCAGCCTGGTGACGGCCGTGGAGAAGTGCAAGGGCACCAACATCAAAGTGGGTGCCGAGAACGTGCATTTTGAAAAATCCGGTGCCTTTACCGGCGAGATCAGCGCCGACATGCTGGTGGACCTGGGCGTGCAGTACGTCATCACCGGCCATTCCGAGCGCCGCCAGTATTTTGCCGAGACGGACGAGACGGTGAACAAGCGCACCAAAGCCGCCCTGGCCGCCGGGCTGACAGTGATCGTGTGCGTGGGCGAGAGCCTTGCCCAGCGCGAGCAGGGCGTCACCGAGGAACTGGTGCGGATGCAGACCAAGATCGCCCTGCGGGACGTGACCGCCGAGGAGATGGCCCGCGTCATCATCGCCTACGAGCCCGTGTGGGCCATCGGCACCGGCCGCACCGCCACCTCCGACCAGGCGCAGGAAGTGTGCGCCGCCATCCGCAAGGTGGTGGGCGAGCTGTACGGAGAGGATGTGGCCGAGGCCACCACCGTGCAGTACGGCGGCAGCATGAACGCCGGCAACGCCGACGAGCTGCTGCAGAAACCCGACGTGGACGGCGGCCTGATCGGCGGCGCCTCCCTGAAGGCCGACGCCTTCGGCGCCATCGTGGCCGCGGCCGGCAAGTAATATTGCTGAGATTTTCGGCCTTTTGAAAAAGGCCTGGCGAAAACTTCATTTCCGCTGCGCGGGACCTTGCAGAAAGGCCCGCGCAGCGGAAGAAAAGTTCTTTGCGAGGCTTTCTTCTAAGAAAGCCGAAAAACCCCAAAAACTCACCGGAGAAAGGACCTTTCATTTTATGGCTAAAAAACCTTTGATGCTCTGCATCCTGGACGGGTTCGGCTGGGTGCCCGACGAGACCTACGGCAACGCCATCGCCGCCGCCAAAAAGCCCAACCTGGACAAATTGTTCGCCACCTGCCCCTACACCACCATCGGCGCTTCTGGCATGGACGTAGGCCTGCCCGACGGCCAGATGGGCAACAGCGAGGTGGGCCACACCAACATCGGCGCGGGCCGCATCGTCTACCAGGAGCTGACCCGCATCACCAAATCCATTGCGGACGGAGACTTTTTTGAAAATGAGGCCCTTGTTTCGGCTATGCGCACAGCGAAAGAGAACGGCAAGGCCCTGCACCTGATGGGCCTGCTTTCCGACGGCGGCGTGCACAGCCACAACGGCCATTTGTACGGCCTTCTGGAAATGGCAAAGCGCATGGGCCTCACAAAGGTGTATGTGCACGCTATCATGGACGGCCGCGACGTGCCGCCGGACTCCGGCCTTGGCTTTATCAAAGAGCTGCAGGCAAAGCTGGCCTCACTTGGCGTGGGCACCATCGCCTCTGTGACGGGCCGCTACTATGCCATGGACCGCGACAACCGCTGGGATCGTGTGGAAAAGGCCTACGCCGCCTTTGTGTACGGCGAGGGCAACCGCGGCACGCCTGTAGAAGTGATGGAAAAGAGCTATGCCGAAGGCGTGACGGATGAATTTGTGGTGCCTGCCGTGACATGCGAGGGCGGGCGTGTGGCCGAAGGCGACAGCGTCATCTTCTTCAACTTCCGGCCGGACCGCGCCCGCGAGATTACCCGCACCTTTGTAGATGACGCATTCACTGGTTTTGTGCGCCGTTATGGGCGTTTTCCGGTGCACTATGTGTGCTTCACACAGTATGACGCCACCATGCCCAACGTAAGCGTGGCTTTCCGCCCGCAGGTGCTGACGAACGTACTGGGCGAGTACCTTGCCAAAAACGGCAAGACGCAGCTGCGCATTGCAGAGACGGAAAAATATGCCCACGTAACCTTCTTTTTCAACGGCGGCGTAGAGGCCCCCTTTGAAGGGGAGGACCGCGCCCTCATCAACAGCCCAAAGGTGGCCACATACGACCTGCAGCCCGAAATGAGCGCCTACCTTGTGGCAGATGAATGTGTGCGGCGCATTGAAAGCGGCAAGTACGATGTCATTATTCTGAACTTTGCCAACTGCGACATGGTGGGCCACACCGGCGTGTTCAGCGCCGCCGTAAAGGCCGTGGAGGCCGTGGACGAGTGTGCAGGCAGGGTGATTGACGCGGCGCTGGCCGCAGGCGGCGCCGTGCTGCTGACGGCAGACCACGGCAATGCCGATAAAATGTACGACCCGGACCCCGAGCACCCCTTCACCGCGCACACCACCAACCCCGTGCCCTTCCTAGCGGCGGGCCTGGGCGATGTGAAGCTGCGCCAGGGCGGCGTGCTGGCTGACATTGCCCCCACCATGCTGAAGGTGATGGGCCTGCCCCAGCCCGAAGAGATGACGGGCAAAAGCATCATCGAATGACGTTTGCAGCCTCTAACTGAATAAAGGCAAAAGGGCCGCTTTCCTCCACCCAGGCCGGGTGGGGAGGGCGGCTTTTCTTTTTCGCAAAGCTGGCTTGACATCTATTGCAAAGCATACTATACTAAAAATGCAAAGCAAGCTTTGCAAGGAGTGCATGTGTATGAAGACGAATATCCCTGCCCTGCGCAAGGCCCGCAGGGTGAGCCAGGAGGAACTGGCGCGGGCCGTGGGCGTCACACGGCAGACCATCACCTCCATTGAGGTGGGCAAATACACAGCCAGCCTTCCTCTTGCGCACAAAATCGCCGTTTACTTCGGCCTCTCTATTGAGCAAGTGTTTCTGTTTGAGGAGGAATGATACATGGAACAGGATA
>CAJMEU010000037.1 GCA_905212515.1 uncultured Oscillospiraceae bacterium | reverse complement strand
CTCCCTTCGGCAGCTCCCGCGCGGCGAAAGCCACCACGGCTTTGGTGTCCGCCAGGGCGCCGGGCAGGGCCAGATGGCGCAGGATGAGGCCCTTTTGCAGCAAGCCCTCTGCGTCAAACACCGGCGGGCCCGCCTGGGCGCACATCTGCCTGGCCGCGGCCGCGGCCACGGCAAAATAATCGGGCGCGTTCGAATATTCGGCCGACAGTGCGGGGGAGTGGTACTTCAGGTCCGTCAGCCACACGTCCACCACGCCGTCCAGCGCGCGCACGGCGGCCAGCGTCTCGTAGCCGCCGGTATTGTACACGATGGGGATAGAAAGGCGCGGTTTTGCCAGATCCAGGGCATCCAGCACCCAGGGAAGATAGTGGGTGGCCGTCACCAGGTTTAAATTGTGGGCACCCTGGTCCTGCAGGCGCAGGAAAATGTCCGCCAGCTGGCGGGCCGTCAATTCTTTGCCGAAATTTTCCGCGCTGATGTGATAGTTCTGGCAGTAGCAGCACTGCAATGGGCAGCCGGAGAAAAACACCGTGCCGCTGCCCCGCGTGCCGGACAGGCACGGCTCCTCCCACAGGTGCAGCGCGGCGCGGGCCGCTTTTACCCTGGGGCCGCCGCCGCATGGGCCGGCCGCGCGGGTGCGGTCTGTCCCGCAGGCGCGGGGGCAGAGGGTGCAATGGGTGGGGATGTGCATAGGGCCCCTTCCTTTCCTGTGCATTTTTGAGAAATTCGACTATAAGTGTACCATATTTCAGCAAAATATGATACACTGGACTTGACGATGGTACCGAGAGGAAGGTGTGTGACCGAATGGATGAAGCCCACCGGAAATTCCTCACACTGCTGGCCAAAGAGTACCCCAGCGCGGCCGCGGCCAGCGAGGAGATCATCAACCTGCAGGCCATTTTGAAACTGCCCAAACCGACCGAGCATTTTATGAGTGACCTGCACGGCGAATACGAGGCGTTCACGCACATCCTGTCCAACGCCTCGGGCGTTATCAAAGAAAAGGTGGACCGCGTGCTGGCCCCGCCCTACGGCGACGGGCCGGCGGAGGAGCGGTCCGAGAATGCCACCCTGATCTATTACCCGGCGCCGAAGCTGCCCCAGCTGAAGGCCCGGCAGAAAGACCTGGGCGCCTGGTACCGCCAGACGCTGATGCGCCTTTTGGACGTATGCCGGGTAACCGAATCAAAATATACCCGCAGCTTTGTGCGCAAGCGTCTGCCCAAAAGCTTTTCTTATATCATCGACGAGATGCTGCACGCCCATTTTGAGGATCACGATAAGGACGGATATTACGAGCGCATCCTGTCCTCCATCATCGATACCGGCCGCGCGGATGATTTTATCATCGCCCTGTCAGAGCTGATCCGCCGGCTGGCCGTGTACCGGCTGCACATCGTGGGGGATCTGTTCGACCGAGGCCCCAGGCCGGACATCATTTTGGACGAGCTGCTGGCCCATCACTCGGTGGACGTCCAGTGGGGCAACCACGACGTGGAATGGATGGGCGCCGCCGCGGGCAGCCCGGTGTGCATCGCCAGCGTGATCCACGTGGCGCTGAGCTACAACAACCTGGAGGCCCTGGAGGACGGCTATGGCCTAAACCTGCGGCCCCTGGCGCTGTTCAGCGAGGAAGTGTACAAGCACACGGACGTGTCCGCTTTCCGGCCCAAACTGCTGGGCCAGGGCGAGTACAGCCCTGTGGACCTGGCGCGGGTGGCGCGCATGCACAAGGCCATCGCCGTGATGCTGTGCAAGCTGGAGTGCGCGGTGGTGAAGCGCAACCCCGAATTCGGCATGGAGGACAGGGCCCTGTTGGCCCGGGTGGACTTCACGGCCCAGACCGTGGTGGTGGACGGCGTGGAGTACCGCATGCGCGACTGCGATTTCCCCACGGTGGATCCGGACGACCCGGCCCGCCTGACGCCGGAAGAGCAGGACGTGCTGGACAAACTGTGCCAGAGTTTTGCCGAAAGCGAGCGCCTGCAGCGCCACGTGCGTTTTTTGTACGCCAAGGGCAGCGTATACCAGATCGAGAACAACAACCTGATGTTTCACGGTGCCATCCCCATGGAGGAGGACGGCACGTTTGCCCGCATCACCGTCGATGGGCGGACTTATTCCGGCCGCTCGTGGATGGATTTCTGTGAGCGGATGGCCCGGCAGGGCTACGCGGCCCCGAAAGGAAGCGAGGCGCGCCTGCGGGGGCAGGACTTTTTGTGGTATTTGTGGTGCGGGCGGCTGTCGCCCATCTTCGGCCGGAACAAAATGGCCACCTTCGAGCAGTTCTTCATCGGCGAGGAAGCCGCCTGCGTGGAAAAGAAAAACCCCTATTATGACCTGGTGGAGAGCGATGACCCCGCTGTGGCCGAGCGCGCCGTGCTGAAGATCTTCGACGAGTTCGGCTTGGATCACGACAAAAGCCACATCATCAACGGCCATGTGCCCGTGCGGGCCAAAGCGGGGGAGAGCCCCATCAAGGCCGGCGGCCGGCTGATCGTGATCGACGGCGGCTTCTGCAAGGCCTATCAGGGCCGCACGGGCATCGCGGGCTACACGCTGGTGTCCTCCTCCCGGGGGCTTTCCCTGCGCAGCCACGGCCCCTTTGAGAGCACCCAGAAGGCCATCCGCGACAATATCGATATCCTGTCCAGCGTGAACGTGTTCGAACCCCACACAAAGCGCACCTGCGTGGAGGATACCGACAACGGCGCGCGCCTGCGCGGGCAGATCGAGGATTTAAAGCGCCTGGTGCAGGCTTACGGCGACGGCCTCATCACCGAACAGGGCTGACGCAAAGGCATCAAAACAGAAAGGATGATCCCCATGCAGCAAGAGACAAACCCCGTGCCCGGCACGCCGCTGCCCTTTGAGCAGGCGGAGAATTTCCGTCAGTTGGGCGGTTATGCGGGCGCGGAGGGAAAACGGGTAAAAAACAATGTGTTTTATCGCAGCGGCGCCTTGTGCGACGCGGTGCGCACCCCCCATGACAAAGCCCTGCTGGAAAGTTTAGGCCTGAAGGTGATTTGTGACTTGCGCTCCTCGCAAGAGCGGGCGCAGATGCCCGACCCGGCCGTGCCCGGTGCGGTGCGCCAGGACATCTCGGCCATGACCATGCCCGGCGGGCAGGAGATCAATTTCGACCTGGCTTCCTTTTTTACCCTGCCCGCGGAAGAATTGGACGCCGTGATGGATCAGGTGCAGCGGGGCTACGCCGATATGCCCTTTGGCAACGAGGCATACAAGGGGATGTTTCGGTATCTGTGCGCCGGCGACGTGCCGCTGCTGTTTCACTGCACCGCCGGCAAGGACCGCACGGGTGTTGCCGCCATGCTGATCCTGAAGACGCTGGGCGTGTCGGACGAGGACGTGATGGCGGACTATTTGCAGACAAACGTCTGCCGGGCCCAAAGCCGGGCCGCACTGCAGGAAAAGTTCGCGGCCGCTTTGGGCGGCCAGCTGGATGAAAGCCGCCGGCGCCTGGTGGGGCTGCTCACCGGTGTGGAGGCCGAGGCCCTGCAATTGACCATGGATGCCATCCGGGGGAAATATCCCCGGTTCGAAGATTATCTGCTGGCCGAATATGGCATCGACGAACAGATACTGGCGCGGCTGCGCCGGATGTATTTGGAATAAAGAAAGGGAGAGATGAGAAATGCCGACCCCACACAACGCAGCGAATCAGGGCGATTTCGCCAAGACCGTGCTGATGCCCGGCGACCCGTTGCGCGCAAAATTCATCGCCGAGACTTTTTTGCAGGACGCCCGATTGGTGACCAGCGTGCGCGGCATGCTGGGCTATACCGGCACCTATGAGGGCAGGCCCGTCAGCGTGATGGGCTCCGGCATGGGCATGCCGTCCATCGGGATCTATTCCTACGAGCTGTTCACCCAGTACGACGTGGACAACATCATCCGGATCGGGTCCGCCGGCTCCTACAGCCCGACGGCGAAGATATACGACGTGGTGCTGGCCACGGCCGCCTATTCGGAATCCAGCTATGCCCGCACCCAGAGCGGGGCCGACGGCGATACCGCCGCCCCCAGCGAGGAACTGAACGCCAAGCTGCGCGCCAGCGCGAAAAAGCAGGGCATCCCGCTGCTGGAGGGCGTGGTGCACTCCTCGGACGTGTTCTACCGCGACGTGCCCAAGGCGGAGAACGGCAAATTCTATTGGGAGAACCTGCGGGACGAAAAAGGCTGCCTGGCCGTGGAGATGGAAAGCTTTGCCCTGTTCCACAACGCCCGCGTTACCGGCAAGAACGCGGCTTGCCTGCTGACGATCTCGGACAGCATCGTCTCCCACGAGGAGACCACCGCCGAGGAGCGGCAGAAAAACTTTACCGACATGATGAAGGTTGCCCTGGGCATCCTAATGGAGTAAGGGCATGGAGCAGATCGATAAAAAGGCCCTGATCCGCGCCGCCCTGGCAGGGAGGGAACGCGCTTATGCGCCCTATTCCCACTTTGCGGTGGGTGCGGCCCTGCAGGGAAAAAGCGGGCGGATGTACACGGGCTGCAATGTGGAATGCGCCACTTATACCCCCACATCCTGTGCCGAGCGCACGGCCCTGTGCAAAGCCGTCAGCGAGGGCGAGCAGGAGTTCACGGCCATCGCCGTGGTGGGCGCCAGGACAGATGCGCCCGACGATGGGCTGCCCACGTCCCCCTGCGGCGTATGCAGGCAGATGCTGTACGAATTTGGCGGCAGCGGCCTGGTGGTGATCATGGCGAAAAGCGAGGATGATTACCAGGAACACACGCTGGGCGAACTGCTGCCCCTGGGCTTCGGGCCGGAAAAGGTACTGTGAAAAAATTGCGCGCTTCTATCCAGAAAACTTGTATTTTGGTGGAAAGCCTTGAAAGAAGGCCCAGGGTTTCGTATAATCCTCTATTCGAAGTTGGCTCTTTTTGCAGGAAGGGCGAAACCGCCTGGCTTTGCCAGGGAATCAAGAAGGAGAGCAAGAATATGAAGAAATTTTTTGCGATTGCCCTCGCGGCAGTGCTGGCCCTGTCGGTGTTTACCGGCTGCGGCGGCAAGAAGGCGGAGCTGGCGCTGATCACCGACATCGGCACCATCGACGACAAATCCTTCAACCAGGGCTCTTGGGAGGGCCTGGTGAAATATGCCGAGGAGAAGGGCATCTCTCACCAGTACTACAAGCCCTCGGAGAAAAGCACGGACGCCTATCTGCAGTCCATCGACCTGGCGGTGAAAGGCGGCGCCAAAGTCATCGTGTGCCCGGGCTTCCTGTTTGAGGAGCCGGTGACGCAGGCCGCCGCAACCTATCCCGATGTGAGCTTTGTGGCCATTGACTGCACCCTGCCCGAAGCGCCCGCCAACACCGTGGGCGTCACCTACGCCGAGGAGCAGGTGGGCTTCCTGGCCGGTTATGCAGCCGTGAAGGAAGGCTATACCAAGCTGGGCTTTTTGGGCGGCATGCCCGTGCCCGCCGTGGTGAAATACGGCTATGGCTTCGTGCAGGGCGCCGAGTACGCCGCCAATGAGGCCGGCATGGGCGCCGGCGCCATCCAGATCACCTACGGCTACACCGGCGACTTTGCCGCCACGCCGGAGAACCAGACCAAAGCCGCCTCCTGGTACAACGACGGCACCGAGATCATCTTCGCCTGCGGCGGTGCCGTGGGCAACAGTGTGATGGCCGCCGCCGAGGCCGCGGGCACCAAGGTCATCGGCGTGGACGTGGATCAGTCCGGCGAGTCCGACACCGTGGTCATCAGCGCCATGAAGGGCCTGGGCAACTCGGTGTACAGCATGATCAGCGATTATTACAGCGAAACCTTCCCCGGCGGCCAGAACGTGGTGCTGGACGCTTCCCAGAACGGTGTTTCGCTGTCCATGGAGTCTTCCAAACTGACGAAGTTCACCCAGAAGGAATACGACACCCTGTATGCGGCCCTGGCCAACAATACGGACAACATCGCCTCCAACATCATCAACACCCCCGCGGACGACAACACGGTGGCTGGCGCGAATATCCCCCTGAGCGCCGTGACCATGAACGAAGTGGGCTGAGCGCACAATTGAAAAAGCAGGGCCCAAAGGCCCTGCTTTTTTGCATCTGAAATAATCTTACAGCTCCAGCGGCTGCCCGTCCAGCACAGCGCCTGTCAGCACGCCGTCGCGGTAGCACAATTTCAGAGAGAAAAAGGGGGCGTTCTCCGCCAGCAGGCGCAGGAACACCCGGTCGCCCTCCCACAGGGGCAATGCGGGCACACGTTCTTTTCTTACCCAGGCAAGGTCGCCTTCGTCGCAGGCGCGAAGCGCGCCGGTGAAGGCGTCCGCGGTATAGAGGAACATATACTCCGTGGGCCATCCCTCATAGGCGAAGGTGACGATGCCGCGCATTCGCCAGGCGGTGAGGGTGAGGCCAGTCTCCTCGCGCACTTCGCGCAGCAGGCAGTCCTCGGGGCTCTCGCCCTCCTCGAACTTGCCGCCCACGCCGATCCACTTGCCGGCATTTTCGTCTGCCTGTTTTTTGGTGCGGTGCAGCATCAGGTAACAACCGTTCTGTTCCATGTAGCACAGGGTGGTGTTTTTCATGGGCGACTCCTTTTGTTCGGGGCTGCCTGTTGTAAGGCGCGGCCCAGTCTGGTATACTAGAAACAAGCATATCACACCTTGCGGTGCTTGACAAGGAAAGGAGATCACTATGGAATTTGCCAGCCATATCGACCATACGCTTTTAAAACCCTATGCCACCGAGGCGGATCTTGCCCGCGTCTGCGGGGAGGCAAAGCGTTATCATTTTGCCTCCGTGTGCGTGAATCCCTGCAATGTGGCCTTTGTAGCCAGCCAGTTGGTGGGCAGCGGCGTGAAAACGTGCAGTGTCATCGGCTTTCCCTTTGGCACCCACACCACGGCTGTCAAAGTGGCCGAAGCCCAGGGCGCGTTGTCCGATGGCGCGGGGGAGATCGACATGGTCATCAACGTGGGCAAGCTGCTGGAGGGCGACGAGGCCTACGTACAGCGGGAAGTACAGGCCCTGGCGGACACCTGCCACGCGGCCGGCGCTCTGCTGAAAGTCATCATCGAGACCTGCTACCTGGACGAGGGGCAGATCGCCGCCATGTGCCGCATCGTGGAGGATACGGGCGCGGATTTCATCAAGACCAGCACCGGCTACGGCACCCGCGGCGCCAGTGTAGAGGACATCGAGCTGTTTAAAAAGTACCTGAAAAAACCGGCGAAGATGAAAGCATCGGGCGGCATTCGCACGGCTGATGACGCGGCGAAATACCTGGCCCTGGGATGTGAACGCCTGGGCACCAGCAACGGCGTGGCCATCGTGGAGGGCAGCGGCGAGACTGAAAATTATTGAGAAGAAAAGCCCCGGCCGGCCCCCGCAAGGGATGCAGCCGGGGCTTTTTTATCGCTTCAGGGTCAGGGTATATGTGGCGCCGGCGCCGGGCGTGTCGGTACAGGTGAGGGTGCCGCCATGCAGCCGCGCCAGTTCCAGGGCCACCGAAAGGCCCAGCCCAAAGTGGGCTTTGTCGGTGCGGGAGGCGTCCGCGCGGGTAAAGCGCTCAAATACACGGGGCTGTGCTTTTTCTTGGAGTCCGGGGCCATGGTCCGCCACGGCCAGGCAGATCTGATGGTAATGCAGGACGGCCTTCAATTCGATGGGCGTGCCGGCCGGCGCATACTCCATGGCGTTGGACAGCAGGATGCCGAATAGCTGCGTCAGACGCTCCCGGTCCGCCTGGATGGTGGGCAGATGCTCCTCGGGCAGCAGCAGTTCCAACTTGTGGCTGCGTTGGCGGCACAGGGGCAGGTAACGGTCGTACAATTCGATGCAGAAGCCCTCCAGCGACACGGCTTGCGGGCACATGTGCCACACCTGGGCGTCGCTGCCTGCCAGCAGCAGCAGATCATCGACCAAACGCCCCATGCGCGCAGCCTCGCTGTCGGCGGTGGCGATGAATTTCTCTTTTTCCGCCGGGGAGCCGGCCGTATCGGCGGCCGACAGACTGGCGCGGATGACCGCCAGCGGGCTGCGCAGCTCATGGCCGGCCGCGGCCACAAATTCCCGCTGGTGCTGGATACTCTCTTCGGTGGGGCGCACGGCACGGCGTACCAGCAGCCAGCTGATGAGGATCAGCGCCAGGGTGCTGCCAAAAAAGATGAGCACATAGCGCAGGACAAGACCGCGCCAAAACAGGTCCTCAGAAGCGCGGCTGCGCAGAATGACGGCCTCGTAGTCCTGCCCCTGGGAGTGCACGCGGATGACCGACGCCCAGTAGCGGTCCCCCGCCGGGCCGGTGACGGCCAGGCCGTCCGCCCGCTGGTCCGCCGCGCCGTCCACACCCTGGGCGGCCGCCTGGCGGCGCGCCAGGTCCACCAGCGGGGCCCGGCCGCTGGGCGGGGCCCAGGCGCCGGAAAAGCGCAGAGGGACGCCGTTGTCGGCCACGTGGATGACAAGGCCGTTGGCGATTTCCAGATTGGCCAGCTCCCGGTCCGACAGGACGGCGCCGTGGTACAGCCCGCCCATGACGGTCAGCACGCTGCGCTGCATGGCCAGCTGCTGGTCGGCCCGGTATTGGCTGTAAGAGGAAAAAAAGGTCAGCAGCAGCGCCGCGGCCAGCACCAGCGCGGTAAAGACGGAGGAAATGGCCGTCAGCCGCCGGCGCAAGGGTGCCATCATGCCGGCACCTCCAGGCGGTAGCCCTGGCCGCGCACCGTCACCAGCCTGGCGTTTGCGCCCACGCTTGCCAGCCGCCGGCGCACGAAGTGCACGTAGCTGTCCAGGCTGGTGTCCTCCACAAAATTGTCCGCGCCCCACACGCGGCCCAGCAGCACCTGCCGGGAGACGAGGCTGCCGGCGCTGCGGGCCAGCGCTTCCAGCAGATCGCACTCCTTTTTCGTCAGCTGTTCGGTGCCGGCGGGGCCCGCCAGCGTCATCTGCTGCGGGTCCAGCACGATGTTGCCCAGGGCCAGCACCTGCCGCGCCACCGGCGCCGGCCGGCGGGCCAGGGCGCGCACGCGGGCCAACAGCTCCCGCATGTCGAAGGGCTTGGCCAGGTAGTCGTCGGCGCCGGCCTCCAGGCCGTCCACGCGGTCGCCGATGCGCGACAGCGCCGTCAGCATCAGCACCGGTGTGGCCACGCCCTCGGCCCGGGCCCGCTTCAACAGGGAAAGGCCGTCCAGGCCGGGCAGCATCCGGTCCAGGCAGCACATGTCGTAGATGTTCTGCCGCAGATAATAAAGGCCCTCTTCGCCGTCGTGGCAAAGGTCCGCGTCCACGCCGTTGGCCGCCAGGTAGGTCTGCACGGCCCGGCACAATTCCTTGTCGTCCTCGATCATCAAGATCCGCATAAAAAGGCGCTCCTTTTCTCCTATTGTCCCTATCATACCATATTTATCTTGAAGGAATCTTAAAAAGGGAAGATTTCCTTCCAGGCTTTTTCAAGATTGACTTGTTATAATAGCATCGATGGGGCCGGTGCGGGCCGCCTCCCAAAACAGGAAAGCGAGGAAGCAAGATGAAACGGATCATTTCTCTGCTGCTGGTGCTGGCCATGGCGGCCGGGCTGGCGGCCTGCGGGGGCGGCACGCCGGCCCCCTCTTCAGCCAGCGCGCCCGGAACCACCGGCCAGCCCACGGTTGCCATGGGGCGCTGGGTGGAACAGGAAGTATTGACGGTGGACGGCATGGAGCCCTGTCTGGCCTACCAGAAGGAGGACGGCACCGTCGTTGCCTGGATGGTGCGCACGGACCCGGAGACGTATATGAACACCTATCGGCGCTACACGGCCGCGGACGGCCTCAATTTCACCGAGGACACGCCCGCCTATCTGGAACAAATGGCCGAGGAAGTCGTCGAGATTCTGCCGCTGGGCGACGGCAGCGTGATCATGCACACCTTCACCGTGGAAGGGGAGGGGGAAGACGCAAGTTATCAGCAAGGCTATTCCTACTGCCGCGACGGCGCCGAGCCCCAGCCCGTCGATCTGGACGCCCTGGTGCCCGCGGGCAAGGTGATACTGGGCCTGACACCCATCGGCCCCACCGGCGTGGTGGTGGCGTATTCAGAGCCGGACGGCCCCGAAGGGATGCAGTCCGGCAGTAGCAACAGGGCCGAGGGATATATCTATGACTTTGCCACCGGCGCCAAAGGCGCGGATGTGGATTTCACCCTGGCCAAAAACAGCGTGGGCAGCACCAACGGCACGCCGCTGGCAAACGCCGTGAATGCCGGCGACAGCTTGCTGTACACCGTGGCGGCGCCCGACGGCGGCCAATTGTGCGAGATGGGCCTGGACGGCCAGAGCAAGGTGCTGCTGGACAAATGCGACTGGCTGAACACTTACGGCGCCGGGGGCGCAGATCAGGATAAAAACTATTATATGATGAGCGACACCGGCATCAGCCGCGTGGTCTACGGCGGCACGCTGCAGGAACAGGTGGTGGAGGACCGCGCCTTTGCCTATGCCGCGCCGGAGCTGTACGCCGCCGAATTGCTTGCGGCGGCGGACGGCAGCTTTTATATGTGTGCCCGCGATATGGGCGGCGGTGCGGCGGCCGTTCCGCTCTACCGCTACTATTTCGACGAGACCTTGCCCAGCGAGCCGGAGAGCACCATCACCGTGTGGAGCCTCACCTCCTCGGACACGGTGAAGGCGGCCATCACGCAGTTCAAAAAAAGCAACCCGGAGACGGCGGTGGATTACACCGTGGCCATGGAGGACCAGCCCGGCGTCACCACGCAGGATCTGCTGACCACCCTGGTGACGGAACTGCTGGCGGGCAAGGGGCCGGACGTGATCATCTGCGACGGCTTTGACTATGGCCCCTATGTGGAAAAAGGCATCTTTGCCGACCTTTCGGACGTGTTAAGCAAGGGCGACTTCCAGGAGAACCTGGTGGACAGCTACTTCACGGACGCGGGCACCTTCGTATTGCCCATGCGCTGGAAGCTGCCCATCGTGTTCGGCCTTCCCGAAGAAGTGGCCGCTCTGAAAACCCTGGACGACGTGCAGGCTGCCATCGTGGCGGCGCCCGCCCAGGCGGCGGGCATAACGGATCAAGCGGACGATTTCTACGCCGCCAAGGAGCCGGCCGAGCAGCCGGCCATGCTGTTCCCCGGCATCAACCGCGTGCTGGATTTCGTGCTGGGCAGCGGCATGCCGGCCATCGTCACGGCGGACGGCGTCAACGAGGAAAACCTGCGCCGCACCTATGAATTCCTCCAGGCCGTGGGCCAGTATTATAACTTGCAAGGGGTGCCCGACGGCGGGATGGGCGGCGTGGCCACCGCCGGCTCGGGCGGGCAGCCCGTGGTCATCGACGACACCGGCTACTCCCGCGCCATGGTCGGCAATGTGAAGTTCGGCTGGACGGACGCCCTCAGCGCGGGGATGCTCAGCGACGTGCTGTGCGCGCCCTTGGGCGACATCCTCAGCGGCAACAAAATAGGCAGAAGCGACGCCGGCGCCATCGTGCGCCCGGGCCTGTGCGAGGGCGCATACACGCCCATCTGCCTGACGGCCGTGAACGCCGCCAGCAAAGAGGCGGATTTGGCCAAGGCGTTCGTACAGCTGATGGCCGGTGCCGAGATACAGGATAAGATCGTCTCCGAAGGCATGGCCGTGCGGGCCTCCAGCCTGCAAAGCGCCGTCGAAGAAGCCAAGGCCGACAATTACAGCGACCATTTTAAAAGCGATATCCAGGCCCTGCTGGACAGTGCAAAAACACCGGTGGTGGTGGACCAGACCCTGCGGGAGAAACTGCAGGCGCACGCCCAGGCGGTGGTGGACGGCACGGAAACAGTGGACGAAGCCGTGGCCGGCACCAAAAACGACCTCTCCATCTATTTGGCGGAGCGGCAGTAAAAGAACAAAACGCCCCGGAATATCCGGGGCGTTTTCAGGTTTTTTTAAGGTTGTTCTGTTATGATAGGAGGTGAATGATCGGGGAAAGGGCGTGATCGCGATGGCGCGAGCACACGTCCGCGGCAGAGGGGCCGCCGAAGTGGCGCGGGCGGCTTACCTGTTTCTTCTGCCCAGTCTGCTGGGGCTGCTGGTGTTCCTGCTGGCCCCCTTTGCCGAGACGGTGCGCCGCAGCTTCACCAACGCCCTGGGCACCCAATTCGTGGGGCTTTCCAACTACGCCTCGGTGGTGGGCAACAGCGCGTTTCAATTGGCGGCAAAAAACACCGCCCGTTTTTTGTGCACCTGCGTGCCGCTGCTTTTGCTGGCCAGCCTGATGCTGGCCCTGGCGGTGCGGGCGGTGCGCCCGGGCGGCCGTGCCTTTAAAACCGCCTACCTGCTGCCCATGGCTGTGCCCGTGGCCTCTATCGCACTGCTGTGGGAGGTGTTGTTCGCCCAAAAGGGCCTGGTGAACGGGGCTCTGACGGCCCTGGGGGCCCAGCCGGTGGAATTCATGACCACAGACGCAGCTTTCTGGGTGCTCATCGGCACCTACCTGTGGAAGAACAGCGGCTACGACATGATCCTGTGGCTGTCCGGCCTGGACGGCATTCCGGACAGTTTGTACGAGGCCGCGGCCGTGGACGGGGCCAATCGGTGGCAGAGCTTCTTTTTCGTCACCCTGCCCCAACTGGCGCCTACCCTGGGGCTGGTAGGAGTGCTCAGCCTGCTCAATACCTTCAAAGTGTTCCGCGAGGCCTACCTGGTGGCGGGCGCCTATCCGGACAAGAGCATTTATCTGCTGCAGCACCTGTTCAACAATTGGTTCCTGGCCCTGGACATGGGCCGGCTGACGGCCGCCGCCGTGCTGGTGGCACTGGCGCTGCTGGCCATCGTCATTCCCCTGCAAAGGGTGCTGAAAGGGGATGACGCGCTGTGAAAAAGAAAAAACATACCCTGCTGAAGCTGGGCCTGTGTGTGCCCGCGCTGCTGGTGTGGGGCGTTTTGTGGTGTATGGCCGCCGGCGCGCTGACGGGCAGTGCCGAATTGAACGCCGCCCTGGGGCCTGCCCTGGGCGGCACAGGGCAGGGGTATGCCAGCTGGCCTTTGCTGCCCGATGCGCCCACCTTGCAGCCCTTGCTGGAACTGACGCTGGACACACCCCAATTCTTTGTGATGTTTTGGAACACCTGCCGCCTGGTGCTGCCGCAGATCCTGGGCCAGGTGGCGGTGGGCGCGCCGGCGGCCTGGGCCTTTTCCCGGCTGCGCTTTTCCGGGCGCAAAGTGCTGTTTGGGCTGTACATTGTACTGATGCTGCTGCCCTTTCAGGTGACGATGGTGCCCAACTACCTGGTGCTGGATGCCCTGGGCCTTATGGACACGGTGTGGGCCATCATCCTGCCGGGCATTTTTTCCACCTTTCCCGTGTTCATCATGGCCAAAAGCTTCGACGCTGTGCCCATCAGCTTGCTGGAGGCTGCCTCCCTGGACGGGGCCGGCCCGTTCCAGACCTTTGTGCGCGTGGGCCTGCCGCTGGGCGTGCCCGGTATCCTCTCGGCGGTGGTGCTGGGGTTCCTGGAGGCATGGAACGCCATCGAACAGCCCATGACTTTTCTGAAAACGCCTTCCCTGTGGCCTCTGGCGCTCTATCTGCCCCAGATCGCCACCTCAGCGCTGGCGCTGGCCATGGCCTCCAGCCTGGTGATGCTGGCGCCGGCCGTGCTGATCTTCCTGTTCGGACAAAAATATCTCGAGCTCGGCATCCAGGCCAGCGGGCTCAAGGAGTGACGATATGAAACATCCTTTGCAGAAACTGCGGCAGCGGCTGCCGGAACTGAAACAGCAGATGGACGGGGTGCGTTTTTCCGACGAGGGGCAGAAGCGGGCCTTCGGCAACCTGGCGCGCTTTTTTGCCGTGATGCTGGTGCTGACCTTGGTGGCCCGCGGCACGGCCAACGCCACCATGCCCCAGGTGGATGCGACGCACCCCATGCGCGGCAGCATCACCCAAAACGTCACCCTCAGCGGTATGGTGTCCGCCGCGGGCAGAACGGGCGTGCCCTGCCCGGCGGGTATCACGGTGGCCGAGCTGCTGGTGCTGCCCGGGGAGCAGGTGCAGGCGGGCCAGGCCATCGCGCGCTTTGACGAAGAGGAAGTGGAGCGCCTTTTGGCTCGCGCCAAAGTGCAGATGAAAAAGCTGGCCGCGCAAAAGCAGAGCCAGGCGGATGCCGGCCGGCAGCCGGACGCCGGCGGTGTGGGCAGCGCCCAGCAGGCGCTGGATTGGCCCTAGGAAGACCTGCGCGCGGCCCAGGACGAACTGCCGCGTCTGCAGGCCGCGCCGGAGACGGACGCGGCCGCCCTGGCTGCGGCCCAGCAGACGGTCCAAAGCGCCACCCGCACGGCGCAGACGGCCGAGGCCGCGCGCGACAGCGCCCTGGCGGCCTACCAGCAGGCAAAGCAGCAGGCCGCCGCCGCGGCCCAGAGCGGCGGCGCCAACATCGCGGACCTGGAACTGGACGAACGGGAGACACAGCAGACCATCGACGACCTGGCCGGTCTGCAGACCGATGGCTGTGTATTGAAGGCACCCGCCACCGGCGCTCTGCTTTCCTGGAATATGGCAGCGGGCGGGGCCAGTACAAGCCAGGCCTGTATCATTGCCGACGCGGCCCAGGGCCATGTTCTGGAGGCGGTGCTGGACAAGGAGGCGGCCAAAAAAGCGGCCGTGGGCGCAGCGGTACAGGTGACGCAAGGCAATGTGAAGGGCCAGGCCGCAGTCTCCGCCCTCAGTGCGCCCGGCGAGGATGGCTCCGTCACGGCCACCATCCGCCTGCCCGGCGAAGTGACGTGGAAAGAGGGGATGGCCTCGGCCCAGATCACCCTTTCGCAGACACAGCACGAGCTGTGCGTGCCCGCTTCGGCCATGGGGCAGGACAATCAGGGCTATTTTGTCTATCTGATCGAGGAAAAAGAGACGGTGCTGGGCGTGCAGAAGCTGCTGGTGCGAACGTCCGTCACCATTGAGGAGCGCGGGACGGACACCGTGGCCGTCAGCGGCGCGCTGAGCCAGATGGACAGCGTGGTCTCCGGTTCGTCAAAACCCTTGGCGGCCGGCGCCCGCGTGAAGGTGCGCGGCTGATGGCCGCGGTGGAAAGGGCGGCCCGCTGGCTGTGCGTCGGCCTGGCCGCGCTGCTGTGCCTGGGCGGGCTGGCCTGGGCTTTTACCTGGGCGGATGCCGCCGCGCGGTGCTGGCCGGTGATCGGCCTGCGCTACGCCCAGCCTTTTACCGAGGAGCAGGTGCGCCAGGCGGAGGAGTACGCGGCCAAGCAGGCCGATGCCCCGGACGCCCTGTGGCCTACTTTCTGGAAAGAAGAAACAGGTACGGCCCGGGCAGATGGCCGCGAAGCGGCGGCCACCGCGGTGCTGGTGCGGGGCGACGCAGCCCTGGCCATGCCGGCCCGGTGTGTGCGCGGCGGACTGCCCGGCGCCGGTGACGAGGCGGGCTGTGCCCTCAGCCGGCAGGCCGCATGGCAGTTGTTCGGCGCGGATGATGTGGTAGGCCTGGCCGTGGACTGGAACGGCAGACGCTACACGGTGCGCGGGGTATGGGCGGGCAATGACCCGGTGCTGGGGCGGGGCGCCGCGCCGGGCGCAGGGATCATACAATTGGATCTCTCTGGCAGCGTCCGGGGGGACGAGCGGGAGGCGGCATTGAATTTTGCCGCCGCCGCCGGTCTGGGCACGCCAAGCCAGCTTTGTTATGGGCAGAGCGTGGCCGCCTTTGCCCGGGTGTGCTGTTATCTGCCATTGGCGGTGGCTGCCGCCTGGTCGCTGGCAGGCGCCTGGCGCGCCTCGCGGGCTTTGCCGCCGGTGGGCCGGCAGGTGCTGTGGTTCGCTGCGGCCTTGGCTGCGGCATTGTGCCTGCCCTGGCTGCTGGGGGCGATGCCCGGCTGGCTGATCCCGGCCAGGTGGAGCGATTTCAGCTTTTGGACCACGCTGGCCCAGACGATGCGTATGCGCCTCCATGAATGGCTGGCCCTGCGGCCCTTTTATAAAGATGTGCAAGGCAAGCAGGCGCTGCTGTGCTGTGCAGGCGGCATCCTGGCGTGCCTTGCCTGTGCGGGCTGGCTGCGGCGGACGTGGACAGCGCGCCCGTCGGGTAAAAGGGAATAAAAAATAGCCGCAAGGCTATTTTTTTGGCCATGTGGGCCGTCCCTGGCCCACGGCCATAGAAATCGTTTTTTATTGCGGAGCAATAAAAATAGCCGCAGGCTATTTTTTCGGCCATGTGGGCCGTCCCTGGCCGATGGCCATGGGAAGCGTTTTTATGGCGAAGCAATAAAAATCTCCGGAAGGTACTGCCTTCCGGAGATTTTTTATTCAGGTGTTTTTACAGGCATGCCGCGCCGATGAGGCCCGCGTCGTTGCCCAATTTGGCAGGCAGCACAGGTGGGACAAAAACACGCTCCCCGGCAAAAGAATAACGGCGCACATAATCGTTCAGCGGGTCGGTAAGGGCCTTGCCCTCACCGCAGATGCCGCCGGATATCAGCACCATCTGCGGGCGGAAGATATTGACGAAGTTGGTGATGGCCTCACCCAGCCATTCGATATACTGCTCCACCACGGCGCGGGCAGCCTCATCGCCCGCGCGCATGGCCGCAAAGGGGATGATGCCGTTCATCTCGCCGCCGTTTTCAGCGCGCATGGCGGCCAGGATCCCGTCCGGGTGGGCGTCCGCCGCCCGGTCCGCCTCGCGGATCAGCGCCGTGGCGCTGCAATAGCTCTCGATGCAGCCCCTGCGCCCGCAAGTGCACAGCTCGCCGCCGGCGATCAGGGTGGTGTGGCCCAGCTCGGCGCCGCCTGGACCACCCTCGAACAACTGCCCGTCAATGACCACGCCGCCGCCCACACCGGTGCCCAGGGTCAGCAGCACGGCGCTGTCGCAACCTTGGGCCGCGCCGGCGCGCACTTCGCCCAGGGCGGCGCAGTTGGCGTCGTTGGAAATACGCAGGGGCAGGGAAATGTACTTTTGAAACTCCTCCACAAAAGGCACGTTGTCCCAGTACAGATTGTTGGAGAACACCACCACGCCGCGCTGGCTGTCGATGGTGCCAGGCATACCCACGCCCACGGACACGCAGTCCTCCAGCGCCAGGCCGGCCTTGGCCACGGCGTCCTGGGCTGCCTCGGCCATATCGCGCACGATCTCCTGCCAGGGGCGGCCCGCCAAGGTCTTGCGCTTGGCGGTGGCCACGATCTCGCAGTCCTCGTCCACCACGCCGGCCTTGATGCCCGTGCCACCCAAATCGATGCCGATGCGATAGCGCGGCGGTTCCACCCGGGTCCACAAGACCTGGCCGCGGCCCGTCATCGTATAGGAGCCCGCGTCCGCCGGGATGAACAGGCTGTCGCCCTTGGCTGTCTCCAGTGTCTCGCCGCCGCAGCGCACCACCGCCTCACCGGACAGCATCAGCAGGGAATGGAAAGAAGTGCCGTCGGCGGTGAAATGTTCCTCGCCGGCCAGCGTCACCAGGTCCACGGTAAAATATTTGCACTTGCCCAAATGGCCGCCGAAATCGTAATGGGCGGGGCTGGGCTGCAGTTTGGCCACCGCGCAGGCCTTTTCCACATGCAGGTCCCGCGGCCGGCCGTCGGCGTCCAGACGGCCGTAATCGTACACGCGGTAGGTCACATTGCTAGACTGCTGGACTTCCGCGATCAGCAGTCCAGCGCCAATGGCATGGACAGTGCCCGGCGCCAGGAAGAACACGTCGCCCCGGTGTGCCTCCACCTTGTGCAGCTTGCCGCACAGGGCGTCCGTGCGGATGGCTTCCTCCAGCTGCTGCGGGGTGAGGGCCTCCTCCACACCGTAGTAAAGGCAGGCGCCGGGCTGGGCGTCCACCACGTACCACATCTCCGTCTTGCCGGCCTGTCCCTCGTGGGCGCGGGCATAGGCGTTGTCCGGGTGCACCTGGATGGACAGGTCCTTGGCCGCATCGATGAATTTGATCAAAATCGGAAACTCACCGAAGCGGGCCGCCGCGCTGCCCAGCGCCTCGAGATGGTCGGCGAGGTAGCCGGCCAGCGTCATGCCGGCATAAGGGCCGTCGGCAATGGTGCTGGGGCCGTCCGGGTGGCAGGAAAGTTCCCAGGTCTCGGCCAGCACGGGGCCGTCTGAGGTTTTGCCGTATTCCCGCTTGAGAGTATCGCCGCCCCAAAGATAATCCTTGCCGGCAGGTAAAAGTTTGAACAGCATGAAAAGCCTCCTTCACTGCATTGAATCATTGTTTTAATCATACCACGTTTGCGCCGCGCCGCGCAATACTTGTCGCGCGGCAAGTATTCCGCACTTTGAGGCCCGTGTAGGTAAAATCTTTGCAAATTTAGTTGACGGGCCCAGTAAAAAATAGGATAATAGAAACGACAGAAATTTTCAGAAAGAAGGGGAGCCCCTTGGCATATTATCACTGCCTGCTGTTCGACGTGGACGGCACGCTGCTGGATTTTGGCGCGGCGGAGAACGGAGCGCTGCGGGAAACGCTGGCCCATTTTGCCCTGCCGGAAAGCGAGGAGGCCGTCCAGGCCTATCACACCATCAACAACGGCCTGTGGGCCGCGCTGGAGCGGGGCGAGGTGCGCCAGGAAAAATTGGTGGTGCAGCGCTTCGCCCGCTTGCTGGAGCATCTGGGCGCCCAGGGCGACCCGGCGGCCATCAACGATTACTACCTCTCCCAACTGGCCCAGCGCAGCGACACGTACCCCCTGATCCACGAGACGCTGGAGGAACTGGCCGAGGTGGCCACGCTGGCCGTGGTGTCCAACGGGGTAGAGCGGGTCCAGGTGAACCGTCTGGCCCAATCGCAGCTGGACAAGTACTTCGACGGCTTTTTCGTGTCTGAGCGCGTGGGGGCCTCCAAGCCCTCCCGCAAGATTTTCGAGGCCGCCCTGCGCGATTTGGGCGTAGAAAACCGGGATAAGGTATTGATGATCGGGGATTCCCTGAAAGCGGACATCGCGGGCGCCGCGGCGGCGGGCCTGCATACCTGCTGGTGCAATTTCACTGGCCAGCCGGAACCGGAAAAAGAACAGCCGACCTACACCATCCTCACGATCGACGAGCTGCTGCGCATCGTCATGGAACCGGAGGAGTTTGAAAATGTCGGAAATCCAGAAAAACGGCATAAAGTTTGAATCATCCAACGGCAAAGACACCGTGGCGGGCTATATTTATTCCGATCCCGCAGTGACGCCCAAATGCATTTTGCAGATATCCCACGGCATGTGCGAATACATCGGCCGGTATGACGATTTCGCCGGGTATATGGTGCGCGCAGGATATCTGGTGTGCGGCAACGACCATTTGGGCCACGGCGCCACCAGCGACGGCGCGGACGCCATGGACGGCTACTTCCACGAGAAGGACGGCGGCACGTACGTGCTGCGGGACCTGCACCGCATGAACAGCCTGGTGTGCAAACAGTACCCCGGCCTGCCGGTGATCCTGTTGGGCCACAGCATGGGCAGTTTTTTTGCCCGCCGCTATGCGGCCCAGTACCCAGAGACCATCTGTGCCCTGGTGCTCAGCGGCACCGGCGGGCCCAACCCGCTGGGGAAGGTGGGCCTGGTGCTCACCAGCCTTTTGGCCAAGGTGAAGGGGCCGCGGTACCGCTCGGGCTTTATCAACAACCTGGCCTTTGGGCAATACCTGAAGCGGGTGGAAAACCCCAATACCCCCTACGATTGGATCAGCCGCGACACAGACATCGTGGACGCCTATTCCAAGGATAAAAAGTGCACTTTTGTATTCACCGTCAGCGCCTTCCATGAGTTGATGGCCGCGCTGGACGCGGTCAGCGGCCCCAAATGGGCGGAAAAGCTGGATAAGAAGATGCCCGTTGCCCTGTTCAGCGGCGATATGGACCCGGTGGGCGATTACGGCAAAGGCGTGGAGACCGTGTACCGCATGCTGCTGGGGGCGGGCGTGGAGGACGTGTCGCTGAAATTATACTCCGGCGCGCGCCACGAGGTGCTGAACGAGACCAACCGCGGCGAAGTGTACGAGGACATCCGCGCCTGGTGCGACGCCCATGTGCCGCAGAAGTAAAAGAGGTTTTTTATCGCGGCCTGGGCCGCGACAAGGAACAAATAAGAAGTAGGAGAATGCAACCAATGGACTTTATCAATGCCGTTTTTGGTACCCTGATGCAAATGGAGCCGATTGCCTTCGCCAAAATGTTGGTGATGTGGGCCATCGGCGGCGTGCTGATCTACCTGGCCATCAAGAAAGACATGGAGCCCAGCCTGCTGCTGCCCATGGGCTTCGGCGCCATTTTGGTGAACCTGCCGCTGTCCGGCGCCATCGACCAACTGTATGAGACGGGCCTAGAGGAGGGCGCGCTGGACGTGCTGTTCCGCGCGGGCATCGCCAACGAGCTGTTCCCGCTGCTGCTGTTCA
>CAJMEU010000036.1 GCA_905212515.1 uncultured Oscillospiraceae bacterium | reverse complement strand
TGCCCCCCCCCCGCGCAAAATTGCCCGCCCCCTGAGCCCAACGCCGCCGGCGGCCCCACGCACGGCGAGAGCCTCCAATACGTTTTTTCACGGGGGATAGACACGGGCGGCGGGCTCACAGGGGCCCGCCGCTTTTTCCCGGGCAAAAGGTTGCAATCGGCGGCTTTTTATATTATAATAGAAAAACAAACCGGACAGGGCGTAGTGTGTGCCGTTCGGTATGCAGAGGGCGGGCCCTGCGCGACGGGGCGCCATGAACCGTGTCAGATGGGGAACCAAGCAGCACTAAGTGGTCTGTTTCGTGCGCCGCAGGCAGTCTGTCCTCTGCATACCAAACCGTACACCGGGCGGGGATCGCCGCGTCCCGTCCTTTTTCATTGTGAAAGGGAGGTGAGGCACATGTACCGTGCACTGTACCGCAAATGGCGCCCGGCCACTTTCAGCGACGTGGTGGGCCAGGAGGGCGTGACGACGGCCCTGAAAAATCAGCTGCTGCACGACAAAGTGGGCCACGCCTATATCTTCACAGGCACGCGCGGCACGGGCAAAACCACCTGCGCCAAAATTTTTGCCAAGGCGGTGAACTGCCCCAGCCGCAACGGGGCGGACCCCTGCGGCGTGTGCGCGATCTGCAAAGGCATCGACGACGGCAGCGTCATGGATGTGGTGGAGATCGACGCCGCCTCCAACAACGGCGTGGACAGCATCCGTGATCTGCGGGACGAGACGGCCTACACCCCCAGCGAGGGAAAATACAAGGTATACATCATCGACGAGGTGCACATGCTGTCAGTGGCGGCTTTCAACGCCCTGCTGAAGATCATGGAGGAGCCGCCCAGCCACGTCATCTTTATCCTGGCCACCACGGAGATCCACAAGGTGCCGGCCACCATTCTCTCCCGCTGCCAGCGGTACGATTTCACGCGTATCACGCCGAAGGATATCGAGGGGCGGCTGTGCTATGTGGCCCAGCAGGAGAATATCAGCCTGACGCCCGGGGCGGCAGGGCTGATCGCCCGGCTGGCCGACGGCGCCATGCGCGACGCGCTGTCCATCCTGGATACCTGCGCCGGCGTCAGCGACCAGGTGGACGAGGACCTGGTGCGCAAGATGGCCGGCGTCACCGACAAAAGCTATCTGTTCCAAATGTCCGACGCTTTGTCCCGCCAGGACGCGGCCGCCGCGCTGACGCTGGTGGCCCAGCTGCGGGAGAAGAGCATCGACATCAAGCGCTTGTGCGACGAATTGATCCTGCACTACCGCAACCTGCTGCTGGCAGGGGTGGCCGGTGCCGGGGACCTGTTGGCCGGCGTGAGCGCCGAGGATGAAAAGCGCTACGAGGAGGCCGCTCCCGGCGTGCCTCAGCAGGACGCGGTGCGGGCCATCAAGGCCTTGTGCGAGGCGCTGGAAAAGATGGGCAAGGGCGCGGACGCCCGCATCGAACTGGAGCTGGCGCTGTTCCGCCTGTGTCAGCCTGAGCAGCAGCCTGCCGCGGCCCAAATGGCCCCTGCACAGCGGGCAGCTGAACCAGGGCCCCAGCCCTTTGCCACGGCGCCCCTTGCGCCGCCGCAGCCGGCGGCCCCCCAGCAGGACCCGCCGCCGTGGGAACAGCCCGCGCCGCCCCCGCCTGCGTCGGCGGCCAAACAGGCGGCCGCGCCGTCGCCCCAGCCCCTGCCGGCGAAGCCGCAAAGGCCGGCGCCGGAACAAACACCGGCGCAAGCCGCCCCCAAGCTGGCCGCGCCGCCCCCGCTGCCCGACGGCATGGAGGAACAGCCTTTCGCCCCCTGGGAAGAAGTGGTGCGCCGCATGGCGGAGCAGGATCAGCTTTTGTACGCGAACATGCGCGCCACCAAGGCTTATTATGACGGCCGCCGTGTGCTGATCGACGGCAGCGACTTGTTCCTCGAGTATATGCGCAAAAACGAGTATTCTTCCGACCTCATCAAGCGCGTTATCGCCGAGGTGACGGGCGCGCGCTACGCCATCGGCCCTTATAAAAAGAAAACTGCCGCCCAGAAGCAAAGCCAGACGGCCCAGGATACGCTGGATCAGCTGAGCCAGCTTGGCGTGGAAGTAGTTTATAACAACGAACCGTAAGGAGAGAACGATATGAAAGCAAGATTGCCCCAGGGCTACGGAAAGCAGAATATGAGCCAGCTGATGCAGCAGGCCCAGCAGATGCAGGACAACATGAAGAAAAAGCAGGAAGAACTGGAGGCCACGGAATACAATGTGACCGCGGGCGGCGGCATGGTGGAGCTGACCATGACCGGCAAGCACGAGGTGACGAAGGTGAAGCTGAACCCGGACATCGTGCAGCCTGACGACATCGAGATGCTGGAGGACCTGGTAGCGGCGGCCGTGAACGAGGCGGTGCGCGTGGTGGATGAGGCGGCCGAAACGGAGATGGGCGCCATCACCGGCAGTTTGGGCGGCCTGGGGATCCCGGGGCTGTAAAAGGAGCATCACAAGCATGGAGTACAATGCGGCGCCGCTGGAGCGGCTGATCGAGCAATTTGCCAAGCTGCCCGGCATCGGCAGGAAAGGCGCCACGCGCCTGGCCTATCAGGTGCTGGCCATGGACAAAGGCGAGGCGCTGGACTTTGCGCGGGCCATCGAGGACGCCCACACCAAGATCCACCGCTGCAAGGTGTGCCAGAATTTCACCGAGGGGGACGAATGTTCCATCTGTGCCGGCGAGGGGAGGGACCGCAGCATCATCTGCGTGGTGGAGAACCCGCGCGATGTGACGGCCTTTGAGCGCACGCGGGAGTACCGGGGCCTCTACCATGTGCTGCACGGCCTGATTTCCCCCATGGACGGCGTGGGCGCTGAGCAGCTGTGCATCAAGGAGCTGCTGGCCCGCCTGCAGGACGGCCAGGTGAAGGAGATCATCATGGCAACCAATCCCACGGTGGAGGGGGAGGCCACGGCCATGTATGTGGCCAAGCTGGTGAAGCCCCTGGGCGTCAAGGTCACGCGCCTGGCCTACGGCCTGCCTGTGGGCAGCAACCTGGAGTACGCCGACGAGGTGACGCTGGGCCGCAGTTTGGCCAACCGGGGCGAGCTGTGACAGCCTGCCCCTTGACAAATCATTGAAATAGGTGTATTGTAAAACAACTTTCGGCGAGAGGAGCGTGCGAAATGGCCGAGAAGCAGGGCATAAAGCCCATTGCGGAGAACCGCAAAGCCCGCCACGACTATTTCGTGCTGGAAAAGCTGGAAGCGGGCCTGAGTCTGGTGGGCACGGAAGTGAAAAGCATCCGCGCGGGCCAGGTCAATATCAAGGACTCCTGGATCGAGGAAGAAGGCGGCGAACTGTTCGTATTGGGCATGCACGTCAGCCCCTATGAAAAGGGGAACATCTTCAACCGCGACCCCATGCGCAAGCGCAAGCTGCTGGTGCACAAAAAGGAGATACGCCACTTATCCCAGGAGAAAAAGCTGCAGGGTTATACCCTGATCCCCCTGCAGCTGTACTTCAAACACGGCAAGGTGAAACTGGAACTGGGCCTGTGCAAAGGCAAAAAGCTGTACGACAAACGCGCGGATATGGCCGTGCGCGACGCCAAGCGCGATATCGACCGCGCCATGAAAACACAAGGAAGATAAGGCCGCAAGGCCTTCTCGATACCGTGGGGATGTAAAGGTTTCGACGGGGAGAGGAAAACGAAAGCAGCGGGTAGTGCTCGGGGGCCGCACTTTAAACGCCTCCAAACAAATAGCTAACAACAATAAATTAGCTGTCGCAGCCTAACTAAGGCTGCTGTCCTGCCCACTCCAGTATCGTGTGGGGCCAGGGCATCATTTAGATACTGAACGTGAACGGCCTCAAGCTTTGCGGGCCGTCATGACCTCATGAAGCTACCAAAGCACCGGCGTGTTTATCCGCCTGATGCCAAGGGAATTTTGTAGATAAACTGCACCCGGAGATACTAGCGCGGACTTCTTTTCGGACAGGGGTTCGATTCCCCTCATCTCCACCATGAAAAACCCCTGTAGAATCAAGGTTCTACAGGGGTTTCATTTTATTGCTGTTCACACTTTTGTTCACATTTTTGTGTTGAAACGAAAAAACGCCTGCGCTTTTTATTGCTGCTCTCCAAAATGTTCTTCCAGATACAGCTTGCCATAATAGCAAAGGCCGCAGAACAAAAGCGGGAAGAATACCGCCAGGAATACCCCGCCGCCATCCCCCAGCAGGGCGCAGAGGTGGAAGGGCAGGTAAACGCTGCACCACTTGGCATTCGTCAGCCCGGAAAGGCTGAGCAGCGGGGGCAGCGCGAACAGCAGCAGCGACGCGAACAGCGCGCCGAAGGTGTTGCCCAGGCGCTGGCTGAGCATCATGGTCACACAGGCCATGGCCCCAATGGCGAGGAAGCGGGATAAAATCAGCAAAGCAGCGACGAGGAACAGCGGCAGTTCAGGCCCCTGGAAATACTCCGCCATGCTGTACACCGGCGCCGTCCAGGCCCCAAGGCCGTAGTCCCGCAGCACCACCCAGAACCGCGGCAGCAGGCTGAGCACCGTCAAAACAGCACACAGCGCGGCCGCCACACGAAGCTTCATGCGTACGGTATATACGCGCCCCAAGGGCGTGGTGCCGATCACCTTGATCATGCCGCTCTGCCGTTCGGACGAGAAAAAGCCCGCAAAGCACAGCGCGCACAGCAGCGCCGCCCACAGGGCATCCTGCACGTCCTGGGTGTCGGCCATATCGAACAGCTTCAGCCAGCCCGTCTCGTACACCATTTGCATGCGGGGCTTGCTGCCCAGGGCGTTCCACTGGCCCGCCACCCGCTGGAATACGCCCATCTTCTGCTGCAAGTTGCCGTAGGCCACCATCATGGCCTGGTATTCCTGTGCCGAGAGCTTGCCGGCCCCCAGCGCAGCGTTCAGCTGGTAGAGGGGGCGGAACTCCTCGTTCTGCTCTTGCAGCCAGTCCAGCTTTTCCTGGGTGGGCATGCCCTCCACGCCCCGCATGTAGTAGCGGTAATAGATCTCGTCGGCGTCGATGTAGCTTTCGGTGGTGACGGCCGTGTAGATCTGCAGCCCGGCGAACAGCACCAGCAGCACCGCGCCGCCCTGCAGGATCAAGGCCTTGAACCACTCGGTGCGCAGGGGCGTGGTGAACGCCATTGGCCGCCGGCGGCGGAAAGCCATGCTCCTGCGCCGGGGCGGGGTGAAATATTTGCGGGAGAAAACCAGGCAGAACGCGCTTACGAACAGCAGTGCGAATAACCCCGCGGCCGCGCACTCCACTGCCAGCAAGGGGATGGGCGCGTCGAACCAGTATAAGTTGCGGTAGCCGCCCAGCAGCTCGTTGGTGCGCAGCAGGCTGACCAGGTTGGCGTATTTCAGCACGTTCAAATTGCTGGTGGCGGGGACCAGGCTGCGGATCAGCAAATTGCCGGCGATCAGCGCCAAGGCCCCCAAAGCGCCGGACAGCAAACGTCTGGCCCAAAGCATCGTCAGCATCACCCAAGCGCCGCAGATGAATGCCGCCGCCCATTTTGTCAGGAAAAAGCAGCCCAAATACTGGCCCACGGTCAATTTCCAGGTGCTGCGCATCAGGCTGGGCACGCTTTGGATGGTGCGGGACAGCGGCCCCAAGCCGTACAGCCCGCCGCAGTAAAGCAAATTGACCCCGTACAGCCCCAGCAGCACCACGCCCAGGCTCAGGGCAAAGGCGGCCAGCTTGGCGGCGGCGGTGTCCAACCGCCCGGCGGGTGTCGAGCGCACCAAAGCCAGCAGCCCGCCGTCCCGTTCCGTGCGCACCAAAATCGTGGCGATCAGCAGCATGGCAAACACCGCCACCACGTCGGTCAGGGCAAAATCCAGCGCAGTCATCAGGCCCTTTTGCGGATAGTAATGGATGGGGATGCCCCGCATGTCCCGGAAGGCCGACGCTGTGGCCTGGATGTTGGCCAGATCGTATCTGCTTTTGCTCTCGGCAAAAATGGAGATGGAGGAAAGCTGGGCCGCCTTGGCCTCGATGGAATCAAGGAAGGCCTCGTACCCGTCCACCTGCTCGAATTCCAGCGCGATGGTCTTTAAAAAGCTGTACTCTTGGGCCAGCGTTTTGCCATAGCGCAGAAAACCGCCCGCGGCGTAGATGTTATAGTATTGCGTGAAATCATCGGCGTACTGCTGGCGCAGCCGCTCGTCCTGCTTGCCGCCGTTCCAGGCCTCGTTGCGCAGGATGCTGTCGATGTGGCTCAGCGCTTCCACGCGGTGTTGCTCTCCGTGAAGGAACGCGTCCATTTCCTCCATGCTCTGTCCGGCCAGCGTTTGCTCCAGGGTGCGGTATGCGGCGGCAGGCACATTGCCCGGCGTGCGCCCGGTGCCGAACCACAGCAAAAACAGGTTCGCCCCCAGCAACACCGTGAAAGTCAGAAGGAAAAAGCGGCTGTGCCAAATTTTCCGCAGCTCGGCCCCGACCAGGCGCGTCATGGTTCGTCCTCCCCGAAAATGGAGAGATACACATCCTCCAGCCCCTTGCCCGGCGCGTATTTTTCAATGAGGGCGGCCGGGGCGGCCTTGTCCACCAGTTCGCCGTCCTTCAGCAGCAAGATCTCGTCCGCCACGCTCTCCACGTCGCTCACCACGTGGGTGCACGCGATGACCACAGCGCCTTTGGCCGCCTCGGCCAGTACCCGGCGCAGGTGCACCCGCTCCTTGGGGTCCAGGCCCGCGGTGGGCTCGTCCAAAATCAGCAGTTGGGGCTGTCCCAACAGGGCCGCGGCGGCCAGCAGGCGCTGCTTCATGCCGCCGGAGTAGGCGGCCAGGCGCTTGTCCAATTCGTCCGTTAGGTGCACCAGACCAGCCACCCGCGCGGCCTCGGCGGCGGCGTCCTTGCGGGGGATCTCTTTCAGGGCGGCCAGATAAAGCAGGAAGCGCCGCCCGGTGAAGCCGTCGTACAGGTTTTGCTGCTGGGGCATGTAGCCCAGCACGCGCCGAAATTTTCTGCCCAGACGCAGCACGTCCCGGCCGTTCCACAACACCTGCCCTTTGGTGGCGTCCAAATTGCCGGTGATGATGTTCATCATCGTGCTTTTGCCCGCCCCGTTGGGCCCCAAAAGGCCATAAAAGCCCGGGCCAAGCGTGAAATTCACGCCGGCCAGGGCTTTCTTTTCGTTTTGGGAACGCGGGGAAGCGTAAATTTTGGTGAGGTTTTGCACACAGAGCTCCGCCATGGGATCAGCTCCTTACCCGATGGTTTGGATGGATTGATAATTTGGGTTATTATTAAAAAAATTTTCGCAGGATAGCAACGCATATTGGGGAATGTTGCTGGTGTATAAAGCAGCCATCGAATCAGCTCCTGGGGCAGGTACTTCACTTCGGTAACCAGTGACAACAACCAAATACTCTTTTGCTACACAAGCGATATTTAAAGTAGAAACCCCTTCGTTATTATTACCTGCACGTGAAGTCAAAGACAATGCATGAACAGTCTCGTCGTTTAGGTCGATATAAAATAGAATATCACGGGTTTTAGAAGGATCGGTACCGATTACAGTACCCTTAACCACTACCTTGTTTTGCACTTCAAAGCACAATTGAAAGGAGGTTTTCCCAGAAATAGATAGTTCTTTAAAAAATTATTGTAAGCGCTTAATAACTAATACAGTGTTTTGACAAGTTTTATAATCTACACCATGCAAGACGCCATCGGGTGTGAGATAAATCAATTGGTCGCGACCGGCCAATTCATATTCCGTTTCATTTCCCCAATCAATTAATTCTTTCATTTCACCGGTATCAGCGTTTACCAAATAGGCCGTGCTGGAAATTTCAGGAGCTTGACCGGCAATCTCTTCCGAGAAAGTAAAGGCTGTAATAATTAAACCAGAAGGAGAAGCGCCAATTAAAAAACTGGCCTCGCTATCACTCTCTACAATGGTTGTACGTTCCCCGGTTTTTAAATCCAGGCGCTCTATGCGGAATTTTTTGCTTGAAGCACTGGTGGAATCGTATACATCTAGTTGATAAAATAAGTAGTCGTCAGTGATGGCATAATAGTTGGTAAACATAGAAAGCGAATCGAATGAAGCAATCGTACGTCGGTTAGAACCGTTAAAATCCAGATGATCGACATGTCCAAAAACAGTGGAATCGGTTGCAGAAATAATGGCGTTGCCGGGATATATTACCAACAGGCCATCATTGGCAGTAATTAAGTAAGGAGTATTGTACAAACTGCCGATCCAGCTGTTGCAAGTTTCATCGCTGTGGGTACATTCGAGACGATTGCAGAGTACAATATCCTGATGGGTGGCAAAATCGATATAGCAAATATTATGGGTCCCATCATCACGGACGCGCAGGTAATAATATCCCTCTTCAGAACTTCCCTGGTTAAAATAGTTGATATAGCGTATAGAAGATAAATCGATGGCCTGTGCCGTATCCGGCACAGGAACTGATGGCGCCAAAGAGGAGGGTACGGCAGAGCTTTGAAGGTCAGTGCGGATCGTGGAAGAGGCATCGGTATTGGCGCAAGCGGTGAGCGTCGCCATACAAAACAGACCAATAAAAACCAAGACAAGGGAACGCGCCATAGTTTTCATAACATATTCCTTTCGCGGTATGCTGCAAATACCACAGCAGGCCAGATAACTGACCTGCTGTGGCCGCTTAAAAAGCTCTTATAAAATCCACCAAGCTTGATATGTGGGATTAGAGAACCAACGAATATCTCCACCGACTGCAAGTTGGGAGGCGCCTAACATCATAGGGTAATTTGCCAAATAGATATAACGGGCGCCGCCGGTAGGGCTTGTGGAAGGATATTGAAGTGCGGAATCTGTCATATTTGACGACCATTGCATTATGTCACAATTATAAAGATTACTGTTATAACGATAAATGTTCAAGGCATAATTCTTATTAATTGCTGTTTTGAGGCGATAGTTGCGATCGGCATCATATTCATAATACCAATGTTGGGCAGTTACGACAGCAGGAACTGCTAAAATGACATTCTGATTTTGTGAAGCGACACCGCCAGAAACCGCCATAGTAAAAAAATTGACTTGATCAAGCGTAAGTCCCCAGCCATGAATATCACTGATATTGGAACGGGGGACCACTTTGCTGCCGGGTGCTACAGCTTTCTCTGCGAACGCCGGCACAGCCATGGCAATTACCATGACAACACACAGGGCAAATGCCAGTAATCTTTTCTTCATTTCAACCGCTCCTTTCTGGTTCGGTTTAATGCGTTGGTTACGGTGCTTTATGTCAAAACTCATACTGCGGCCGTCAGTGTGAATTTTGCCAGACTTTTTATTCGTCAAAAATTACAATTTTATTTAACTAAAGTCTAGCGCTTTCACACAATTTTCACAATAGATTCGGCACGAACTGCAAATTTTCGGCCTGAACCGCATCAAAAAAGTCCCTCTTCCGCAGAAGGATGGCCTTGTAGCTTCATAAAATAGCGCAAAATTTCCTTTGCCTTATCCCGTTTGCAGGTCAATACGGCCCCGTCGGCCATGGTGAGCTCGATCCCTTTCACTTTTTGCACATTCCGCATGTTGACGATATAACTGCGCTGGATGCGCATGAAATCGCGGCTGGGCAGCCGCGGCTCAAGGCTGCTCAGGGAGGTATAGAGATCATAGCTTTCCTGGGTCGCCTTTACATGAAGCACCACATGGTGGCCGATGCTTTCAAAATAGCACAGATCGCTGTACGCGCAAGCGTTCGTTTCTCCATTCGTGGTGCGGAAAACAAAAAACTGAGGAGAGGCGTAAAGCTTTTGTGAAAGTGCCTGTAAGCACTCGGGAAGCTGCTTCTCCAGATCTTCCTTCAACACGTAGCGGAACACGCTCAACGGGTAGCCTTGCGGGCCGTGCTCAATAAATCCCGTGACAAAGATCAAAATGACCTCCGGGTTTACCTCCCGCAGCTTTTGCGCAAGAGCCAGGCCGTCGGGATCAGGAAGATGGATATCCAGGAACGCGACCGTATATTCCGTCAGCGGCGCGCACAGAAAATCCTGCTCATTGGTATAGCAGTCGATCTGCACGGCGATATTTTGCCGTGTGAAATGATCCTTGACCAGGCCACATAGCTTTTGCGCAAAAAAGGATTCGTCATCACAAATCAAAATTTTCAGCACGAAGTCGCCCCCTCCCATCACTGCCGTTTCTCACTTATATTTTAGCAACAGGAGAATATCATTACAAGAGAAAGATTTGAAAAAATCTTACTGAGCAAAACCGATTGCGGACGAACAAGGCGCTGCTATTTGGTGGGGCAGGCCAGGTTGACGCGCTCACAGGCCGCGGTCATCATCAGCAAAAGCGCCAGCATGACCGCGGGCAGCACCCAAAGGGACAGGGCAGGGGCCAGCAGGCCGATCAGCGGCGGCACCAGGGTACTGCCCAAATAGGCCGAGGCCATTTGCAGGCCCATCAGGCTTTGGGCCGCACCCTCACCGAACCGGCGGGGCGTCTCGTGCAGCATACAGGGGTAGAGGGGCGCGCAGCCCAGGCCGATCAAGGCCAGGCCCAGCGCGGCAAAAATATTGGGCAGCGGCAGCAGCAGGAACAGTATGCCGGCCAGGCAGCATCCCTGCCCAACGCGCATCAATGTGCGGGCCTGAAATTTTATGGTGGCAAAGCCGGTGACCAGGCGCCCCGCCGTGATGCCCAGAAAGAACAGCGAGGTCCACTGGGCGGCGGCCTGGGCCGAAACGCCGCGCAGGCCGGTCAGATAGCTGGCGGCCCACAGGTTGGTGCTGGCCTCGATGCCGCAGTAGCAGAAAAAGCCCAGCAGAACAGGCTTGGCAAGCGGCAGGCGAAGGGGATGGGCGGTATGCTGTACAGCGCCGGAGGCACTTGCCTGCGCGGAGGCGTCTTGTTTTTTCCACAAGGGCAGGGTGAGGAATAAGGCGGCCGTCAGGCAGAATTGAAGGATGGCGATGGCAAGATACCCTTTGCGCCAGCCGCTTTGGTGAGCCAGAAACAGGGAGAGGATGGCCGGCCCGGCCGTGGCGCCGATGCCCCAGAAACAGTGCAGCCAGCTCATGTGGCGGGCGGCGTAGTGCAGGGCGACATAATTGTTCAGGGCGGCGTCCACCGCGCCGGCGCCAAGGCCCAAGGGCACGGCCAGCAGGCACAGCCACCAAAAACCGGGAGCCAGCGAGAAACCCAGCAGCGCGGCGGCCGTCATGCATACGCTGACGGCCGTAAGTTTGCCCGTGCCCAGGCGCCGCACAAGCCGATCCGTCAGCAAGCTTGAGATGATGGTCCCCCCGGTGATGATAAAAGAGATCACTCCGGCGCCGGACAGCGGCGCGCCCAGTTCCCGGCTGAGTACCGGCCAGGCCGAACCCAGCAGAGAATCAGGCAGGCCCAGGCTGACGAAGGTGATGTAAATGAGAACGAGAAAAAAAGTAGCCATTGTGATGCTCCTCAAATAAAATCAAAAGAAGACAGCCCCAGAGGTTTGTCCAGCAGGGCCAGGGCTGAGCGGATGACGCCGCTGCTGAAATCCTGCGGAAAATGCCGCGAGAGCTCCAGCCGGGGCGGCAGGATGAGATAATCGGCGCAGCGGCGGGACACCAGTTCCAAATGTTCCGGGGCAAGAAAATCCGCCGAAAGCACGGCGACTTCCGGGTCAACGGCAGCACAGGCCACCGCGGCCATGCGGGCCAGCGCCTCACATTGGGCTTCGAGGCTGGCGGCAGGCAGCGAAGGCCAGTCGACGCCCAGCGGCAGGCGCCCTACCTCACCGGCAGCGCTTTGACGGCCCCGCCACAGCGCGCCGTTCAGGTAGAAGCCCAGGCCGGGCGGGCAGGCGCCGGGAAAATAAAGATACACCAAACTGTTCACCTGCGGGTGGCGGGCCACCCATCCCAGGGCTGCGGCGTTGGCGTCATTTTCAAACGAGACGGGCAGATGGAACCAGCTGCGGTAAAATTCAGAGAAACGGGTGCCGGCCAGGGCAGAAAAGTCGCTGGCGGACATGCCCAGGCGGGCGTCGTGCTCCGTGCCCGGCATGGAGAAGCCCAGGGCGCCGATGGTGGGAAACAGGCGCAGCGCCTCTTCCACCAGCGGTACAAAACTGTCCACCCGGATGTCGTCCAGCAGGTACGAGCGCTCCCACTGGCACTGGCCCAGCAAATCGGCCACGCGCACGTCCACAACGACATGGCGTTCCCGGGCGCGGGCGCACACCACGGCCACATGGGCGTGCGCCGTGTTGAATTCATAGCTCTGCGACGGCCGCCCTCCGCCGGAGGGGAGAAGAAGCCCCTTCAGGGCGCGGCCGTCGGCCACCAGCTGCCCCAAAATACTGCCCACGGTCATAACGGACAGCCCGGTGAGGCCGGCCAGTTCCTGGGCTGTGGCGCTGCCCGATTCCCGCAGGGCACGGTACACCAATGCGGTGTTGTGTTGTTTGGTGGTGGGGCCGGTTGCCTTTATACGCATTGGATATCTCCTTTTTTAAATGACTTTTTAAAAATGATTTATTATCATCATATCAATTTTTTCGGAAGTGTCAAGAGGGAAAGAAGAAATTAAAATAAAAAATAGCTGTAAGGCCATTTCTTAGCCATGCAGGCCATCCTTGGCCCACGACCCTGGAGATCAATTTTTCATTGCCGAGCAATAAAATAGCCGAAAGGCTATTTTTTTCGGCCATGTGGCCCCTTTTCTCGCAACGGCCATATAGGTCAGTTTTTTATTGCAAAGCAATAGTATCAATGTACAGAGGCAACAAGCGCTTGGCCGGGGCCACAGGCGGGCGCTGGCTGCGTTCTCGGGCTCGGCTGGCGTCAGTCAGCCGCCACCCTGCAGCCCTCGCCGCGCACATTTTACACGCGGCGTCTGCTATGCAAAACGGACTGCTAGTTGGCCATATCGTATACGGCCATTTTTCCGGCGGGGGCCCGCGGGCCCCGCTCCCTTGTCGGCATTTACCGCCATTTTGCCGCCCCCAGGCTTCACGCTGTTCAGTCTGGGGCCCTGGCGGCAAAACCCCGGCCCTCGCCATCCCCGCCTGTGGCTCTGGCTGGATGCTGCGAAGTTTTCAGCCGCGCGGCGGTGCTGCGCGGCTGAAAACCGTGTTACTTCTATACCTGGATACTAAAAAAGCACCTTGCGAAAACAAGGTGCCGGATACTCATAATGTGATCCCCTCGGAAATATCGTGGATCAGTTTGTCGTTGCCGGTAAAGGCGGCCAGCAGCAGCTTGTAGATCTCCGCGCCGTTTTCAATGAACTGTTCCCGCGCCAGGCGGGCGCTGTTTTTGTCCGGCATGTAGATGGACAGCGAGAACACGTTGCCGCCCAGCTCGTCGATACTGCAGTGCAGGGTATAGCCCGCGCCGCAAGGGGTGATCTCCACATGGTGCTGGGCGGATTTGCGGGCAAACTGCTGCGCCAGAATCACCGCCCGCGAGGCCGCGTCCCGCACGCTGCGGGGCACGTCGTTCTGCAGGGTATCGGCCACCTCGCCCCCGGCGGCCAGGATGTGGAAACGGCCGGCCTCATCCCGTTCCACCAGCCCCTGGTCGCACAAGTCCCCCAGGTTGGAAGCCAGTTCAAAATAGTTTACCAGCTCCTCACCCAACAAAGCGCCCTCCAGTTCCTCCTGGGAGAGGGGGGAGGGGGCGTTTTTGATAAGGTAGCAAAGAAGGATGCGGATCTCCGTGGAAGTGGTGAGCCCGCCGGGCTTGACACCGGCGGTAAATGCGTTGCCCGGCATGGCCGCGCCCCCCTTTTTGTCAGAATTCAGCGCCCAAGAGGTCCCATAAAGGGAATGTGACGCAAAAATGCAGGATAAACTTCTTTTATTTTACATGAAAAACACTTAAAAGTAAAGAAATATGCGCGGAAAACGCATCAAAAAACAGGCTAAAAAACAGTCTCGATCAGGCGGGGCGCCTCGGGCGGGGAAAAGACCCAGTGATCGATATGGCCGCCCTGGATGGTATATTGCAGGGGGAATCGGAACTGCTCATCCTCCAGCGCGTGCAGGATCACCAGCTTGATCTTCATGCGCTGGGGCAGGATGGTTTTGATATATACACTGACCATCTGCCCCTTTTTCAGCCCGGGCACAGGCTCGGCCAAACCGGCCAAATTGGGGGCCAGTTCCACGAACACGCCGTATTCCTCCACGCTGCGCACGATGCCCACCACGGTTTCGCCGGGGGCGAAACGGGCGGCGTTTTCCTCCCAGGTGCCCAGCAGCTCTTTCATGGTCAGCACCAGGCGTCCGGCCTCGTCGCGGCTTTTCACCGCGCACACGATGTCATCGCCCACGCGCACCCGGTCGGCGGGGGAGGCGATGCGGGAGACGGACATGCAGTCGATGGGCAGCAGGGCCGAGATGCCGCCGCCGACGTCGCAGAAGGCGCCGAAAGGCTCGCTGTGGGCCACCCTGCAGGGCAGGCTGGCGCCGGGGAACAGGGTGTCAAGATAATCCGCTTTACACTGCTGCTGGGCCAGGGCGCGGGAGACAAGCACCGGCCCTTCTTCGGGCACCTGCGTCACAATGAAACACACCGGCCGCCCCACCCGCGTGATCAGGGCGATGTCCCGCACCGTGCCTTCGCGCACACCGTCGGCGCACTCCTCGTAGGGCATCAATAATTCGATGTCGTCCATTGACAAGTGAAGCGCCTTGTCAGGGCCGAAACTGAGCGCGCGGCTCTCCAAAATGGTGCGCGCCTGCATGGCGCGGCGCAAAAATTCACGGGATATTTTTTGCGGGCCCTGCCGGAGCCCTTCTGCCTGAAAACCCATTTTTCTCTACCGTCCTTCTTTTATTCGTCCGCGCGCAGGGCGCAGCCTGTAAAATATATGTGAACTTGCGCGCAATTATTTGCGAAACGCCCTTGTTTGATATATAATACATGTGTATCTTTAAAAAAGTGGGAGAAATATGGATATTCAATTGAACGACCATATCATCACCAAAAAAATGCATCCCTGCGGCAACAACGAGTTCCTGGTATTGCGGGTGGGGATGGATTTTCGCATCCGCTGCACGAAGTGTGGGCGCGAGGTGATGGTGGCACGCAGTAAGATCGAAAAAAACATCAAAAAAGTGTTCCGAGAGGGCCGGCAGCTCTAGCGGGCCTTTCTTTTGTCTGCTGTTTTTACGGGATAAAGGAGAGACGAACGATGCACATCGAAGCCCAATTGCAGGCGGTGCGCAGCCGGTATGAGGAAGTGGGACGCCAGCTGCAGGACCCGGCGGCAGTGGCCGACCAGGCGCGCTATCGCAAATTGATGAAAGAGTATAAGGACCTGACCCCCCTGGCCGAGACGTACGACGCTTACGCCGCGGCGGGCGCGGCCCTGCGCGAGGCGCAGGACTTGCTGGAGGAAGGCGGCCTGGACCCGGAGCTGCGGGAGCTGGCCCAGGCGCAGTGGAACGAAAACAAAGAGCAGGTAAAGGCGTTGGAGGAGCAGCTGAAATTGCTGCTGCTGCCCAAAGATGAAAACGACGACCGCAGCGTGATCGTGGAGATACGCGGCGGCGCCGGCGGCGAGGAGGCGGCTCTGTTCGCCCATAGTTTGCAGCGTATGTACACCATGTATGCACAGGGCAAAGGCTGGCAGGTGGAAGTGGTGAACGCCAGCGAGACCGAACTGGGCGGCATGAAAGAGGTGAGCTTCTCCGTGGAGGGGGAAGGCGCCTACAGCCGTTTGAAATATGAGAGCGGCGTGCACCGGGTGCAGCGCGTGCCCGAGACCGAGACCCAGGGCCGCATCCACACGTCCACCGTGACCGTGGCTGTGATGCCCGAGGCGGAGGAGGTGGAGGTGGAGATCGACCCGGCGGATCTGAAAATCGACACCTTCCGTTCCTCCGGTGCGGGCGGCCAGCACATCAACAAAACTTCCTCGGCCATCCGCGTTACCCACCTGCCCACGGGCATGGTGGTGGAGTGCCAGGACGAGCGCAGCCAATATAAAAATAAGGATAAGGCCCTTAAGGTGCTGCGCAGCCGCCTGCTGGCCCAGGAACAGGCAAAGCACGACGCCCAGATCGCGGCCCAGCGCAAAAGCCAGGTGGGCACGGGCGACCGGTCGGAACGCATCCGCACCTACAACTATCCCCAGGGCCGCGTGACGGACCACCGCATCGGCCTGACTCTGTACAAACTGGACGGCGTGCTGGACGGTGCTTTGGACGACGTGATCGAACCGCTGATCACGGCCGACCGGGCGGAAAAACTGAAGGCGGCCGGCGAGGAGATGGACCGATGAAAACACAAGTGAGCCCGGCGGATGAAGCATCCATCGCCCTGGCGGGCCGGCTGCTGCGGGAGGGCCAGGTGGTTGGCATCCCCACCGAGACCGTATACGGCCTGGCGGCCAGCAGTTTTGACGGCGCGGCCGTGGGCAAGATCTTCGCGGCCAAGGGACGCCCGCAGGACAACCCCCTGATCTCTCACATCGCCTCGCTGGACATGCTGGACGGCCTGTGGCAGGCAGTGACGCCGGAGGCGGAAAAACTGGCCGCGGCCTTTTGGCCCGGCCCGCTGACCGTCATCCTGCCCAAAGGCGCCCGTGTGGCGGCCGCGGTGTGCGCCGGCCAGGCCACGGCCGCGGTGCGCTGGCCCAGCCACCCTGTGGCGCAGGACATCATCCGCGCGGCCGGCGTGCCCCTGGCGGCGCCCTCGGCCAACCTGTCCGGCAGCCCCAGCCCCACCACGGCCGCGGACGTGCTGGCCGATATGGAGGGCCGCGTGCCGCTGATCGTGGACGGCGGCCCCTGCGCGGTGGGCGTGGAGTCCACCGTGGTGTCCCTGGCGGGGGACGCACCCATACTGCTGCGGCCGGGCTATATCACCAAAGAGCAGCTGGAAAACGTGCTGGGCCGGCCGGTGGCCCTGTCCGGCGCGGTGCTGCACCAGCTGGAAGCCGGCGCCCAGGCGCCCTCGCCCGGCATGAAATACAAGCATTACGCGCCAAAGGCCCAGGTGACGCTCATCAAAGGGGAGTTCGGCGCATATAAAGAATATGTCCGGGAACATTTGCAGAAGGGCACTTTCTGTTTGTGTTTTGACGGGGAAGAGGCACAACTGCCTTGTCCCTGTGTGGTGTATGGGGCCGAGGAAGACGAAGCCGCCCAGGCCCGGGCTTTGTTCAGCGCCCTGCGGGAACTGGACGCCCGGGGCGCGGTGAACGCCTATGCCCGCTGCCCCCATGAAACGGGAGTGGCGCTGGCTGTGTATAACCGCCTGCTGCGGGCCTGCGCCTTCCAGGTGGTGGAGGTATGAGCGTGGACGGGTGCCGGCTGGTGGGGGTGACGGGCCGCTCCGGCAGCGGGAAAAGCACGGTGTCGGATTATTTCCGCACACAAGGATATCCGGTGCTGGACGGCGACGGCATCGCGCGGGCGGTGACCGAACCCGGTTCCCCGGTGCTGGGACGGCAGGTCGATGCCTTTCGCGGGGATATTTTGGATGAAAGCGCCGCCTTGCGCCGCCGCCTGCTGCCCGACCGGGCCTTTGCCACGCCCCAGGGCACGCGGCAGTTGACGGACATCACACACCCCGCCATCATTGCCGCCATGCTGGACGCGGTGCACCGCGCCGCCCGGGAAGGGCATAAGATATGCTTTGCCGACGGCGCGGCCATTGTGGGCGAGGCGCTGGAGCCTTACTGCGACGCGATCATCGTGGTGACGGCGCCGCTGGAGGAATCCATTGCGCGCATCACCGCGCGGGACGGCGTGAGCCCGCAGGCTGCCCGGCGCCGGCTGGACGCCCAGCTGCCGGAGGGGAGGCTGCGCGCGGCGGCGGATCACGTGATCGAGAACGACGGCACGCTGGAAAGCCTGCGCGCCAAGGCGGCGGCTGTGCTGCGCGCCGTCCAAGGGGAGACCAATGAGAGAGAAGAAGAGACACAATAGACATCTGCGCTGGCCGGCTTTCCTGTGCGCAGCCCTGCTGCTGGCGCTGGCCGCCTTCTTTATGCAGGACGCCGTCGAGAGCGTGGAGCGCATGGCCTACCCGCGCAAATACAGCGACTATGTCGCTTATTACGCGGACAAATATAAGCTGGACGAAAACCGGGTGTACGCCATCATCCGCACGGAGAGCGGCTTTTCGCCCACCGCGCGCTCAGGCGTGGGCGCGTTGGGCCTGATGCAGATCACGGAAGAGACCTTTTCCTGGATCAAAACCAAGATCGCCCCCAACGAGGAGATCGCCTTTGAAAACCTGACCAACCCGGAGACGAACATCCGCTTCGGCGTATATCTGCTGGCGGTGTGCCTGCATCGGTACGATGAGGATCTTGCCACGGCCGCGGCCGCGTATCACAGCGGCATGGGTTTGGTGGACGGCCTTTTGGAAAACCCGGAGTATTCGGCGGACGGCAGGACGCTGCACACGTTCCCCTACAGCCAGATGAGCCACTACGTGGACAAAGTGACCCAAAGCTACGCCAAATACACCGCGCTTTACGCGGCGTAAGGAATAAATAAAAACGCCGCCGGCCGGAAGGCGGGCGGAGAACAAAGGAGACAGGACCAATGAAAAAGACAAAAGGGCAGGAGCTGGCGGAAAAGCTGACCTTCACCCAGCCCCACATCGCGGACGCACAGCCCGAGGCGCTGAAGGAAGCGCAGGCCTTCTGCGAGGATTACAAGGCGTTCCTGGACGCGGCCAAAACCGAACGGGAAGCCGTGAAGGAGATCGAACGCCGTCTGGTGAAAGCCGGCTACAAGCCGCTGGACCGCACGGCGAAAAAGCCCTATAAGGCGGGCGACAAGGTGTATTACAACAACCGCGGGAAATCCATCCTGGCGGCCACCATCGGCAAGCAGGGCTTGGAGGCCGGCGCGCGGCTGATGATCGCCCACATCGATTCGCCCCGGCTGGACCTGAAGCCCAACCCGCTGTATGAGGACGCCGATCTGGTGCTGCTGAAGACCCACTATTACGGCGGCATCCGCAAGTACCAGTGGGGCGTCACGCCGCTGGCGCTGCACGGCGTGGTGGCCAAAAAGGACGGCGAGATCGTGGAGCTGCACGTGGGTGAGGAAGCCGGCGACCCGGTGTTCTGCGTCACCGACCTGCTGCCCCATCTGGGCGCCGAGCAGAGCAAGCGCCCGCTGGGCGAGGGGCTGAAGGGCGAGGAGCTGAACATCCTGGTGGGCTCGCTGCCCTATGCGGACGAAGAGGTGAAGAACCGCGTCAAACTGCAGACGCTGGCGCTGCTGAACGAGCGCTACGGCATCACCGAGCGCGACTTCGTGCGCGCGGAGATCGAAGCCGTGCCCGCGGTAAAGGCCACGGACGTGGGCTTCGACCGCAGCATGATCGGCGCTTACGGCCACGACGACCGCGTGTGCGCCTACACCGCGCTGTGCGCGGAGCTGGACGTAAAGACGCCTCAGCACACCTCGGTGTGCGTGCTGACGGACAAGGAGGAAGTGGGCTCCGACGGCACCACGGGCCTGAACAGTGAATATGTGTTCCATTTCCTGGGCTATCTGGCCGATATCCAGGGCGCCAATTACCGCATGATGCTGCAGAACTCGAAGTGCCTGTCCGCGGATGTGAGCGCCGCGTTCGACCCCACGTTCCCGGATGTGATGGAGAAAATCAAAGCTTCCTACATGAACCGCGGCGGATGCCTGACCAAATACAACGGCGCATTCGGCAAATCCTCCACCAACGACGCCCCGGCCGAGCTGATGGGCTTTGTGGCCGACATTCTGGACGACGCGGGCGTGATCTGGCAGACCGGCGAGCTGGGCAAGGTGGACGTGGGCGGCGGCGGCACCGTGGCCAAATATGTGTCCAGCCACGACGTGGACACGGTGGACATCGGCGTGCCCGTGCTGGCCATGCACGCCCCGTTTGAAATCGTCTCCAAGCTGGACGTATACATGACTTACAAAGCCTTTTCCGCCTTTAAAGCAAGCAAAAAATAAACAAAAGCGCCGGCCCTCATCTGCGGGCCGGCGCCGTTGTTTTGTTTTAATCGTTCATGCCGCCCAAATAATCGCGGTAAATGCCGGGGGAAGAGCCTTCGATCAGCACCGCGCCCGCGCATTTTGCGTAAAATTCCGCCGGGCCCACGCCGCCGATGATGGCGTAGGCGTACCCCTCGTCCCGCAGGGCCTGCAAACTGCGCAGCAGCAGGGCCTTGCCCACGCCGCTGCCGCGCTCGCTTTCCGCCACAGCGGTGGGACCGAAAAAATCCGGCGCCGTGGCGTTGTAACAGGCGAAGCCCACGATCTGCCTGCCGCGGGTGGCGAGAAAGCAGGAGACAGGGAAGCGGGCAAAGCACACGTCCGCCTCCCCGCCCGCGCCGGGGCCCAGGTTTTGGGCAGCCCACGCCGTCACGGCGGCCTTGTCCGGCGTCATGGCGCGGCGGATCTGCACCCCTTGGGCGGCGCAGGCCTCCAGCGCCGGCGCGGCGTCGGGCAGGTCGTACAATTTCACCAGCATATCAGGCATTGAAAAAGCCCCCTTTCGCTGTTATCCTTATTGTAAGGCAGAGGCTTTTGCAGGGCAAGGAAATATTTTTGCAAAAATTGATTTTTCCTGTTGACTTTTTGCCTGGGTTTTGCTAATATAAATAGGCACTCGAAAAACAGAAGAACGGCCGTGGGGGTATAGCTCAGCTGGGAGAGCGCTTGAATGGCATTCAAGAGGTCAGCG
>CAJMEU010000035.1 GCA_905212515.1 uncultured Oscillospiraceae bacterium | reverse complement strand
GGCCTGCCGTGCGCGCCGGTGTCCTATTTTTGGGTCTATAAAAATTGCCGCCCCGCAGGCCGCCGCGCGAAGTTCGCCGGGGCCGCTTATTTTCTCTCTGCCTCACGGGCTATGGATCTTCCCCCTGGTCTTCCTCTTGTTCCAGCATCTGTTTGATCGCGGGAATGGGCCGGCCCGCAGCGCGCAGCTCTTTCAGCTGCCGGATACGCGCGACGCTGTCCACCCGTCTGTAGCGCCGGGTCAAATTCGCTTCCTCCTGTTCAAAGGGCAGCATCCCTTGCTCGGTATAGAACTTCAGGGTGCTGTAACGGGTGCCCGTCAGGCGCACCAATTCGCCGATGGTGACGTATTCCGCCTGCTGGATCACATCCATACTTCTCTGCCTTGACATTGCAGTCCCTCCTGCCAGCGGCGGATCAGGTGACGGCGATGACCGCCGTCATCACCGCGATCATGTTCTCCAGCGCCTCTACCATCTCCCGCACCATTTTGCCCGCCGGCGCCTGGGTGATGGCGCGGAGCTTATCTTTCATCTGTTTTTGCTCGTACCTGGAAAAATAATTTTTCAGCGTGCCGGCAGCGCCCAGCAAACTGGCCAGCGCCGCCGCGTCCTCGGTGGCCTCGCCGTCCTCCAGGATCTCTGCCCGCAGCTTTTCGATCACCGCATCCACCGCCGCGCGCTGTGGCACATAACAGGTTTTGCCGCCCAGCAGGCCGCCTTTTTCTTCCACGGCCGCCCCGGCGCGCACCAATTCCCCGCCGATGCCCTCCACCAAGGCCGACAGGCGGCTGTCGATGAAGGTATAATGGAATTCCTCCACCAATTTTTCCAGCGAGAGGGGCTTGGGCCGGTCCAGGAAGTCATACAAGGTGTGCAGATGGGCCTCTTCCACGGGCAGCGGGGCCGTTACACGTACCTTTTTGCCGTCGAAGGCCACACAGCCGGCCAGCTGCAGCTCCAACAGGGCGCCGGCCGTGAGGCATACCGGGCCCGCCGTGTTCATAACGGGCAGCCTGCCCTTTTCCGTCAGCGTGCAAAGCAGATACTCCTGGGATAATGTCAGATCTTGCATGATTATTTCTCCTTTTTCGAATTTGCAGCCAGATTGAAGGCCGCTGCTTATCACTTACCACTTATTACTTACTACTTACGATTTAATAATAGCACAAAAATCCCGCTTGTCAAGGGCGGCGGGGAAATATTCCACCGCACTTTTATCAAAAAGAAAAGCCAAAGGGATCATTTCCCTTTGGCTTTGGCAAACGCTTTTCGGGCGAAATAGGCCAGCGCGCCGCTTTCCGGCAGGCAGATCAGGCGCGTATATTCGCCGCCCCGGCTGCGCAGGAAATTGTACAGGCGCGGGCTGTTGAGGTCCTGCAAAAGCAGCGTGGCCTGCTGGGTACGCGTCAGGCTTTGGCCGTCCGCCTGCCGGGTGCGCAGCGCGGCGCACAGGCTGTCGTCGCCCGGGTCCGCGGCAAAGCGCCGCAGAGTTGCCGGCCCGGGAAGGGGCAGCACGTCCTCGGGCAGGGCGTCCCGCTGCCAGTCGCCCGGCTCGGGCAGGGCCGTGGTGGCCAATATCTCCACCCCGCGGCCGGCCGCCAATTCGGCCTGCAGGGCCGCCGCCACCTCCGGCGGCTGTTCGCCGTCGAACCAAGGGGTCACGATGGCTGTTTTTTCTTGCTTGCCTTCCATGTCAGCCCTCCTTTGCCGGGCCCTGCGCCACTGTGTCGATGAGGGCGCACAGCCGCGCCAGAATGGTATCCCAGCGGTAGTATTCCTCCACATAGGCGGGGCCCGCCGCGCCCAGGGCCGCCCGCAGGGGCGCATCGGCGAACAGGCGGCGCAGAGCCGTCAGGCACTGGCCGTCCGTCTCGTACCAGAGGCCGGCCCCGCTTTTCAGGCAGTGGCTCTTCAGCACGCTGCACCCGCCGTTTACCAGCACGGGCATGCCTAGGCACAGGGCCTCCAGCACCACGATGGACAGGCTCTCGAACCGGCTGGGCAGCCAGAGGAAATCCGCGCCGGCGATGCCGGAAAATTTGTCCTCCTCGCTGACGAAGCCCAGCTCCCGCACGTCGGGGCGTCGGGGCACAGGCATGATGGCCTTGCCCATCAGCACCAGCGTGGCACCGCCGCCGCAATGCCGCTGATAGGCATCCCACTGGCGGAACATCTCGTCGCAGCACTTCCCCAGATCGATGCGGCCCACATATCCGGCGTAGGGGCCGGGAATGCGATATTATTGCCGGAAAGACGCCCCGTCCACCCGCGCGGGCACCTCCACCCCCGCGCCGCCGATCATATCCAGGCGCGACACGCCGGGGAACAGGCGCTGCACCAGCTCCTTTTCGTCAGGCGTGAGATAACACAGGGCGCGGGCAGATTCGAACACATCCTTATAAATGGGCATGTGGATGGGACCCTCGTCGTGGGCCATGGGGATGAGGATGCTTTTTTCCGCCACCTCGGGCAAGCCGTGCACGGTGAGGAAATAAAGGTAGGGCCCCAGCAGAAAGGCGTCGTACTCCGCCTTGTGTTCCCGCAGCCAGGCGATCAGGTCCAGGCAGACGGGGCCCTGTTCCCACACCCAGCGGGCCTGCTCCTCTTTCGTCAGGGGGCCGTTTGTGAACTTTGTGTTGATGGCCAGGAATTTTTCCACATCCCGGGGAAGGTCCACAGCAAAGCGCAGCACCCGCACGGGGCCGTCCTGCTGCTCTCCTGCGGGATAGACATCGTTCCAGGACAGGTAATCCTCGGCGCAGGTGGTCACCACCGTCACGCGTACGCCGTCCAGGGCGGCCAGCTTTTGGGCCAGCTGACGCAGCAGCAATTCGGCCCCGCCGTTCACCTGGGGGCCGTAGCGCTGGGTGACGATGCAGATGTTCCGCGCCGCGCTCATACCTTGCCCCCGCAGAAAGCGCTGAAGAGCGCCAGGAAGCGGGCGCCCACGGCCTCGTAGGAAAGGGCCTGCAGCCGGGCGCGCTGGCTTTCCAGCAGGGCCGCGCGCAGGGCGCTGTCCGTCAGCACCCGATGCAGGGCCGAGGCGGCCAGGGCGGGGCTGCGGCTGGGCAGGAACAGCCCCGCGCCGGCCAGTGTCTCCTCCACCGCGCCGCCGGGGCAGGCCACCACGGGCACGCCGAAGTGCATGGCCTCCACCAGGGGCACGCAGAAGCCCTCGTGGGCGCTCATGCACAAAAATACATCCGCCATGCGGTAGAAGCTGAGCACCTGGGCAAAGGGCACGTGGCCCGTGAACACCACGTTCTGCGCGCCGGTGGCGGCCACGGCGTTCTGCAGGCCCTCGTAATAGGCGTCGCCCGGCCCGCCGTGGCCGCCCAGCAGGATCAGGCGGCTGTCCGGCTGCCAGGTGCGCTGGAACAGGCTGAAGGCGCGGATGACGTCCTCCTGTTTCTTGTTGGGCGCCACCCGGCCGGTGAACAGCACGTTCACCTTTTTGTCCCGGTACAGGCTTTGTACCGCGGTGTCCCAGGGGGCGTCGTACTCCTCAAAGGGGATGAGGATGGGCAGCACGTCGATGGGGCAGGTCCAGCCCATGGACAGCAGGTCCTGCCGGTTGTAGTCCGAATCGGCCAGGCAGTAATCGAACACGCCTGCCAGGGCCCGCGCCTGGCGCCGGCCCTCGGCCGTGAGGCGGTAGGCCATGGGGCTGGCGGTGAGGAAATATTCCGGCGGGGTGATGTTGTGGTAGACGCAGACCTTGCGGCAGCGCATGCCGGACAGCTGCTCGTTGAGGGCGCTGCCCGTGGACAGATGGTAGATCAGCACGTCGTCCGCCAGCAGATGGGGCAGGCTGGCGGCAGGGCGCACCAGGCCCTCGGCATCCAGGCCGTCGGACCAGCGCTCGGCATAAATATGGCTGTAAACACCCTGCTGCGCCAGCAGTCCCCGCAGGGCCACGGCGTCGTTGCTCACCGCGTCGCCCCGGGCCAGGGTGGGCAGAAGCTGGAACACTCTCACTGTGCGGCACCCCCGTTCGCGGCTTGCACGATCTGTTCAAGCGCATCCATCCGGGCCTTCAGGGCGGCGTTTTCTTCCCGCAGGACCGCGGCTTCCTCCTCCAGGCGGGCGACGGCCTTGGGCGCTGCGGCAGTGGCGTCGTAGAGGGCCTGCTCCATGGGCGATTCAAATAGGCGGCGCTCGGCCGTCTCGGCGTCGTCGATGAACACGGCCAGCTCGTTGAGGGCCGCGGTGACGCGCTCGTTGAAGGCATTCTGGGCCGCGCGGGAGGGCGCGGTGTAGAAGCGGATGCACTTGCGGATGATGCGCAGTACAAACCCTTTCGCCCCGCCGGGCAGCGGGCCTTCGGCGGGCACATTCCACCGGGCGGCAACGCCCTGGATCTCGTCGAGATATGCCGCACGGTTGAACCGGCCGACGTAATGGGGCTGCACGGGCACCGGCTCCCGCTGAGACCGGGCGGGCAGGGCCTCGGCCGGCGAAGGCGCGCAGGCCTCGTCCAGGCCCTCGGCGGCTGCCTGGGCCGCCAATTCTTCCACCAATTGCTGTACGTTCACCTTTTCCATATCGTCACCTCACGGGGCCGCGGTTTACAAACAGCCGCGGCCGCCTTATAATAACAGTAGCGGATCACTGCCCGGCACGCGCCCGGCATGTTTCCAGAAAGGGAGGGTGTTCCCATGGCACCAAAACTGACGATCATCACGCCCGTATACAATGCCGAGGGCCTGCTGGGCAGGGCCCTGGCCTCGCTGCAAAGCCAGACGCTGGGCTTTGAAAACCTGCGCTGGCTGCTGGTGGACGACCAGTCCACCGACGGCAGCTTTTCGCTGATACAGGGCTGGGCCCGGCAATACCCCAACATCACCGTGTTACAGACGGCGGAGAACTCCGGCTCGGCCGCGGCGCCCCGCAACCTGGCCCTGGGCTGGGTGGACACGCCCTACGTGATGTTTTTGGACAACGACGACGCCTTTGCCCCCGACGCCTGCCGGGCGCTGGTGGACGCGGCCGAACGCACGGGCGCGGATTTGGTAAGCGGCTATTTCCAGGACGTGGACGCAGACGGCGCGCCGCTGGGCGACCGCCACCCCAGCTGCGGCCCCGCCGGCCAGCCGGACCGGCTGTATCGCCTGCCGGAGGAATTGGAGGCCGCCGCGGCGGTGCAGGGGAGCTTCTGGTGAAAATTATACCGAATGGAACTGAATCTGGCAAATGCCGTCACCTTTCCCACGGACACGCTGATGGAGGACTCGGTATTTTTTGCCAAATATCTTCTGTGCTGCCGCACTATGTTTTACACGGACGCGCTTGTCTATCGCTTCAGCGCCCGGGGGGACTCGCTGTCCCGCACGCCCAACGCCCGGTATGTGCTGTCCCGCGCCGTGGGGTACGACCATCTGTTCACCCTCTACGCCGGCCAGCCGGCGGTGCTGCGCCTGAACCTGGAAAACGTGGCCGCCCATTTCCTGCCGCTGATCTTCTCCTCGCCGGATATTTTGCCCGAAGAGCGGCCCGCTTTGCTGCGGGCCTGGCGCCGGGCCGCGGCCTATTCCCTGCGGGAGGGCCTGTGCCCGGACGACCCGGTGCTGAAAAAGTTGATGGAGCTGACGGGCGCCGGCCGCGTGGACGCGGCCCTGGCCGTGGGCGAACTGCTGGAGAGCTGGCGGGCGGAGACCGGCCGCCGGGACGAATTGTTTTTGGCCGCCGACCGCAACTGGAAGGCCGTGTGCGCGGAGAACGAGGCCCTGAAGGCCCGGCTGGCGGAACAGGGGTAGATAAAGCAAAAGGCGGGTTTGGCGCGTTGGCGCAAACCCGCTTTTTATATTGCCCGGTCAGCCCTCGACGAACACGCGGCAGGCCCGGGCCATGGCGTCGACCGCGGCCATGGAGGCGTCCGCGGTGCCGGCGCAGGCCGTCAGGTAGATCTTCAGCTTGGGCTCGGTGCCCGAGGGGCGCACCACCGCGTGGCAGCCGCCGTCCAGGGACAAGCTGAGCACATTGCTTTTGGGCAGGCCGGTGTCGTCCTGCAGATAGTCCGTCATGGCCCGCACCCCGCGGCCGGCGAACTGCGCGTGGCTGGCCCGCACTTTGTCCAGGATGCCGTTCATGGCGTCCATGCCCGTGGGGCCCTCGAAAGCAAAGCTGAGCAGGGACGACCGGAAATAGCCGTACTTGGCGCTAAGTTCCTCCCGCACGTCCAGCAGCGTTTTGCCCTGGGCCTTGTAATGGGCGGCCATCTCGCAGATGAGCATGGCCGCGTTCACGCCGTCCTTGTCCCGCACGTAGCCGCCGGAAAGATAGCCATAGCTCTCTTCGAAGCCGAAGATGAACCGCTCCGGATGGCCTTCGGCCTCCAGGCGGCCGATCTGCTCACCGATAAATTTGAAGCCCGTGAGTACGTTGCGCAGCTCCACGCCGTAGCACTGCGCCACGGCGGCGGCCATCTCGGTGGTGACGATGGTCTTCACCGCCACGGGATTTTCCGGCATGGCGCCGGCGGCCAGACGGCTTTGGCAAATGTAATCGAACAGCATCACGCCCATCTCGTTGCCGCTGATCAGCTGCATGCGGCCGTCCTTATCCGGCACGGCCGCGCCCACGCGGTCGCAGTCCGGGTCGGTGGCCAGGCAGAAATCGGCCTGTTTTTCCCGGCACAGGGCCGCGGCCAGGGCCATGGCCTCCGCGATCTCCGGGTTTGGATAGGGGCAGGTGGGGAAATCGCCGTCCGGCTGCTCCTGCTCGGGCACCACCGTCACCTGGATGTTGCCCAGGGCGGCCAGCACATGGCGCACCGGCTTGTTGCCCGTGCCGTTGAGGGGCGAGTACACCACGTGCAGCGGCACGGCCGGCGCTTCCACGCTCTCGGCCAGCACGGCGGCATAGTAGGCATCCAGCGTGTCCTGGGTGATGAAGGAGATCTTCCCCGCGGCCGAGAGGGCCGCGAAATCCGGCAGGGGGCCGGAGAAATCCGGCTGCCGGCGGATGCAGCCCTGCACGGCCTCGGCGGCCTCCAGGGTGATCTGGCAGCCGTCGGCGCCATACACCTTGTAGCCGTTGTACTTGGCAGGGTTGTGGCTGGCCGTGATGACCACGCCCGCCGCGCAGCCCAAGTGGCGCACCGCGAAGGACAGCATGGGGGTGGGCATCAATTCGGCGTACAGGTGCACCCGCACGCACGCCGCCGCCAGCACGGCCGCCGCCGTTTGGGCGAACAAGGCCGATTTGCGGCGGCTGTCATAGGCGATGGCACAGGCCGGCGCGGGGAACTGCGCCAGCAGATAAGCGGCCAGGCCCCGGGTGGCCTTGGCCACGGTGTACACATTCATGCGGTTGGTGCCGGCGCCCAGCACGCCCCGCAGCCCGCCGGTGCCGAAGGCGAGGTCGCGGTAGAAGCGGTCCTCGATGGCCTCGGCGTCGTTGGCGATGGCGGCCAGCTCCTCGGCCACATCCTGTGCGAGGCCCGGCTGGGCGCGCCAGCTTTCGTAACGTTCTTGTGCAGTCATGAAAGGTTCCTTCCCTTGGATTTCAAATTTGGGCAGGGCGGGCCTTTTACAGCTGGCCCAGTTCTTCCAGGCGTTTTTTCAGCAGCTTGCCAATGGCCTCCGGTGAGAATTCCTCCCGGATGGTTCGATACGCGCCGGCGGACAGCTTTTGGTAAAATTCCGGCTCGTCCACCAGTTTTTTCATCCAGCGAGCCGCGTCGTGTACATCCGGGTCGGCCCAGTGCCAGCCCTTCTCGTAGGGGCCCCAGGCCTTTTCGATCTCGATCACCCTGGCCTCGACAGGGCAGCAATTGTCCGGCCGCATGTACACGGTATTGCCGCTCCAGTTGGTCAGCACGGCCGGACGGCCCCAGTACATGGCCTCGGCCGGACCCAGGCCGAAGCCCTCGCTGCGGTGCAGGCTGACATAGGCGTCGCAGCACCGGCACAGGGCGTTGATCTTGGCCTTGGGGTAGTTGCCTACCAGCGTCATGATGTTTTGATGCGCCCTGGCCAGGGCCAGCACGCCGTCGGCCTCCCTGCTGTACTCGGGCAGGTTCAGCTTCAGCACCAGCAGCACGTCCGTGCGGTCACCGAAGGCCTCCAGGAAGGCGTCCACAGCGGCTTTGGGGTTTTTGCGCGCCTGGGAGGAGCGGACGTCGTACATCTGCAAAAAGACGAACCGGTCCTCGGGGATGCCGAAATCCCTGCGGGACAGGCTCTCGTCCGCCTCGGCCCGGATGGAACAGGGGATGCATTTCACCGGCTTGCCGCCGCTTTTTTTCTCAAAGGATTCCACGGTGAACTCGCTGGCCGTCCACACCTCGTCCACATACTGGAAGCTCTCGGCCATTTTGTCCGGGAACTCGGGCAGCTCCCAATACCAGAAGCCGATGTTGTACCGGCCCTCCAGGGCCATTTTGTCCACGCCCTCCACGAAGTTGGGCAGGCCGTCGGCATTGGTGAGGATCAGGTTGGTGTTGTAGATGAATTTGTTTTCAATACGCGCGTCCCAGGTGGCGTCGGCAAAGCTTTGCTCCAGCGGGCCCTGGAAATCCACGATGGTGAAAGGGATGCCGCTGGCCTGCAGAATGTCCGCCAGAATGCGCGTGGCCTCGCCCAGGCCGAACTCGCCCTTCACGAAACCGCACAGGTTCACACCCTTGGGGTAATCGTACACAGGCGCGGCGGGCGCCGCATCCCCGCCCAGGATGATCTTCAGCCGTGTGGCCAGCCTCTCGCCCCAGGGGCGGCGGTCGCCTGCGTTGGCCTGCAGCGCGGCCTGATAAGGCTCATAGGCGGCGCGCACGGTGTCCAGATAGGCGTCGGGCAGCTTGCACTCCTGCTGCGCATGGTCCAGATACCATTTGACAAAAGGCATGCGCCAGTCCCCGTCCAGCCGGACAAAGGTGCGGGGCAGGTCCGCGCGCGTCTGATACAAAGCCATCATAGGCACCGTCAAGGGCACGGGGTGCACATCGCCGGTGACGGCGCTGTGGTCCAGAAACAGCGCCGCGTGGGCAAAGGGGTCGCCCTTGCAGTTTTCCCGCAGGCGGTAGTCGCGGGCGTAAAAGTCCCGCAGCAGCGGCAGGATCTTGACGCCGTTGTCGAAATAGTCGTTTTCATAGCGGGGCGGGGCAGGTTTCTTTTTTTCCTCCTCCCGCTTGGGCTGCCGGGGCGCGGGCCAGGGCAGCGTGGCGGAGGCGCAGCCCAGCTCGCCTGCATAGGCCGTCCAGGAAGCTAAAAATGCCCACTGGTTCTCTATAAAGGGGAAGTGGTCCCTGCTTTGGTTGAGGGCGTTCATCTTATGCTCGATATACTCGATCTTCCTGCGAGCCCAGGCCAGGTACTTGTCCATGCTCTCGCCGGCGCAGAAGGCCAGGCAGCGCTCGTCCGCGCTGCCGCTGGTGCCCAGCACAAAGATGATGGGCACTTCATCCTCCCAGTCGCGCCACAGCGCCAGGGTGGAGGGCTGCAGCTCCAGCGTCTCGGGCCGGCCCGCCACATAGGACAGCCACTGGGGCTGGACCACACAGGCGCAGGGTGCGCTTTGCAGCAGCCGTTGCACGCCGGCCAGGCGGCACAGCACGGAAAAGCCCCCGATGTCCAGCAGAAAAGCCTGGTGTTTGTACGCCCCGCCCAGCAGGCTTTGGGGCGTCAGGGCAATGCAGCCCGCAGGCATGGTCTCATCCCCGCGGGCGTCCAGCAGGCACACGGCAAGGTTTCCCTTGGCCGCGGCAAAATCGGCCATGGCCGGCGCGAACTCTTCCAGCTCCGCGCGCACCAGCACGGTCAGATAGGCAGTTTGCATCTTATTCTCGTTCTCCTTTTATAAGCCGCGCTCAAAATAAAATCATAAGGGGCGCAACGCGCCCCTGTTCCTTTTTTGCAGGGCATCACGCCTGCCCGCGCCAGTAGGCCAGCGTGTCGGCCAGGGTGGTGTCGATGTCGATCTCCGGCCGCCAGCCGGTGACAGCCTGCAGCTTCGTGATGTCGGCCCGCACTTCAGGCACGTCCACCGGCCGCAGACGCGCCGGGTCCACCTCCCAGGTGACGGGCGTTTCCGTCAGCGCCAGCAGACGGCGCAGCAGTTCCTCGATGGCCACGGCGCGGCCGCTGCCCACGTTGTACGTCTCGCCCGCCCGGCCGTACAGGACCAGCAGGCGGTAAGCCCGCACCACATCCCGCACGTCGGTAAAATCCCGCCTGGCGGCCAGATTGCCCGTGCGCAGCACCGGTTCCCGCAGGCCTTTTTCCGCTTCGGCCAGCTGTTTCGCAAAATCGGCCATCACAAAGATGGGCGCCTGCCCGGGGCCAAAATGGTTGAACGAGCGGGTGGCCACCACGTCCACGCCGTAGGCGCGGGCGTACAGCATGCCGATCTCGTTTTGGGCGCGCTTGGTGATGGCGTACAGGTTGGAAGGCCGCAGGGGGTTGTCCTCCCGCACCGGCACCTCGTCCGGCAGGGGGGCGCCGTACTCTTCGGCCGAGCCGATCAGCAGCACCCGGCAGCTTTTTTCAAGGCCCGCCGCCCGCACCGCCTCCAGCACGTTCACCGCACCTTTGATATTTACGTCAATGGTCAGGCCCGGGTTCTTCCAGGACAGGGCCACGCTGCTTTGGGCCGCCAGATGAAACACCGCGTCGGGCTTTACCGCGCCCAGCAGCGCCGCACACGCCTCTCTGTCCAGAATATCCAGCACATGGGCTTCCAGCGGGCCGAAAACGGCCTCACTGGGCAGATGCGTGCCGTGCACGTGCCAGCCGTTGCCGGCCAGCTCCCGCGCCAGATACCCGCCCACAAAGCCGGCCGCGCCCACGATGAGAGCCGTTTTTCCCGCGCCCTCCCGCCTGGGCAGGGCCGGGCCGTGGCCTGCGGGCGTGCCGTCCGGCAGTTTCGGCCAGGCCATTCAGCCCTCGGCGGCCACGCGCGCCGCGTCGGCCTGCACCATGCGGGCCACCAGCTCGTCAAAGCTGATCTCCCGCTTCCAGCCCAATTTCGTCTCGGCCTTGGTGGGGTCGCCCAGCAGCAGCTCCACCTCGGCGGGGCGGAAGAACTGGGGATTCACCTTGACCACCGTTTTGCCGTTCGCCTTGTTGACGACGTATTCGTCCACGCCCGTACCGTGCCACTCCAGCTCCAGTCCCAGCGCTTTAAAGGCAGCGTTCACAAAATCGCGCACGCTGCGGGTCTCGCCGCTGGCCACCACGTAATCGTCCGCCTCATCCTGCTGCAGCATCAGCCACATGGCGCGCACGTAGTCCTTGCTGTGGCCCCAGTCGCGCTTGGCGTCCATGTTGCCCAGTTCCAGCACTTCCTGCTTGCCGGCGGCGATGCGGGCCGCGGCGTCGGTGATCTTGCGGGTGACGAATTCCAGGCCTCTGCGCTCGGACTCATGGTTGAACAAAATGCCGCTGCAGGCGTACATGCCGTAGCTCTCGCGGTAGTTTTTGGTCAGATAATGGCCATACACCTTGGCGCAGCCGTAGGGGCTGCGGGGGTACAGGGGGGTGGTCTCCTTCTGGGGGATCTCCTGCACCTTGCCGAACATCTCGCTGGTGGAGGCCTGGTAGAACCGCGCCTCGGGCTTCACCAAGCGGATGGCCTCCAGCATGTTGGTCACGCCCAGGCCGTCGATCTCGGCCGTGCCCACGGGCGTGTCCCAGCTGGTGGCCACGAAGCTCTGGGCCGCCAGGTTGTACACCTCGTCGGCCCCGCTTTTTTGCATGGCCATGATCAGGCTGGACAGGTCTGTCATATCGCCGTACACCAGGTGCAGCTTGTCTTTGATATGCTCTACGTTGCCATAGTCGATCACGGCCTTGCGGCGCATGATGCCCCAAACTTCATAGCCTTTTTCCAGCAGCAGTTCGGCCAGATAGCTGCCGTCCTGCCCGGTGATGCCGGTGATGAGTGCATGTTTCATGATCGTTCTCTCCTTCGTCGTCTCGTTTTTATCATAAGGGCAGGCGCCGCGCGCCTCACCCGGGGGAAGGCTCACAAATACTGGGTCTGGCCGCCGGCCCGCAGCTTTTCCACGATCTTCTTCACGTCCTGGGCGTTGTCCTTGCCGCACACCAGGGTGACGTCCGGCGTGTCCACCACCACCAGGTTCTCCACGCCCACGGCGGCGATCAGCCGCCCGTCGGAGACAAAGATGCAGTTTTCCGTGCCCGTCTCCACCACGCTGCCTTTGACAAAATTGCCCTTTTGGTCCGTGCGGTTGATGCGCTCCAGGCTCAGCCAGCTGCCCACGTCGTCCCAACCGAAGGAGCCGGGGATGGTATAGATGCCGGCGGCCTTCTCCATGATGCCGTAGTCGATGGAAATGGAGGCGCAGCTTTCGAACACCGCTTTCACCACGGCCTCATAGTCCGGCGTGCCCACGGCGGCGCGGATGCGGGACAGGCCGTCCGCCAGGTCCGGCAAAAAGGCGCGCATGTTTTTTTCAATGGTGGACGCCTTCCACACGAACATGCCGCTGTTCCACAGGTAACACCCTTCGTCCAGATAGCGCTGGGCGGTGTCGGCGTCCGGCTTTTCCACAAAGCGGTCCACCGGGTACACGCCCGGCAGGCCGGCCGCCCGGTTCCCGCGCAGGAACTTGATATAGCCGTACCCCGTCTCGGGATAGGCGGGCGTGATGCCGATGGTGACCAGGTTGTCCCCTTTTTCAGCCACTTCGGCCGCCAGTTCCACCGTGTCGGCAAACAGGGGCTTATTTTTGACGATATGGTCCGACGGCAGCACGCACAGCACGGCGTCGCCGTATTTCGCGCCCACCACAGCCGCCGCGTATGCCACGCAGGGGGCTGTGTTTTTTGCCATGGGCTCGCACAGGATGTTGCCCGCGGGCAGGCCGGGCAGCTGCGCCGCCACCAGGCCGCGGTAGTTCTGGTTTGTCACCACGAACACGTCCTCGATATCCACCACGGGCAAAAGCCGCTCCACCGTCAGCTGGATCATCGTTTTGCCGTCGCCCGTCAGGCTGAGGAACTGCTTGGGCAGATCCGTGCGGCTTTTGGGCCAAAAGCGCTCGCCCTTGCCGCCTGCCATGATGATGGCGGTGCGTTTCACAAACGTCCACATCCTTTCGCCCCCTCCGGCATCCCTCGCGGGACGGCCGGGCGGCAGGCCATATCTGGGGGTAGTATACCACTTTTTGCCCTTCCCGTAAAGAAAAACAGCGCATTTCACCGCTTTACACCAAACTTTTACATCTGTGCGGGAATGGCTGTTCTAGAGCCTTCAGTAAGTTTTTTCTGCTGTGATGTTGCTTGACTGTGTTTCCAGGATATCCTATAATGATAAAGTTATATATAATAAAGAAGGCAGGTGTGGTGATGGCGCAGAAAAAAAGGCTATTGGTGACTGCCTCTACTTTTCCCCGCTGGGCTGAAGACAGTGAACCGCGGTTCGTCTATGACCTTTGCTGTGCGCTTTCCCAGGAGTTTGATGTAACGGCCCTGGTACCTGCTTCCCCCGGCGCCGCTGAGCAGGAAGAGTTGGGGCCTGTGCATGTGGAGCGTTATCACTATTTCCCCATCCACCGTTATGAGACACTGTGCAGTCCCGGCGCCATCGTTCCCCGCATCAAAGAAAAAAAGTCCCGCGCGCTTCTGGTCCCTTTTTTATTCGCTTCTTTATGGTGGAATCTGTGGCGTCGGCGACACCAGTTTGACGCCGTACACGCCCATTGGCTGATCCCCCAGGGCATCGTGCAAAGCTTTGTCCCTATGCCTTACCTGGTGACGGGGCATGGCAGTGACCTAAGCAGCCTGAATTTCGCCCCCCTGCGGGCGTTGAAGTCCCGCTGTCTGCGCCGCGCAGGGGCCGTGACTGTGGTGTCGGAAAAGCTGCGCACCATCGCGCAGTCCTTGGTTCCCGGCCTGGACTGTTCTGTACTTCCCATGGGCTGCGACACCTCCGCCTTCGGTCCCCAGTATCGCCAGCCGAATGTCTTCGGCTCCGGCGAAGGACCTGTTGTGCTATTTGTGGGGCGACTGACGGAGATCAAAGGACTTCCCATTCTTTTGCAGGCGATGGAGCACGTCTCTGGCCGCCTGGCTATCGTGGGCGACGGTACGCTTCTGGAGGAGTACCGCCGACTGGCTGCCCCGCTGGGCGGGCGCGCGCAATTTTGGGGCCAGTGCTCCCTCCAGCAGCTGCGAAGCCTTTATGCTTCTGCCGACGTATTCTGCGCGCCTTCCATCCGTTTGCCCAGCGGCCAGGAAGAGGGTTTCGGGCTGGTGGTGTTGGAGGCGATGGCCAGCGGCACGCCTGTAGTCGGCAGCAATACCGGCGGTATTGCTGATATGATTCGCGACGGCGAGAACGGCCTTCTTGTCCCTCCCGGGCAGCCAAATGCTTTGGCCGAAGCGATCAACCGTATTTTATCCGAGCCTGCTTTGCGAAGCAGGCTGGCACAGGGCGGGTCCGAGACGGCCCGCCGATATGATTACACCGCCGTGGGCGGCTCCTATGCCGCCGTGCTGCGGTCTTTGATGGAGGGCTACCGTGGATCATCCGCAGATTAGCTTCATCGTTCCTGTTTACAATGTGGCGTCTTTTCTTCCTCAGTGCATAGACAGCCTTTTGTCCCAGACTCTTCAGGATTTTGAAATTTTATTAATCGATGACGGCAGCACCGATGGCAGCGCAGCTTTGTGCGACGCCTGCGCCGCCAGAGACAGCCGTGTGCGGGCGCTGCATCAAAAGAACAGCGGTGTATCCGCGGCGCGTAATGCCGGACTGATTGCCGCCTGCGGTCAGTGGATATGTTTTGTGGACGGTGACGATTGGCTGGCGCCTTCTTTTGCAGATGAGCTTTTTGCCCAGGCCGATCCCGCGTATGACCTGTTGTGCTGCGGTTATTTCCGCGCTTCGGAAAAAGGTGATCAGGCCGTTGTTGCCCCACGCTCCGCCATTCTCGACGGCGAGGCCTTATGCAATTGGATGCAGGGAATGCTGAATCCGGATTGCGCCGCAGAATGGGATTTTCATCTGGTCAGCCCTTCTTCTTGTTGTGCGCGTTTGTACCGCCGCAGGGTCCTTCTGGCGCACGGGCTTCTGTTTCCATTGAACATCCCGATCGGGGAGGACATGCTGTTCAATCTGGCGGTCTTTCACACGGCTCGGCAAGGCTTTTACTTGGCAGCGCCTTTGTATTATTATCGGCAAAGGGGGGGCTTTGCCACCCGCACGTTTCGCACCTCCGCTCCCCAGGACCTCTCGGCTATGTGCCGGACCTTGGATGCCTTCGTCTTACAAGCCGCTTCCGACGGGTCTTAAGCCGACCGCGTTCTGCAGCGCCATTTGATCGCACTTGGCTATATTATCACCCTGTGCCTATGCCATCCAGACAATCCTGCTTCTTATCGTCTGCGGCGGCAATCCTTCCTGCAGTTGGCAGACGATCCTTTATTTGCCCCAGCTTTATGCACAGTTTCATTAAAACCATTTCCTTTTGCTAAACGAGTTTTATTCACCTTGATGAAAAATCGCCGATTCTTTCTGCTGGATCTGGCTACCCGCCTATACGTGCACCGTCGTGGATGAGGATACCGATGATTGGATTTTTGATTTTACACTATAAGACAGTCCACGAAACAATCGCCTGCGTGGACAGCATTCGCACGCTGGATTTCAGCAGGACCTCCTATCACATTTTGGTGGCGGACAATGGCTCCGGCAATGGTTCTTATGAGCGTTTGTCTTCTCTGTACCAGGGGGCCGGGGATATTACCGTGATGACCACCGGCGAAAACCTGGGCTTTTCCGCCGGCAACAATGCCGGATGGGTGGCGTTCCCTCATCGGGAAGATGTAGAATTTCTGGTGGTATGCAACAGCGATGTGGTTTTTGAGCAAAAGTCTTTTATCCAAAAACTACTTTCACAAGGCTCTTTCGACCTATTGGGGCCTGATATCCGAGTGCCTCGGAGCGGTCCTTTCCGCCACTCTTCCCCTTTGCCCCCCATTGCCACGCGTCGGAGTACGGTGTGCTGCAATGCCGCTGTCCGCCGGGCTCGTCTGGCGGCCGTACAGCACGGTGCCTCCAGCCCTTTGACAGCCAAACTGCACTATCCTGATTTGCAAGTCTTTGCGCTTCATGTGCACTATTTGTTTAGCTCCCATTTTTATAAACTGCGGCAGCAATTCCACAATCCTGCTGCTGAAAACGTTCTTTTGCAGGGCTCCTGCCTAATTTTTTCGGAACGCTATTTGAAACGCTACGAAAAGTTGTTTGAGCCCGCACCTTTTTTATATTATGAAGAACTTTTGCTATGGCTGAAAGCGCAGCGGGACGGCTTGGTACTACGATATGACCCATCTATGTATGTCCTTCACTTGGAAGGTTGCTCCACAAATGCTTTAAAATCTGACGAAATGCAGCGGTTTTTATTTGTGCAAGAGCAGTTATACCGTTCGGAGCAACTTGTTTTAAGTGTATTCGCGCGGGAGTTCCCCTAAAAATCCACGAAAGAGGAGTCCTTCCTGTTATGATCTCCGTTGCCATCTGTACCTACAACGGCGGAGCCTATTTGGCTTCGCAGCTGAAAAGCATCCTGGCCCAAACGCGCCCGGTGGACGAGGTCATCTTATGCGACGACGGCTCTTCGGATGACACAGTAGAAGTGGCACGGCAGGTGCTGGAAGGCAGCGGAACGGCCTATGCCATCTATCGCAATGTCCCTGGCCTGGGCGTTGCCCAAAATTTTGAGCGCGCCATCTGCCTGTGCCGCGGCGACATCGTGTTCACCAGCGATCAGGACGACATTTGGAAGCCGAATAAAGTGGCTGCCATGATGGACGTATTTGAGCGGGAGCCTAGTTGTGTCTTGGTTTTTTCCGACGCAGATGTGACTGCCGCTGATGGTGTTACCGTCACCGGCAAGTTATGGGATTCCATCCGTTTCTCTCCTCCGCGTCGCAACGCTTTTGCCGCAGGTGATTATCAGCTGCTTATGAGCGGCAATGTGGTCACCGGCGCCTGCATGGCCCTGCGGCGGAACTTTGCCCTGGCCTGCATGCCATTTCCCGGGGGGCTTTTGCACGATGATTGGCTGGCCCTTTGCGCTGCTTACCAGGATGGGCTGTACCCAGTGGCCCAGCAGCTGATCTGCTACCGCCAGCACGGAGGGAACGTGGTGGGCGTGCACAGCCGCGGTCTGGCCGCCAAAATACAGCGTTGGCTGCGGCCTGTGCTGCAAGGCGCAGACAACCGCTTTTATCTGCTGGCCCGGGCCGAGCTTGTGCGCCAACGCCTGCGGGCGGACGAGCCTGCCCTTGCCCTTTGGCTGGCCTTCTGCCGCGCCCGCGCGGAACTGTACCGGCAGGGGCGCCTGCGGGGCGCGGCTTGGGTCTTGTTCCGGTCCTTGCAGGGCGACTATCGCCGTTATACAGCGTTGACGGTGGGCTGCGCTTCCCGTGATTTCCTGATGGCATTGCTGGGCACCAGCTCAAGACCATCTGAGAAAGGATCAGCATGAAAACTCCTTCTTTAAAGAAAAACTTCGTAGTCTATTTGCTGCGCACATTGATCTCTTCCCTTTCGCCGTTGATCGTGTTTCCTTACGCCTCTCGCATTTTTGGCGTCGAGGGGATCGGGCGGGTACAGTACGCACAGTCCATCGCCATGTATTTTGAGCTGCTGGCCGGCTTGGGTATTTTGTCTTACGCCGTCCGGGAGGGTGCCAAAGTGCGCGATGATTCGCAGAAGCTGGGCAAATTAATGACTGAGCTGCTGACCATCAACCTTGCAGCGGCTGGTGTTTCTCTGGCGTTGTATGCGGGGGTGATTTTAACCGTGCCCGGCTTGCAGAGCTATCGCGGACTGCTGATTCTGTTTGCCCTGGAAGTGTTGTTCGGCGGCGTAAACTTCGAGTGGTTTTATAATATTTTAGAAGATTACACCTATATCTCTGTGCGCACAGTGCTGTTCCAACTTCTCAGTTTTGCAATACTTTTCTTATTTGTGCGGGATGAACAGGATTTCTTCTGGTATGCCGTCACGCTGGTGCTTCCCTTCGTGTTGACCAGTATTACCAACTTGATGCACGCCCGAAGTATGGTGCGCTTGTTTTCCTACCGGGATTACCATTATTGGAGGCACTTTAAGGGCGCGGCCGTCGTGTTTGCCATCGTGCTGGCCACCAGCCTGTATACGATGCTGGACACCACCATGCTGGGCGCCATGCTGGGCGACACCGCCACCGGATTATACACGGCCGCCAGCAAGCTGAACCGGCTGGCCGTAAAGCTGGTAACCGCCATGTGCGCGGTGTTCCTGCCGCGGCTGGCCTTGCACCGGGCGCAGGGGGACAACGCGGCTTTTAAAAAACTGGCCATTGGCGCAGGGAATATCATTTTGGGCCTGGCCACCCCGCTGGCCGTCGGGCTGTTTCTCTTGGCGCCGGAGGCAATCCTTTTGTTCAGCGGCCCAAATTTTATGGCCGCTGTGCCCGCCATGCGCGTGATGTGCGTTGACCTTTTATTCTCCTCCCTCAACGGATTTGTCGCTTGGCAAATCCTGATGCCCTGCAATTTAGAAAAGGCGCTATTGGGCGCCACCTTGGCCGGCGGCGCCACAGATTTTATTTTAAATTTGATCTTTATTCCTTTATGGGGTGTATCCGGCGCAGCAACGGCCACGGTGTTCAGCGAGCTGGTGGTGTTGGCTGTGTGTCTGTGGTGTGGTCGGCACGTGCTGAATTTTTCCTCGCTGGCCCGTTACTGCTGGCAGTATTTGCTGGCTTGCATACCCTTTTTTGCCGTGCGGTGGTTGGTCGGTCTGGTCGCCCAGGGGACAATGCTTGTCACCGGATGCACAGTAGTGTTGTGTGCGGGGCTGTATTTTGTGATCCTACTTGCGCTGAAAAACCCTTATTTGGCCGGCTTGCGGCCCACGTTGCGGGATGCTTTAAACCGGATACGCCACCGTTGAGCTGTACCATTTGAGATTATTTGCAAGGAGGCAATGTGCCAGTGGGTGTAATCAAGCAAAAACGTGCTGCCTGCACCTTTTTCGGCGGGTGGCTTTGGCCTCAGCTATTGGGGATAGCGGTCATTGTCCTGGCTGTCTGCGCCCGCCTGGGCCAGTTGTACGGCCCTACTATTATGCCCGATGAGTTAGGTTACTGGAGTGCCGGCGCTTTTTTCTCCGGCCGGGCATGGAGTGACGTTATGCCGTTGTCCCCTTACTATTCCTACGGGTACGGTCTGGTGCTGGCGCCTCTGTTCGCGCTGGATTCCCCCGTGGCCATGTTTCGCGCAGCCGTGGCGCTGAACGCTCTGTTTGTTGTGTTATCGTTTTTTGTAGCCCAGCACCTGACTAGGCTTTTATTCCCCGGGACCTCCCGTTCACTGTCTTGGCTGACCAGCCTGTCGTTGAGCGTGTACAGTTATTTGATTTATAACTCCCAAGGCACTCAACCTGACGCGCTGATGGTGTTGATTTATTGGCTGGCTGTTTGGGGCTTTACCGCATTGTTTCAAAAGCCTTCTTTTATCAACGCCATCCTGTTGGCCCTAGCTGCCGTCTTTCTGTTTTTGCTGCACATGCGCAATTTGGGCGTCATCATCGCCCTGGGCCTTGTGCTGGGCTTTTTCTGCCTTGCCCGTAAGCTGCCTTGGCGTGTTTTCCTTTGCTTTTCCCTTCTGGTGTTGGCCGGTCTGGTATTGGCTTTCTGGTTCAAAGGCCTTTACACCGCTCTGGTGTGGCAGGGCAGCCAAGCTGCGTCTGTCAACAGTGCCGGCGGCCAAGTCGATAAAATATTAGCCGTGTTCTCTCCTCAAGGACTTCTTTTATTGTTTTGCAATGTCCTGGGCAGACTGTTTTATTTGGGATGTTCCACTTTTTTTCTGTTTTATTGGGCAGTTTTTACTTTGGTGAAAAGCCTTTGGCATTCACTGCGCGTCCGACAGGTTGATCTTTTATGTGCGGTGCAGCTGCTGGTGCTGTTGGCCATGCTAGGAGAGATCGGCATCTCCTGTCTGTTCACCATGGACGCCACCCGTATGGACCATATTTTATACGGCCGTTACAACGAACAAGTGTTGGGGCCCTTTCTGTTGATGAGTCTAATTTATCTGAAGGACCTGGTGGACAATCGACGTTTTTTTCTTGGCAGCCTGATGTTCCACGGGGCCAGCGCTGTGGTGTTATTTGCTTTTTTATCCGCTGCTGGTCTGACAGCCACTGATCTCACCCCTGCCTCTATAGCGGGCACGGCGGGCTTTTGGTATCCTGCAGACAGCTCTATTATTACCCGCTATACCCTATGGGCGGGGTTGTTTTCCACCGTCATCTTTTTGGTGATATGGGCATTGTTGCGTCTGCGCGGCAAGGGTGTTTTTTTTGCTCTGACATGCGCATCGGTGTGCTGGTTAGGGGTCGGCTCTCATGCGGCATCTGCTATTTTTTATAGCCAGTCCGAGGCGAAAGCCGCTTTTTCCCAGTTGGCACAGCAGGTCACGCAAACCATGATGGAGCGGGATATTTATTACGTGATGCATGACGATTATCGCCAGCCGGAGGCTATGATTGGGATCGAAAACATCACTTTGCTGTCCCGTAAGTTTTTCTTTCCAGATCTGCCTCTGCGCCTGGTGGAGGAGAGTCACCTTGCTTCCTTGGCTCAGGACCCGAACGCCGCTGTTAGTTCCGAGGAGATCTTTTTTTCGTCCGGGACGATGGCCGGCCGTTACTTCCGGGGCTTTCGGGGG
>CAJMEU010000034.1 GCA_905212515.1 uncultured Oscillospiraceae bacterium | reverse complement strand
AGGTCCAGCACGCGCTTGCCGGCAAACTCCGGCAGCAGCTTTTCCAGTGTGGTCCATTCGCCCGCACCGGAAAGCCCCTGCCGGGAACGGCCCATCTCGCTGTATTTTTGGAAAAAACCATCGTTGTCGTATTTGTTTTCTTTCATTTTTCTCGATCCTTCCTATTTCCGCGTGAGTAGCGCCACGGTCTCGATGTGCCCCGTGTGGGGGAACATATCCACGGGCTGCGCTTTTTCCAGACGGTAGCGGCCGCCCAGATACAGGAGATCCCGCCGCTGGGTCTGCGGGTCGCAGGAGACATATACCACCCGCCTGGGCGCCAGATGCAGCAGGCTGTCCAGAAAGGGAAGGCTGGCGCCCGCGCGGGGCGGGTCCATCAGCACCACGTCCACAGGCTGTCCCTCCGCGGCCAGCCGCTGCATCACCTCGCCGGCGTCGCCGCACAGAAAGCGGGCGTTTTCTATGTGGTTGCGCCGGGCGTTGGCCGCGGCGTCGCGCACGGCGTCGCGGTTCAGCTCCACGCCCAGCACCTGGGCGGCGTCCCGCGCGGCGATGAGCCCGATGGTGCCGGTGCCGCAGTAGGCGTCCAATACCGTTTCCCGGCCCGTCAGCGCCGCGTATTCAATGGCTGTTTCGTACAGGCGCCGGGCCTGCACCGGGTTCACCTGGTAAAAGGAACGGGCGGAGATGCGAAAGCGGCAGCCGCACAGCGCGTCCTCGATAAAGCCGCTGCCAAACAGCACTTTTTCCTGCCCGCCCAGCACCATGCTGGTATAGCGGCCGTTGACGTTCTGTACCACGGTGGCGATCTGCGGATGGCGGGCCCGCAGTTCCCGCACGAATTGCCGGCTGCCGGGGAAAAAGGGCGTGCCCGTCACCAGCACCACCATCACCTGTCCCGTGGCCGCCGATCTGCGGATGAGCACGTGGCGCAGCACGCCCTGGCCCGTGCGATCGTCGAAGGGCGGGATGTGCAGGCGCCCTGCCAGGGCGCGGACGGTGGCCAGGATGGCGTCGGCCTCTTCGTCCTCCAGCAGGCAGTGTTCCACCGGCACCAGCCGATGGGTGCCGGCCTCATAGGTGCCGCTGACCACCGTGCCCCTGGGCCCTTTGGCAAAGGCGGCCTGTACCTTGCAGCGATAGTGAAAGGGATGTTCCATGCCCAGGATGGGCAGTACCGGCCCCAGGCCGCCCAGCAGGCGCTGGGTGGTTTTTTGCTTTTCCGCCAGCTGCTGCGGATAGGGCAGATGCAGCAGCTGGCAGCCGCCGCACCGGCGCATATGGGGGCAATTTTGTTCGTGGGACACGGCCGTACCTCCTGCGGGGAATTTGTTATCATTGTAACAAAACCGGGGGCAAAGTACAAGCACTTGCCAGCGGCGGGAAATGCCGTATAATAGGAAGGGAAAGGGGAGAGGCCAAATGCTGACGCTTGCCCTGCCGGATTTTTCACCGGCAGCCATCGCCGAGAGCGGCCAGTGCTTCCGCATGCGCCAAAGGGAGGACGGCGCGGTGGAGCTGACTGCGCTGGGCCGTTTTTTGCGCATCGAGCCGGGTGAACAGCCCCAGACTTACCGCTTTTCCTGCCCGGAGGAAGAATTTGCGGCGCTGTGGCGGGATTATTTTGACCTGGGCGCCGATTATGCCCAATACCGCGCCTGCTGCAAGAAGAACGACGATTATCTGCGCCGCGCCTGCGCGTGCGGCGCGGGGCTGCGCATCCTGCGCCAGGACCCCTGGGAAATGCTGGTGAGCTTTATCATCTCCCAGCGCAAGAGCATCCCGGCCATCCGCACGGCCAGCGAGACGCTGTGCACCGCCTACGGCGATCCCTTTGACGGGGCGGGGAGGCGCTGCTTTGCCTTTCCCACGGCCCAGCGGCTGGCCGGCCTGACCGAGGCGGACCTGGCGGCCTGCGGCTTGGGATACCGGGCAAAATACGTGCTGGACGCCGCCCGGCGCGCGGCGGACGGCAGGCTGGACCTGCCGGCGCTGCAAAACCAGCCCACAGACGCGGTGCGCCAGGCGCTGCTGGAGGTATACGGCGTGGGCGTCAAGGTGGCGCAGTGCGTGCTGCTGTTCGGTTATCACCGCCTGGAGGCGCTGCCGGTGGACGTGTGGATGGACCGGGTGGTGCAGGAGGTTTATGGGGGCAAGTTCCCGCGCAGTTACGGCAAATATGCCGGCGTGCTGCAGCAGTACCTGTTTTATTATGTGCGCGCGGAGCACGGGCGCGTCAAAACGGAGAAACCGGCCGAAAGCAAGTGAGCTTTCGGCCGGTTTTTATGGCCGCGGCCAGGGGACTGGCCCCATGGCCCCGATCGTATCGCACCGCAATAAAAAACTTATCTCCATGGCCGTGGGCCGGGGACGGCCCACAGGCCCCTCAAATAACCTTACGGCTGTTTTTAAGGCTGAGCCAAAATTTCCCGCTGCAATTTTTTGGTCAGCTTTTCAAAGACCAGCTGATAGCTGTTGTCTATCATTTCCTTCAGCAGTTCTTCGGTCAGGCCGCCGCCCAAGTCCACGGAGTTCCAGGTGCGCTTGTCGGAGTAGAAACCGGGCAGTATCTGCGGATGCTGGCCGCGCAGCAGTTCGGCCAGCAGGGGGTCGCATTTCAGGTTCAGCAGGTCTTTTCCCGCGTAGCGGGCGTCATATTTGGCGCTGGGGCGCATCAGGGCCGCAAACATTTTGCCGCCCACCATATAGCGCTGCCAGCCCCATTCGGCCTTGTAATCCTGTGTCACGCCGGGCTTGTGCATCAAATAATCGTCCAACCAGGTGAGATCCATGTCGATATCGCTCCTTTTCTGTGTGCCGCAGCCGGGGCTGCCAACATGTATAAAATTGCGGAACTGAAGGTCAGGCCCGTGCGGAAGAAGGACGGCGGGGTCCGCCTTATGGCGCGCCGCTTTCCCTGCCCGCGGGGCGCGGCAGCGGGCCGCTGCTGTGCAGATAGCGCCGCAGCACCACCAGGAACCAAACAAACACCACCGCGCCTTTGGCGATGCTGGAGATGCTGATGCTCCACCAAATGCCGTCCAGGCCCAGCACGGTTGCGCTGAGGGCAATGGCCATGGGGATGCGGGCCGCGTTGCCGATGATGCCGGCCAACGTGGGCGGCATGGGCCGCCCCAGGCCCTGGAACGCGCCGGAGGAAGTGATCTCCAGGCACATCAGGATCTGCGAATAGCCCATGATGCGCAGGTAGCTCACGCCGATGGGCAGCACATAATCCTCCTGGATGAAGATGCGGAACAGGGGCGCGGGAAACACCACCAGCAGCACGGTGGTAAAACAACTCCACACCATCATCAGGCCGATGGCCGTCCAGTAGCCGCGGCGGATGCGCTCGGGCTTGCCGGCGCCGTGGTTCTGGGCCACAAAGGCGCTGACGGCGGTGGCGAAGCCGTCGGCCGTCATGTAGGAGAGGGACTCGATCTGGGTGCCGACTTTCTGGGCGGCGACGGCCGCGTCGCCCCAGCCGGCGATGAGGCGCGCGATGATCATGGAGAGGCTGGAAAAGAACATGCTTTGGACGGCGACCGGCAGGCCGATTTTCAGGATATCCCGCCAGGCTTCCCGCCGGCTGGCGCGCAGCAGGTGCAGATGGGGGAACAGGGACGTTTCCTGCCGACTGGCCAGCAGGAACATCAGGGATACCAGGCCCTGGGCAAAGGTGGTGGCCGAAGCCGCGCCGGCCACCCCCAGGCGGGGAAAGGGGCCTACGCCGAAAATAAGCAGCGGGTCCAGCAAAATGTTGCCCACCAGGCCCACGGCGGTGGAGCGCAGCACTACCACGCTGCCGCCCATGGCGGTGAACAGGCCGGTGAAGATCTGGTTGGCAAAGGAAAAGGCGATGCCGCAGGACACGATGACCAGGTAGGTGCGCGCGTCCGCGATGACGGAGGGGCTGTTGAGATTAAAAAAGCCGATGAACGGCCCGTTGAACGCCAGGCACAGCACGGTGGAAAGGGCCGCCAGCAGCGCGCCCATGTGGAAGGCGGACTGGGCATAGGACGCCGCCAGCGGCACGTCCCCGGCGCCCAGTGCGTGGGCGGCCTTCACCTGGCTGCCCAGGCGGGGGATGGAGGCCAGCGCGTTTATCAGCCACATATACATGCCCGCGGCGCCCACGGCCGCCACCGCGTCGGCGGAGACGCGGCCGATCCAGATCATATCCGTCATGTTGTAGGCCATTTGGATCAGGGACGTGGCCATGATGGGCAAAGCCAGCTTCGCCAGGCTGCCCAGGATGGGCCCGTTCAAAAGATCTGTTTGTCGCAAAAGAAACGCTCCTCCATCGATTTCTATCAAACACCAATGCCGCAGAAATATGACGCATGCCCGCTGCGTACCGATTTATCATACGCGGCCGGACACATCGTCATAAAGGGTTCACCCAATCTCCCACACAAAAGTTGCGGAGTCACAGACATCAATATTTTCCGACTCGATCTCGATAGACGTTGTTATCGGCGATATGATATCGCAAAAATAATCTCCATCCATCTTATATTTGCTGTTGGAATGAATGTCCAGTTCGCCCCAGTTGTACTCGATTGTAAGCAGCTGCCCCAGTTTTGCCCCTGACGCGTTACAAAGAAGCTCTGCCTTTTTTCTGGCATTCGCGGTGGCCTCGCATAATAGTGCGTCTTTGATGGAGGACGGATCTTTTGCAGTGAAGGATATACGCAATTCTGGATGGGCCGGGCAGCTTGCAACCGCGGAAAAAACCTGAGACATTTTTTTCGTGTCTAAATCAAAGGACAGTTTTAACTGGTGTGTGCATTTAAAACCTTTGAAGACGCGCTGATAATTGCCATGGCGGTCTTCGCAGCTGTCGTAGTCAGCGGACACGTCAAAATTTGTGGTTTTAACAGTTTCCCGCTCAAATCCCAGACTGACAATACATTCTTTTATCTGCGAAAGCTGTTGTGCCGTCATCTCCATCGCTTGATCGTATTCCATATGTTTTGCTGTCACTTTCATAGAAAGTACTACCAAATCAGGCCGCATCGATACGCGCCCGACGCCTTTGACGGTGATTGTTCTCAGCATATTGACACCTCCTAAAGTTTTTGTTTTTAAGTCCAATCATTTTTGGCGAGAGGCGTTTTGATCCGCCGTCAAAAGGATCACGCACTCCACGTGCCTGGTACGGGGGAACATGTCCACCGGCTGCACGGCGTCCAGCCGGTAGGCGCCGGCCAGCAGGGCCGCGTCCCGCGCGGCGGTGGCGGGGTTGCAGCTCACCATCACAATGCGCGCCGGCGCCATCTGCAAAATGGGGTCCAGCGCGTCCGGCCCGCAGCCCTTGCGCGGCGGGTCCACAATCACCACGTCGGGCGCAAGGCCGTGGCGGGCCAGCTCCCGCGCGGCCGCGCCGGCGTCCATGCACAAAAACTCCGCGTGGCGCACGCCCATGCGCGCGGCGTTGCGCTTGGCGTCCGCCACAGCCGCGGGCACCACCTCCACGCCCACCAACTTCCCGCAGGCGTCCGCCATGGACAGGCCGATGGTGCCGGCGCCGCAGTAAAGGTCCAGCAGCGTTTCGCCGCCTGTCAGGCCGGAAAATTCGCGCGCCACGGCGTACAGCTGCTCGGCGCCCGCCGTGTTCACCTGGTAGAAGGAAAGTGGGTCCAGCTCCACCGGTACGCCGGCCATCTCGTCTCGCAGAGAGCCGGGGCCGTACAGCACAAGGTTCTCCGTACCGGTGATGACATTCGTTTTGGCCGTGTTCACGTTCAGCACGATGCTCTCCACTTCGGGGTGGGCGGCGGCCAGGTCCCGGCAGAAAGCGTCGGCGTGGGGCAGGCGCCGGCCGTTGGCCACCAGGCAGAACAGCACCCGGCCCGTGGTGACGGCGTGGCGCAGATAAATATGGCGCGCAAACCCGGTGTGCTGCTCCTCATCGTAAAGGGGAACGCAATACTGCTCCAGCAAACGGCAGGCCGTGGCGGCGATGCGGTTCAGCAGCGCGGGCTGCAAAATGCAGTCCGCACAGGGCACCACCCGGTGGCTGCGCGGCGCGTAAAAGCCCGCGCGCACATGGCCTTCGGCGTCTGCGGCAAGGGGATACTGCACCTTGTTGCGGTAGCGCAGCGGCGCCGGAGAGGGCAGGATGGGCCGCATGGGCAGATCAACGCCGCCCAGGCGGGAAAAGGCGTCGGCCACGAACTGCTGCTTGGCGGCCAGCTCGGCCTCGTAGGACAAATGGCCGAAACAGCAGCCGCCGCACTTGGTGTAAATGGGGCACACCGGCGCCTCCCGGCCGGGGCCGAGGCGTTTCAGCGCGGCGATGATGCCGTAGGCATAGTGTTTGCGAACCTGGACGATCTTGGCGTCCAGCTCGTCGCCCACCGCGGTATAGGGCACGAACACCACCATGCCCCCGGCGCGGCCGACGCCGCAGCCGTCGCTGGACAGGGCGGTGATGGTGAGGGGAACGAGCTGGTTTTTTTCCATGGGCATGACGTCTCCTTTTGGCTTAAGCGGCAAACAGCACCCCGGGCAGGAGTGCTGCTTTTCGCGTCGGATCATTCTTCGGCGTCCTCAGCCTCGGCGCCTTTGGCGCTGAGGGAAGCCAGATATTTGCTGGGGGGCACGCCCTTGGATTTTTTGAACACGCGGGAGAAATAGAACTGGTCGAAAAAACCCACGGACACGGCGATCTCCGCGATGGAGAGCTGGGAGTTTTTCAGCAGATAGCACGCCTCGCTGATGCGGTAGGTGGTCAGATAATCGATGGGGGATTGGCCCACGTTGCTCATGAACACACGGTACAGATGACTGCGGGACACGCCCACAGCCTTGGCGATATCGTCGATGCTGATGTCGTGAAAATAATTGAACTGGATATATTTGATGGCGTTGATGACATATTGTGAACTGGAGTTGGTCACATGAGGGGCCAGGTCCATGGCTTCCTGCAGCAACTCGGCGATGAACAGGTACAGGTAGCCCACCATCAGCGCCTCGTTGCGGGCCTCCGGCCCCCGGGAGAGGAAGATGTTGTACAGGGCCTTTTTCACCCGGTCCGGGTTCTTGCAGTGGTGTACGGGCATGTCGTCCCGGAACGGCATCTGCAGCACCAGCTTGTTGGCGCAGGCGCCGTTGAAGCCCACCCAATAGTATTCCCACGGGTCCTCTTTGTCGGCGGTATACACGATCAGCTGGCTGGGCTTGGCCAGAAAAACGTCGCCCGGATGCAGATGGTACACCACGTCGTTCACCTTGTAGATGCCCTGGCCGCTGGCCACATAGTGGATGAGATAATGGTCGCGCACACCGGGGCCCCAGGTGTACTCCGGCTCGCAGCTCTGCAAACCGCAGTTGAACACGGACAGCTCCACATTATCGGTGTAATGCTGCATGAAGGATTGTTTATAGGTGTGCGCCATAGTTTCAAACCTCTTTGCCTGGGGGCTTTGGGCCCGGCGTTGTACTTCTGCGTTTATTATATCAAATCAATCAACAAAAGTCCATCAACAAAAATCCATTTTTTGCACAAAAATGGATTTACTTCATCCTTTTCTCTGCTATAATGAAATAAAAGGAAAAAGCCCGCCCGCGGGCGGCGGGCAACGCAATAAGGAGGACACAAAAATGGCATGTGTGAAAGAACTGATCGGTCAGCTGCAGGCGGGCGTGTACGACGAGACGTTCCGCAAACTGTACGCGGACACCGACAGCGAGGTAGAAGCCCAGCGGCAGCGTTATGCGGCAGCGGCGCGGGCCTTCGGCGACCTGTTCGGCGCCGAGCGGGAGGTGCGCCTTTACTCCGCCCCCGGCCGCACGGAGATCGGCGGCAATCACACCGACCATAACAACGGCGTGGTGATGGCCGCGGCCGTGAACCTGGACATCATCGCCGTGGTGGCCAAAAGCGAAGGCGGCGTGGTGCGTGTAAAGTCCCAGGGGTTTGACAAAATGGACGTGGTGGACCTCTCCTGCCTGACGCCGGTGGAGCGGGAGACGGGCCGCTCGGCCGCGCTGATCCGCGGCATCGCGGCGGGGATCTGCCGCGAGGGGGGCCAGGTGGGCGGCTTTGACGCGTACACCACCTCCAACGTGCTGCGCGGGTCGGGCCTGTCCAGTTCGGCGGCGTTCGAAGTGGTGATCGGGGAGATCTTCAACGGCGAGTTCAACGGCGGCCGCTTTTCAGCCGTGGACAACGCCAAGATCGGCCAATACGCGGAAAACGAGTTCTTCGGCAAGCCCTGCGGCCTGATGGACCAGACGGCCTGCGCCGTGGGCAGCGCCGTCACCATTGACTTCAAGGATCCGAAAGCCCCGGTGGTGGACAAGGTAACGTTTGACATCGCCAAGCACGGCTACTGCCTGTGTATCACCGACACCAAGGGCAGCCACGCGGACCTGACGGAGGATTACGCGGCCATCCGCAGCGAGATGGAGGGCGTGGCGGCCTACTTTGGCAAGAAAGTGCTGCGCGAGGTGCGGGAGGAGGACGTGCTGACCAACGTGGGCCCCCTGCGGGAAAAATTGGGCGACCGCGCCGTGGTGCGCGCGCTGCATTTCTTCGGCGACTGCACCCGCGCCGCGGCGCTGTACAGGGCCGTGGCCGAGGACCGGTTCGGGGATTTCCTGCGCCTGATCATCGACGGCGGCCACTCCTCCTTTGAGTACAACCAGAATGCGTACAGCATCCGGCACCCGCAGCAGCAGGGGGTGCCCCTGGGCCTGGTGCTGAGCCAGAAGGTGCTGCAGGGCCGCGGGGCCTGGCGCCTGCAGGGCGGCGGCTTTGCCGGCACCATCCAGGCCTTCGTACCCCGCGACCTGCTGGACGAATACCGCGCCATGATGGAGCGCGTGTTCGGCCAGGGGGCCTGCTATGTGCTGAACGTGCGCAATTACGGCGCCATTGCCGTGACGGCGGACCTGTGAGCGGCAGCGCGCAAAACCCTGCCCGGCGGCGGTTCGCCGTGCTGGACACCCTGCGCGGCTTTGCCGTGCTGAACATGGTGGTGTTCCACGGCGTGTACGACTGGGTGTACATCTTCGGCCGCCCGGCGGCCTGGTTCACCGGCACGGGCAATGCCTATGGCTGGCAGCAGTTCATCTGCTGGACGTTCATCCTGGTGGCCGGCGCCGTGTTCCCGCTGGGGCGGCGGCCCTATAAGCGGGGCCTGGCGGTGTTTGGCTGCGGCATGGTGCTGACGGCCGTGACCGTGCTGGCGATGCCCAGCGAGCAAATTTTGTTCGGCATCCTGCACTTTTTGGGGCTGGCCATGCTGCTGACGGCGCCCCTGCGCAAATGGCTGCTGCGGGTGCCCGCGGCAGTGGGCGCGGCGGGCAGCTTTTTGCTGTTTTTGCTGACGAAATCCCTGCCTTACGGCGGCCTGGGCCTGGGCGATGTTCTGTTGTGGCGCCTGCCCGCCGCATGGTACAGCCAGCGATGGACCTTCCCCTTGGGGCTGATGGGCCCGGGCTTTTACTCGGCCGATTATTTCCCCCTGCTGCCCTGGCTGTTCCTGCTCTGGACGGGGATGTACCTGTGGCGCGCGCTGTCGGCCCGCTGGGGCGGCCGGCTGGCGGACATGGGGCCCTTGCCCGTCTTTGGCTGGCTGGGCCGGCACAGCCTGGCTGTTTACATGGTGCACCAGCCCTTGCTGCTGGCGGCCGTATGGGCTTTGGCCCGGATATTTTAAGGATAAGGAGCGAATATGATGTTGCTGCTGTGGTACCCCAAATGCACGACTTGCCAGCGCGCGAAGGCCTGGCTGGACGAACACGGCGTGTCCTGCGCATTGCGGGACATCAAAGAGGAAAACCCGGGCGTGGAGGAGCTGCGCGCCTGGCACCAAAAGAGCGGCCTGCCCCTGCGGCGCTTCTTCAACGTGAGCGGGCTGCTGTATAAAGGGCTGCAGCTGAAAGAGAAACTGCCGTCCATGGGCGAGGAAGAGCAGTACGCCCTGCTGGCCCAATACGGCATGCTGGTGAAGCGCCCCCTGCTGGTGGCCGAGGATTTTGTGCTGGTGGGCTTCCGCGAGGCGGAATGGTCGGCCGCGCTGCTGTAAATTGAAAAGGAGTCTGTGTTTATGAACCAATATGAGCAAGCCGCCGCGGCCATTGCCGCCCGGCTGACGTTTTCCCCCAAGGTGGGCCTGATTTTGGGCTCCGGCCTGGCGCCGCTGGCCGAGGAGATCGAGGGGCCTGTTTTCATCGATTACGCCGACGTGCCCGGCATGCCCTGCGCCACCGCGCCCGGGCATGTGGGGCGCTTCGTGTGCGGCACGCTGGAGGGCGTGCCCGTCATCTGTATGCAGGGGCGGGTGCACGGCTATGAGGGACACAGCCCGACGACCATCGCCTTTCCCATCCGCACGCTGAAAGCCCTGGGCATCGAATGCCTGGTGGTGACCAATGCGGCGGGCGGCATCAACACCGGCTTTGCGGTGGGCGACATCATGCTGATCGAGGATCAGATCAATCTGACCGGCCTCAGCCCGCTGACCGGCCCCAACGACGACGCTATGGGCCCGCGCTTCAACGACATGTCTTTTGCCTATGCGCCCGGCCTGCGCGCCAAGGCGCTGGATGCGGCGCGGTGCTGCGGCGTCGATTTGCGCCGGGGCGTGTATCTGGGTGTGAACGGCCCCCAGTTCGAGACGCCGGCGGAGATCCGTGCGTTCCGTATTTGGGGCGCCGACGCGGTGGGCATGTCCACGGTGCTGGAAGTCATTGCGGCCGCACACTGCGGCCTGCCGGTGGTGGGCTTTTCCATGATTACCAACATGGCCGCGGGCGTGCTGATGCAGCCGCTGAGCGGGGAAGAGGTGAACGCCATCGCCGCGCAGAAAGGGCCGGCCCTGCGCCGCCTGATGCACGCGCTGATGGAACAGCTTCGCTGAGGTTTTAAACAATATAAAAATAGCCGTAAGGCTGTTTTTGGCCATGTGGCCATCCCTGGCCCACGGCCATAGGGATAAGTTTTTTATTGCGGAGCAATAAAAAAGCACCGGCCTTCGGTTGACGTAAGGCCGGTGCTTTTGTTTTGCCTTCCTACTTCCACAACAGGGCCCCGTCGTACACCCTCATCGCAGCGTCCCAATACCCCAGCCGTTTGCATTCGTCGATCACAAGCCGGTGGGTGGTTTGAAACATCTCGGCGGCCTTGCGGGCAAAGGCCCTGGTCTCGCCCTGTTCCAACAGGCCGGCCGCGTCCAGGCACTGCCGGTGCAGCGCGGCGCTGACCGGGGTTTTCTTCCGGTTGACCAATTTGGGGATGCTGCGCCCGATGTGGTAATTCTCCCGGAGGACCTTATAGATCGCGCGCAGCGCGTCGTACCGGATGTGCTCCGTCAGGAAGTCCAGCAGCACGATGGGGGAGAGCCGGTAGAGGTAGGCTTCCGTCCACAGCTCCTCCAGCTTATCGTACAAAGCGCGCGCCTCGCCCGGCCGCACCTGATTTGCCGCATGGTCGGCAATGCCTTCGACGGTCAGGGAAAGCAGCTCCAGGCTGTCCAGGAAGCGCCGGACGTGGACGGCGATCAAAGTGGGGTCCAGAGGGATGCGCGCAAGCTCCGCCGGGCCCATGGCTACGAAGATCCCCTTGCCCCGCGTGCCCGTCACCACGCCCCAGCCCCGCAGGATACGGATGGCCCTTGTGGTGGTATCGATGCTGACATTGTAGATCCTGCGCAGCTCTTCGTGGGAGGGCAGACGGTCTCCGGGCCGGTAGCGGCCCACCGCGATGAGGCCGAGAAGGTCCAGATAAACCGTGGAATACCGCTCCTGTGATTGGCGCAGGGAACGCTCCAGCCCCTGCGGCCCCAGCGCCAGCGGGCATCCGGCGGGGAGGCGGCAGATGGTGGGGTTTTCCTCAGGCGCGGAAAGAAAACCGTACAGCACGAACAGGTCGTCGAAGCGCACCCCCTCCGGGTCGCCGCCCGACTTCACCGTGCGCAGCAGCTGGCGCAGATTGTCCTGGTAGTTCCGGCGCATCTCCCGTGTGCCGGCAAGCGGGTCCAGGTTGGTGAAGCCCAAACCGTCCACGGCGCGCAGGGCCAGCTCGTTGCCGTTGCGGGAGATGAAATAGCGCCACAGCCGGTTGGACAGCCGCCAGAACTCTGTGGGTTTGTCGGGGTCCATTTGCCCGACGATGGATTCGGGCACCGCCCATTCGTCCCCGGTGCACAGGGCCATGCCGTGGCCGTTGAGCGGATAGCAAAGCAGGATACCCGTTTTCAGGATATCGTCCACCGCGCAGGCATCGGCCCGCTGTAAGGTTTCCAGCACATTTTTATGCCCGGCCACGGCGCCGTGGGCCACGGTGGGCCGCTTGCGCTGCGTCGTTTCCACCAGGCCGTCCTCTTCCAGCAGCTTCAGCGCGCGGCGCACGGTCTTTTCCGAGGTGGCGAACTCTTTGCACAGGTTGGCGCGGGAAGGCAGCCGGGCCCCGCCGGGCAGCAGGCCGCATTCTATTTTGTTTTTAAGGATCTGATAGATCTTTTCGTATTGTAGCATGTCGCGTTTCATGGTAACACCTGCCTGTGCTACCCATTATACAACAGTCCCGGGATTCTATCAAATGGAGGCGTCGGCGCGGCCTTGTGCCAGGGCGGCGTTGCAGCTCTGGTCGATGGCCGCGGCGGCCTCGGCCGGGGACATGCTGCCCTGCAGCAGCGCGTGGATATTGGGATAGAACACGTTGCGCACGCCCTGCCAGTTCAGGCTGCTGCGGATGTTGTCCACCAGATTGGGCGCGTTGTCGCCATAGGCGCGCAGCATCCAAATTTCGTCCTGATACGCCTCGGTGACGGAATTGTTCACCGGCAGGGTGCCCACCGTGTATTTCATCAGCTCCTGGTCGGTATAGATGAAGCGGATGAAATCCTTGGCCGCCTGCACTTTGGCGGCGTCCCCGTTGTCGAACACGCAGAACCCGTTTACGCTGCTGGTGGCGTAGCCCTTGCCGTCCAGGCTGGGGAAGTTGGCGGTGAACACGTCTATGCCTTTGTTCCGGGCGTCCCACAAGTTGGTCAGATTGCCCACGCAGATCGCCAGCTGGCCGTTGCAGAACAGATTGACGCAGTCCAGCAGTTCCATGTTTTCAGCGCCTTTCGGCGTGATGCCCTCTTCGTCCAGCTGCTTGATCCAGGAAAGCGCCTGAATGCCCTCCGGCGTGTTGACGTTGAAATTGCCGTCCTCGCCGTACAGCGTTCCGCCGTACGCCCGCAGCAGCGACATGATGTGGCTGTCGCCCTGGTTGTTGGCGGCGTACATCATAAGGGCAAAGGTGTTCTCGGTGTGGATGGAATCCTTCAGGGCCCGGCATATGGTGTTGAACTCCTCGGTGGACCAGTGCGCCACCGTGTCTTTTTCCGGGATATAGGCGTCCAGGCCGGCGTCCTCCATCATGGTTTTGTTGACAAGCAGGGTGTTTTGCAGCTGATGGAAGGGCATGGTGTACACCCGGCCGCCGATGGTGTTCTGAGCCCAGATGGTCTCGTCGATGTCGGCGCGAAGCGCGTCGTCGATGATGTCGTCCAGCGGTGCCAGCCAGCCGGACGCGGCGTAAGACGGTGTGTTCCAGGAGCCGGAATAATAGATGTCCGCGGCCTCGGCCGTGCCGTATTTATCAGCCAGCTGCGCCTGCTCGTCCAAGTAATTGTAACGGCTGATCGCAAACTCCACCTCGTATTTGTCGTATTGGGCCTTGAATTTCTCGCTGGCGGCGACAAAAAAGTCATAGGTCTCCGCCTCGCCCACGCCCGGCACATTGCCCAGGCTGATGGGCGTGGTTTTGATGGTCAGCTTGACAGTTTCCGGGGCGGCGGGCGTTTCCTGGGCTTTGCAGCAGGCCATAGAAAGGCACAGCGCCATGCAGCACAAGGCGCAGATCAAACGTTTCATCTTCATACCCGTTCCTCACGTGTTCCTAATTTTTTGATTTTTCCAGCAACAGGGCAACATCCAGGGGCTTTGTCAGCACGTCGCTCATGCCGCTGGCCAGCGCGGCGTCCACATCTTCACGGAAGGCATTGGCCGTCATGGCAATGATGGGCACGGCCCCGGCGTCCGGCCGCGGCAGCGCGCGGATGCGACGGGTCGCTTCATAGCCGTTCAGCAAGGGCATTTGGATATCCATCAAAATCAAATCGAAATAAAAAGCGGGGCGGCTTTCAAACGCTTCCACCGCCTGCAGCCCGTCGGCGGCCTCTGTCACTTCGCAGTCCTGCTCCTCCAGAATGGAGGCGACGATCATGCGGTTGATCTCGTTGTCCTCAACGGCCAGGATCCGCTTGCCTTGGCATGCGCCTTTCGGGACACAGACAGCCTGCCGCGCGGCGCTCTGGGCGGGCGGCGGGGCCACGGGGAGGGGAAGTGTGACCGTGAACAGCGTACCCTTGTCGCGCTGGCTTTCCACTGTGATGCTCCCCTGCATCTTTTCCACCAGCACCTTGCTCAGGGTGGTGCCCAGGCCGGTGCCGTTCTGTGACGCCAGCCGCTGCTCCTGTTCGAAAGGCTCCCAGATCCGCGCCAAAAACTCCGGGCTCATGCCGCAGCCGTTGTCCCGGATCATAAAGGTGGTGGCGGCCACGCCGTGTTCCACCCTTTGGCGGACGGCCAGCGAGATCTCGCCGCCCTTGGGCGTGAATTTCAGCGCGTTGCCCAGCAAATTGGTCAGCACCTGTTTGATGCGCAGCGCGTCGCCTGTCACATAGGGCTGGCACAGGCCCTCACAGTCCAGGCGAAAGGTCAGGCCTTTTTCTTCCGCCTGGATGCCAAGGATCACCTTGATCTCCCGCACCAGGGCGGACAAGTCCATTTCCGCGCGGTAAATCTCCAGCTGTCCGCTTTCGATCTTGGACATATCCAGCACATCGGTGATGACGCTTTTTAAAAAATCCGCCGACACCTCGGCTTTTTGCAGATATTCTTCCAGTTTTTCGGGACGGTCCAGATTTTGGCGCATCAAATATTGCAGTCCCATAATGCCGTTGAGCGGGGTGCGGATCTCATGGCTCATATTGGCGAGGAAGGCCGATTTGGCCTGTTCGGACGCGCGGGCGACCTGGGCAGCGTTCAGGCTGTGGTAAACGAAATAAGAGATGCCAAGGATCAAAACGCCCAGGACGAAAAAGAAGGGGAGAGAGCGATACACCAGCGCCTGGGCCTGCTCCGCCGTGACCTGCGCGGAAACGCGGAGCACCAGGTACCAGTTGGTGCCGTCATGATGTTCCATGGGCTGGAACAGGGCGTAAAACCGCTCGCCCTCCAGCGAGTATTCGGTAAAAAGGCTCTCCCCGCGGGCGATGGCCTGCCGGCAGGCCTCCAGCGATCCGCCGCCTTTAAAGTCGGCGTCGGTCAGCGAGGTGAGGAAATTTTGCGTAACGGCGCTGCTGCTGTACTGCTGGCTGGCGGTAACGATCTCCCCCGAGGGCTGCATAAGAAGCGCCACCCCGCGGCCGTCGAAGCTTTCCAGGCGCATCTGGCTGGCGATCTCGGAGATGGGCACAAGGCCCACAGCGCCTAGGACCTCTTTGTCCCCACAGGCGGCAGGCTCTGCCAGATGGATGCCATAGATTAGGTATTCGCCCCATTGTTCCCGGTTGTCCTGGTCGTACCGCGCCACAAAATTCCCCTGGGACTGCCGAAAGACGCCGCCCCAGTGCATCTCCTGCAGCGGGGTCTCCAAATAAGAGCTGCTGTAGGTCAGGCCGTCGGCCGTGATGAGATACAGCTTTTCAAAAGAAGTGGAGCGGGCCGTCACGCCCAAATCGTAGACGACCGATTCAATGCTGCTCTCCCGCGCGACCTCGATCTGGTTCAGCAAGGAATTCAAATACTCCCACTTGCTGTCCATTTGCGAGATAAGGTTCAAGTGGTCGTGGTCCGCGATCTGTTCCATAAAAGAGACGGTGGTGTCGTAGACGGCCCGGCTGATGCTTTGGCGGTACAGCCAGTAGCCGCCGCCCAGGGTGACGAAAACAACAAGCGGGATGAGGAAAATGGTCCACCATCTCAAGCCGTTCTTTTTGGATGCACTTTTCATATCTCCACTTCTTCCCAGGTGTAAGATCAGCCGCCGCCCGCGCGGCGGGGCCAGTGTCAGACCGAGTGCCCGGCCAAAAAGTGCAGCAGGGCGTCCTCCAGCATGGGCCGGGCGTAATAGAACCCCTGGATATACTGTACGCCCGAGGCGGAGATCATCTGCTGCTCGTCATCGGTTTCAACGCCTTCCGCCACCACCGTCAGCGCGTTGATGTCCGCGATGTTCACAATGGATTGCAGCAAAGTGCGCTGCTTTTTGTTTGTCAGGATCTGCCGGGTCAGGGAACGGTCGATCTTGATCACGTCCACCGGCAGGTTGGAAAGGTAATTCAGGCTGCTGTACCCCACGCCGAAATCATCCAGGGCAATGCGGACGCCCGCCTGCCGCAGCTGGTCAAGGGTGGCGGAGGCCTGTTCAATGGACTGGATCAGCACGCTTTCCGTGATCTCCAGCGTGACGTACTGCGGAGGGATGCCGCAGGCGCGGATGATCTCCAGCAGATGGTCGGCGCTTTGCTCCACCCAAAGCTGCTGCACGGAGAGATTGACGCCGATGTGGGCCAAACCCAGGCCCAGGCCGCGGTCATGCATAAAGCGGCACGCCTGCTCCAGCACATAATCGCCAAGCCGCTCAACAAGGCCGTTGCGCTCGGCCAGAGAGATGACCTGCTGGGCGGGGAAGTAACCGCCCCGGCCGTCCGGCAGGCGAATCAACGCCTCCGCCGCGGTGAAACGTCCGCTTCCCAGGTACATCATCGGCTGATACCAAACCTCCAGCGTCCGCTGCTGGATGGCGCACTTGAGCCGCTGCAGGATATCCGCTTCGGTGCGGATCATCTCGTCCAGCGCGTCGCTGTACACCACGATCTCCTGCCCGGCCTGCTTGGCGTAGTTCAGGGCCGATTGGACGCGGCCCAAAAGCGCGGTGGGGGAATCGTCGTTTGCAGGATAACGGCATACGGCGATGCGCACCTGCACGCTGAACGTGTTGCTGCCGGCGGTGAGCGGGACGGTGAGCATCTGCAGCAGCCGGGCGGCAAAGGGTTCCGCCTCCTCCGCAGAGAGGGAGACGCCCAAAAAGACGTCGCCGTTGATGCGGTACACATAGGTGCCGAAAGGCCGCGACAGGCGCCGCAGCATTTCATGCAGGATTGCGTCGCCGGTCTCAGAGCCGAACAGCTCGTTGTACTGGCTGAACGCGCGGATGTCCACGCAGAAAAGGCTGAACGGCCGCTTCTTTTCATAGGAGATAAGCATGTTGACGTCCCGCAAAAATTTCGGGCGGTTGCCCACGCCGAACATGGGGTCTGAATAGGCCAGCTGTTCCACCTGTTTGCGATACTGGTTAAAGGCCTTGGACAGTTCCATCATGTCCAGGTCCGTGTATTCGTCAAAGACGACGTCGCTTCGCCCCTCGATCAGCCGGCGGCATTTCTCCGTCATCATCTGCACGGGAGACTCCTGGGACAAACGGGCGTAATAGGCGCTGATGAGCCCGGACAGCGCTTCCCGTGCCCCGGCGCCCTGTTCGCAGCGCGTATACTGGTAGCCCGCCGTCAAAAAATGGCGTTCGCCGTTCAGGCGCACCTTCAAAAGAAGCTCCAGGGACAGGCCTTTGGCGAAATCCTCCAGTTCCTGCCCGCTCATATCCTCGCGGACGGCCAGGATAAAGTTGCCCGCGCCCAGACGCCCGGCCAAAAAGGGGCTTTGGATGTATTCCTGCAGGTGCCCCGGGATGCCTCGCAGGAAAGCGGCCTCCTCTTCAGGGGCGATCAGCTGCGAAATTTGGTCATACCCCGCAAAGACAAAATAGAACAGTGCAAGGGGCTGTGCGCCGCCCAGCCATTCATCCAGCGCTACGATAAAACCGGCGCGGTTGCACAGGCCGGTTTGGCTGTCGGTCAGCGCCGCATGATCCAGCTTCCGCTGCTGAACGAACAGCCGGCGGGAACAATAGAACAGGCCCAGCAGGAGGGCGGCCGCCAGGATGCAGACGGCAACCAGCACGGCCAGCTGTTCCGCCGGCATCCATCCGTCCGTGGGCTGGATGCTGAGGTTCCACTGGGTGGGCAGATAAAATGTGGTTTTGGCCGCGTAAGAGAAGTCGGCGTCCGGGCGGGAAGCCGCCACCACCTCTTTTCCGCCGCTTTGCGGTTCAACGCGCCACAGCTCATAGTCGTAGCCCTGGGCGGAAAGTTCGTCCAGGCCGAACTGCTCCAGCACGTACGCGCGGTCCAGCGCCACCACGGCTTCGCCCAAATAAGCGCCGCCCCGCACCACCGGCTGTAAAAAAAGGAACACCTGCCGCTGGCTGGCGTCATCCTCCAGGAAAACAGGCCCTTCCACCACCAGCTCCTTCACCACCTTGGCCATGGTGTATATGTAAGAAAAATCCTGTAAGTCACGGCCCGCCCAATGGCCGTACTCGGCCTTCGGCAGCGCGCTGACCATGGTGTCGCCCTGGATCAGGGCCACATAATGCACCTCTTCCTTTTCCAGCAAGGGCGCGGCGGCGCTTTCGAACCAGGCGGTGTCCTCGCCCATGACCAAGGCGATCTGCGCCAGCGCCTCCGCCTTGTTCAGGCTTCCCTGCAGCTGCAGCATGATGTTTTCGCTGTAATAATGCAGAAGGCTTCCCGCCTCTTTTTGGCGGATGTCCATAAGTGCCTGGCGGATCATCATGCCCGCCGCCGCCACCAAAGCCAGGATCAGCAGGGCGATCGAGCAGGAGAGAAGCCGCCGTTTGTTCCGCGCTTTCACATGGTTCCCTCAATTCTGATGGATCTGGTAATAACCTTTTCCGTTTTGCTTCACAAAGTACAGCGCCTCGTCCGCGTCGGCGATCAGCTGTTCCAGGTCTGCCCCCGGGCGGTACAGCGATACGCCCACACTGCACTGGACAGGGATCTGCTGCCCGGCCGAGCTGATGTCCGAATGGAAGCGCAGGATCAATTCGTCCAGCACGCTGCGCAGCTCGGCCTCGTCCTCCAGTCCGGTCAGCAGAAGCACGAATTCGTCCCCGCCGTAGCGGCCCACCACGCCGTCATATTTCTTTTCATATTCGCGCAGGATGTAGCCGATGCTTTTAAGCGCGATATCCCCGCCGCTGTGGCCCAGGGTGTCGTTGATGTATTTCAAGTTGTCCATATCCACAAAACACAGGGCGGCCAGCTTATCCGGGTCGGACTTTTTCAGCTGTGCGGCCGCCTGGTTGAGAAAGACGGAGCGGGTGACCACGCCGGTCAAACTGTCGGAGAGGCCGGTGCTGGTCAGCCGGATGATCTCGTTGAAATCCCTGTCCTCCGGGCGCTCATCCTGGTAGATCTTCTTTTCCAGTTCCCCCACCGAATGGACCAGCATATCCACCACCTGCATCTGGCGGGCGATGTACCGCTGCAAAACCGCCATCAGGCCCAAGCAAAGCAGGATCGTAAGGCAGCCTACCAGCACCAGGCTGGGGAAGATCTGCGCGAAGGCGGCGGCAAAATCGACGGTGCACAGCACATCCCAGCTGGTGTTTTCCACCCGCTGGTAAGTGGTGTAAAACAGGCTGCCGTTCTGCAGGCTCCAGTAATGGCCGGGGATCTTGGCAAGCAGCTGCTCTTCAAGCTGGTCGGCCGTAACGCCGAACAGCCGGGCGCTGCGCAGTTCGTTCATGATGGGGTCGCCGTAAGGCAGGCCGGCGGTGGAGGACATGATCTGCCCCTCAGAGCCGACGATGATGGCCTCAGAGCCGTTGATATCCGCGGCGGTCTCCAGAATCTGCACCATCTCGTCAAAGTAGATGGCGCAGAACAGGCAGCCGGTGATATTGCCCTGCTTGTCGGTCAGAGGGACCGCCACGGTATAATTGAGCGTCACGCCGTCCGCGCCCGCGGCAAAGCTGTCGGTCACCTGGCGCTGCCCGGTGGAATACAGGCGCTGCATATAGTCCCGGCTGGCAAGGCTGGCCGGCTCCGAGCCGTCTGAGTAGACGGTGATGTCAGCATCCACATAGCAGATCATCATGTACCCGAAATAGGGGCTCATCTGGTCCAGTTTCTTTACCTTGTCGATGGGGGGAATGTCCGGGTCGTAAAACTCCGGCAAAGCCGCCAGCGATTCCAGCAGGTTGACCGATTCACTGATCCGTTGGGAAATTTGCGCGTGTACGCTGGTCAGCGATGCCTCGGCGTCGGCTTCCATTTGTCCGCAGGCGAGGATGGCCCCGCCCACCATAATAACGCGCTGTATCGCAGGATGGGCGAAAAGGAGATCTGCCAGCCTTTGCCCTTGCCCTCCCGACGCTTTTTCTTCATCCGTACACCGTCCTTTCCCTGGGCGCATTTATTGTAAAAAGGAATTCATAAGCTTTTCTTGGAACCAATGCCAAATTGATTATAACATTTTTGCTGGTGCAAATCAACAAAGATACTCTTTTTCCCAGGCAGAAAAGCCTGGAAGGCACAGGCGCGCCCAAAGGGCGGCGGCGGGGCAGCCGGAAAAACAGGCCCCGGCCACGCGGCGGCCCCCAAGAAAACAGGCCCGGCCGTGGGCGGTCCATGTTTAAGCAACCGCCCCTTTTCCGGCAACCTAGGAGGTTTACGCGGAAAATAGGCAAAACGGCCTCGCCATCCCGCCCCGATGTATGCTATACTGAAGGACAAGAGAAGGTGAGCGGGTATGAGCGTTGTGGGATATGTCAATGTTTCCCTGGAGGTGTGCGGCTGCGTGCTGTCGTTCATCGTGGCGATCTGCCTGCTTGCGGGCGGACGGGATCTGCTGGACCGGCTGTTCTTAAGGCTGCTGGTCTGCAACGCCGTGATTTTGCTGTGCGACGCGGCGGCCTGGCTTTTCAAAGGGCGGCTGGACGCGGTCAGCTGGTGGGGCGTGCGGATCGCCAATTTCCTGGTGTTTGCTCTGGGCTATGTGCTGCTGGCCTGCTTTACGCATTACCTCACCGCTTACCTGGGCCGGCACGCCCCCGTTTCCACGGTCCCGCTGCGGTTCATCCGGGGCCTGTGCGTGCTTTCCTTCCTGCTGGTCGTCCTGTCCCAATGGAACCATATGTTCTATGTGATCGACGCGCAAAACGTTTACCACCGGCAGGGCTGGTTCTGGCTCTCCCAGGTGGGCGGGATATTGGGCATGTGCGTGAACGCCGGGCTGCTGGTCCGATACCGCAAAGTGATCGAACCGCAGGATTCAGCGGCCCTGTGGTCCTACATCGTGCTGCCCGTCCTGGCTATGGGCATCCAGATCTTCGTCTACGGCGTGGCCCTGCTGAATCTGGCGGTCACCCTCTCCATTCTGGTGATCTTTTTGTTCCTTCAGGTGGAACAGGCCCGGCGCATGAAGGAGCGGGAGCTGGAGCTGACCGAGATGCGCATTGCGGTCATGCTCAGCCAGATACAGCCCCATTTCCTTTACAACTTGCTCACCTCCATCAAAGGCCTGTGCGCGACCGATCCAGGCCGGGCGGAAAAGGCCGTGGACAGCTTTTCGGCGTTCCTGCGCGGCAATATGGCTTCCCTGACAGCCCCCGGGCCCATCCCTTTTTCCCAGGAGCTGGCCCATTGCCGGAATTACTTGGAACTGGAACAGCTGCGCTTTGGCGAACGGGTGAAGGTAGCCTATGCGCTGCCGGTCACGGATTTTATGATCCCCACGCTGACGCTGCAGCCCCTGGTGGAGAACGCCGTGCGCCACGGTGTGACAAAACGCCGGGAAGGGGGGACCGTGCGCATCTGCACGGAGGAAACGGACGGCGGCTGGAAGGTCACGGTGGCCGACGACGGCGTGGGCTTTGACCCGGCGGAAAAGCGCGGCGACGGCCGCGGCCACCCGGGCATCGGAAACGTGCGGGCGCGCCTGGAAAGCCAATGCGGAGGAAGCCTGACGGTGAAGAGCGTCCCCGGAAAGGGCACCACCGTGGAGATCAATCTGCCAAAGAGGGGAGGCAGCCGGCGTGAGCATGACGATATTGGCCGTGGACGACGAGCCCATCGCCCTTGACGTGCTGTGCCGCGCCATCCGGGAGGCC
>CAJMEU010000033.1 GCA_905212515.1 uncultured Oscillospiraceae bacterium | reverse complement strand
CGGTACCGGGCCGTGGCCCCGCCGCTTTCCACCTGCAGCCAGCGGATGGAGCGGTTTTCTTCGTCCTCCAGGAAGTTGAGCAGTTCCCGGCCCGAGGCCGCCCAGGCCTCGTCGTCGGCCAGGGCCCACCAGCGGCCGGGCGAATCCAGGCCCATGGCGGACCAGATGGCCAGGAAGTCCTGGTCGTACAGGTAAAAGCCGCCGCCCTCCATGTCGGTGAGGTCTTTTTGCCGGAAATATTCATCCCGGGCCCGGGTCACTTCGTCCTGATTGCTGTTTTCGTAATCGCCCTCGTAGCTGTCGATCACCCAATTGCCGTCCTGAATGGTGATGACATGGGGCGTGCGCAGCGGGGGGACGCCCTCCTCGGTGAACTGCCGTTCCGTAATCACCACTTCCAGCCGGCCCGGCTGCTTATCCGTCACCTCGATGGCCTCCAGGGGCTTGGGCACAAAGGCTTCGCCTCCGCCGTTGTAAGCGCGGTATACCTTTCCCTGCCACTGCTGCACCGCGAGGAACTGGTTGTCCTCCCCCGTCCGGGCCAGCACGCTGTCCCGGGCCTTTTCATAATCTTCATAGGCGGCAAATTCCAGGCAGGGCAGGCACAGGTATTGATAGCCGTTGCCGCTGTTGGCGTATTCGTACACGATGGGCTGGCCGCCGACGTCCATCATCCAGCCCACGGACCAGCCCATGAACCGGCACGCCGCCTTGTACAGCGCGCCGGCGATCTGCCGCGCCTGAGCGTCCGTCAGCTGGTCGCCAGGGATGTCCGCCGGTACGGGGACGATCTCCATGGGCGCGGGCACGCTTTCCATTTGGTATTGCCGCCGGATGGTCTCGCGGGCGCAGTGCAGCATGATCTTGCAGGCCTCTTGCGGATAACCGCCCGCACGCACGGCGGCATCGCCGTCCTCGTCGTCGGCGCGGACGAGCAGTTCGCCGTCCGCGTAAACAGCCAGGCTGGTCACGTCGTCGCCGGGGCGCCAGGTGATCTCCATCCGGTTTGCCTCCGGCAGCAGCTGGACCTCGCCCCCGCTATAGTATTGCGCACACCGGGCGTTTTCCAGCGTCATGCGCCCCAGCTGGGGCGTCAGGTCGGTATTCGCGATCCGGCCGGTCAGGCCGGTGCCCCAGTCCGCCATCGTTTCCGCCGTGGGGAGCGAGCTGAGCGTATAGGATTCCAAAAGGGCGTCGTCCAGTGGAAGCAGGGCCTCATAATCCTCGTACCGGGCGCTGAGCGTCCGGTAGCTGCCGTCCCCATTTTCCCGCATGACATAGGCACCGGACACCCAGGGCACCATGCACAGGGCGTCGCGGAAATTCCAGCGGGTCAGGCGCAGGGTGCCGTCGGGCTGGGGCTCCTCCACCCAGCGCACGGCCAGGCCCACATCCAGCATGCCGCCGTCAAAGCCGTCGGTCAGGGTATAGGCATCCGTGGCCGCGTCGTAGGACTGGATGAACCAGTAGTTCATCGCGTCCTGGGTATGGTCTGTTTTGGGCGGCTGGAAATCGTGGATGTCCAGCCTGCTTTCCGCCAGCTCTTTCAGCTGGCTGCCCGTGGCGCCGCCCGGGGTGCACTGCACCAGCAGGTACTGCATCACCCGCTCCGGGTTATCCCGGGCCAGGGCGTCGCCGCTTTCAAAATTGCCGTAGGTGCACCAGAGGCGCACGCCGCCTGCCGCCTGCTGGGCGGGGGTGTTCTGCGGGCCCCACAGCTGCCTTGGCACCAGGGCGGACACCGTGTCCCCCGCCGGGCCCGGGTTGGGGTTTTCGTCCACCTGCCGCCGGGTGCGGTACTCCAGGCAATAAGCGTGCCGCCCGGTGGGCAGGCCGGTTTTGCCCGGGGCTTCGATGTCCAGGATCAGCAGCGCCGGGCCGCCGTCCTCGTCCACGGCCACGGCCGCCCCGGTGCAGGCAAAGCCCGTCAGGTCGGCCAGGGGGTTTGTGTCGGGATACAGCGAAAAGAGATCGGGCGCGTCCTGGCCCATCACCAGCTCGGTCAGGCGGGATTCGTCGTTGTTCAGCAGCGCCAGGCCGAAGTTGTAGGCAAGGCGCACCGCCGTCGGGTCGGCGGACAGGCCGTCCTCGGGGGCGTCGGGCCGCAGCAGGGCGGCCATGTCCCCGGGCAGAGGCAGCAGCGCGGGCGGCGTATAGGCGTTCCATCTCCAACCGGAGAGATCGGACCCGGTGTAATCGAGGTAGAGCCAGTCTCCGGGCACGGCCACGCCGTCCACCAGGAGCTGGGCCGTGATGCCCTCGCCGTATTCCGTGTCGCCCGCCGTGCCCAGGGGGTCGCCGGCGGAGAGATAGGCGCCGTCCTCGACGGAAATGTCGGACAGGCCCCGGTACACCAGGCGCACGTCCCTGTCGTCATAACCCACGGCTTGGGACAGGACGCCGGGCTCCCCCGCATCCAGATGCACCCGGCCGCCGGTCATGGCGTAAATCGGTGCGCCTTTGGGGGCCCGGTAATAGGACTGGCTATCCCACCGCACCGTGCCGTCCTGCGCCTGCACATATTCATCGTTGTCCTGGGCGGCCATATACACTGCGCTGTCCAGCGGGCTGCGGCTCCACCCCTGCCAGCCGTACCGGGCAAGGATCTTGGCCGCCCGGCGCACCGCCTTGGGGCGGCGGGGCACCTGCCAGGTCTTGCCCTGGTCGACGCTCATCAGATGATATACATAGGTGCCGCCCGTGGCCATGGTGCCGGTGGTGTATTCCAGCACCACGGCCCCGTCCAGCGAACGGCGCAGGTGCAGATCCCTGTAATTCCCCGTGGGCGTGGCGACGGCGGCCTGGCTGGTGTCGGCCAGGGTCCAGGTTTTACCGCCGTCCTCGGTGCGCCTGACGCGGGGCATATCCGCAAAGGTGCCCTCCTCCACGGCCAGGCCCACCTGCTGGGCCTCGTCCAAAAACAGCAGGTCCGCCGCGTATCCGTCCCGCAGCCGGCCCTGGCTGTCCAGTGTTTTGAACAGCAGTTTGAGGGGCATGTCCGATTGGGCCACACGGCCCGTCACCGGGGCCAGCGTCAGCAGGCCGTTCCACAGCGTTTCCTCCAGGGCGGCCGCGTCCTCCTTGCGGATGGCCACCGCGCCTTCGGGCAGCGGCTCGGCGCCGGGGAGGCCCTCGCCCACGCCGCAGGCCACCAGGCCCACCGCCAGGGCCGCCGTCAGCACCAGGGCGGTGAACACCAGCACGCCTTTTTTCTTGTTCTTTTTATCGAACACCGCCGCCAGACGCTGCATCATGTTCCGTTTGCCGGCGGCAAAATGGGTAGCCAGCAAGGCCCGGGGCGACGCCGCCCCGGCCACCAGCGCGCGGCTGTAAGCTTCGCGCCAGCGGGCGGGCCGGCCGCGCAGGGCCGTCTCGTCACAGGCAAGTTCGATATCCTCGCCGGCGGCGCGGGCCATCAGCCACACGGCCGGGTTGAACCAGTGCAGGCTGGACGCCAGCACCAGCAGCGCTTTCAGCGCGATGTCACGGCGGGACAGATGAGTGTACTCGTGCACCAGCATCATGGCCGTCTGATCGTCGGCGGGCAGGCCCTCGGGCAGCAGCAGCACCGGCCGCAGCAGGCCCACGGCCATGGGGCAGGCCGCACGGGGATTCCAGTAACGGGGGGCCGGCCTGTGCGCTTTGGCCGCCAGGGCGGCTTTTTCCGACAGGGCCAGCAGGGCTTCGTCCTGCACGGGGCGGCTCCAGCGCAGGGTGCGGCGGCGCCACAGCAAATAGCCGCCCAGGCGCGCCGCCAGCACGGTCAGGGCCGCCAGGGCCCAGCCCAGCACGGCCAGCTGCCACAGCTGCAGCGTGGGGCTTTGCGCATCGGGCTGGGACGGGGGCTGCGCCTGGGGCGGTGTGACGTCCTGGGGCTGCACCGAGTGCTGAGACAGCGCCAAGGGCTGCGTCCCGGACAGTGCGCCCTGCCCCTGCGGCTGGGCGGCGGGCGCGCCGGAAGCGGCATCGGCCGGGGCCTGGGAAGCGCCGCTTCCCCCCTGCCGCTGGGAGGCCGACGGGGCCGCGGGCGCACTGTGCGCCGTGTCCCCTGGGGCGGCCACGGGCTGGGCGGGGCGCGGCAGCGCCACCGTTTGTTCGGCCACGGCACGGGGCACGGCCAGGCGCACCGGGGCCTGGGGCAGGGTGAATTTCAGCGGCAGGCACAGCCACAGCGCCAGCACCCACCACACGGCGCAGCGCAGGCGGGCAGTATAGCGCCGGTGCAGCAGGGGCCGCAGCAGCACCACCAGCAGCGCCAGCGCGCCGGCCACCGCCGACACGACCGCCGCGTCCAGGAAAAAGGCACGCATGTTCACCCCTCCTCGCGCAAGGTGTCCAGATAGGCGGACAGCTCCTCCACATCTTCCTTCGACAGCGCCTGGCCGCCGTTCAGCGACGCCACGAACTGTTTGACGCTGCCGCCGAACATGCGGGTGAGCACGCTGCGGCTCTCCTGCTCCAGATATTCCTCCCGCAGGACCAGGGCCTTGTACAGATAGCCCCGCCCGTGGCGCTGTTTTTCCACAAAGCCCCGCGCCTCCAGCCGGGCCAGCAGGTTCAGCACCGTGGTGGGGCCCCAGCCCCGCTGCGGCTGCAAAATGGCGTCCAGCTCCGGCCGGGTGCTGGGCTCCTGCTTCTGCCAGATAGCCTGCATCACGGCCAGCTCGGCGTCGGGCAGCCTTGTTTTGCGCTCCATGACCTCTCCCCCTTATTCGACAAGCGTTGAATTTCTACTTATATTGTACAAACGTTGAAGGTGAATGTCAAGCCATAAAACAGGAAAAAGCCCCATTCCGGGGCTTGGGGTCAGGCTTTTTCCACCAGGCGCTGCAAACGGCGGGCCAGGTCGCCTTTCGCCAGGTCGCCCCGATCCAGCAGGGTGATGCCCAGGTCGCGGGCGCGCTGGGCCAGGGGGCGATTGTCGTTATAGATGTCCGCGCCCGTCAGCAGCACGGTTTTGGTGCGCTCGCCGCCGAATTTTTCGCTGAGGATCTTGATCTCGGACAAGGCCAGGGGCGTGGGCACGCCCATCTTGCAGGAGATGAACACCGGCGTCACCCCGCTGATGAGCAGGATGTCGATCTCGTTGCGGGTGGAGCGGTCCCGCCCGCGGGCATTGTCCCAGTCCACCACCACGCTGGTGCGCACGTCGTGGAACAGGCCGCTGTTCTTGGCCGTGAGGTAGCCGTACAGCTCCAGCCAAATGCCCTGGTTCTGCAGGCTTTTTTTCATCAGCTCGCTTTTATAGGCAAAGCGCACGCGCCCGCCGCGCGCCTCCAGACCGTGGATGACGCCCGCGTCCGCCAGCCGTTCCAGGACGGGCAAATTCGCCCGGGCCGTCACCTGCTGGTTCACGCGGATGACGTCCGGCGCGTCCACCTGCAGCTGCCCCTCGCGCGCGCCGGAGGAGGAGGCCTGGAAAAAGCCCACGGTCTCGCCCCAGGCGGCGGGGTTCTTGCAGACGATGGGCCATACTTGGAACACGTCCCGTTCGAACTCCGCGTCGATGTCGTCCAGGGCGAAATGGCCGTAACCCACCAGTTTGGCCCCGGCCAGGGCAAAGACGTCCTCGGCCGAAAACTGGGGGATGGCGAACTGGGGCGCCAGGCTTTCGCAGCCGCCCAGATCGACGAACTTCTGGCGCGCCACGTCGATGTACAGCATGGGCACGCCCCTGCTTTTGCAGAATTCGCCCGCGCCCAGCAGCACTAGGTCCTTGCCGCCGGAGCAATCGAACACGCAGCCGGGGTAATCGCGCAGCACGGCCTCGAAGGCGCGGCGGATGTGCTTCGGGCTGGCCGTGTTGATGTAGTAAAAGCGCGCCTTGCACGGCAGCCCCCGGCTTTTGAACAGCCGGTCCACCGCCGTCTCCTTGCGCATGCTGGAGTCCCGCTCGTCGCAGATATACACCACCATCTCCGGCTTAAAAATACAGGCTGTCAGCACATTTTCCAGCGGCTCTTTGTCGTACAGCTCCACCAGGGTCTTCAACGGGCATTCCTCCCTTACTGCTTTTATCATACCGTTTGGGGGCCGTGCTGGCAAGATATTCACCCCAAAATGGCCGCAGGCTATTTTTTCGGCTATGTGGACCGTCCCCGGCCCACGGCCGTGAAGATCAGGTTTTTATGGCAAAGCAATAAAAATTTATTGAAACGATATATTTTTCACCAAAAAGCGTTTATAATGTTTTAAAGAGACAAGCTGCCGGGAGGGAATGCCGATGCAGGTGGAAAAAATGCGCGCCTTCATCATCAAATTTTTATATTATTGTATCATTTTGGGTTTGGTCTATGTGGCGTTCAAATATGCCGTTCCGGTGCTGATGCCGTTTTTGGTGGCCTTTTTGATCGCCTTCCTGCTCAAGCCCGTCATCAACCGCATCGCGGACCGCACCGGGAAAAAGCGTCGCACCGTGGCCATCTTTTCTCTGATCGTGTTCTACGTGCTGCTGGTGACGCTGCTGATCGTGCTGGGCACCCGCCTGGTGGTGCTGCTGCGGGACGCCTTTTACGCGCTGCCCGGCGTGTACGAATCGGTGATCTCGCCGGCGCTGGTGTCGCTGCAGCGCATCATCGAGGATGTGGTGCGGGGCCTCAGCCCCGATTTGTACCAGCTGGTGAACAGCATCGGCGCGCAGATCAACACGGGCCTGGGCAGCCTGGCCACCTCCATTTCCACCGCCGCCATGGGCGCGCTGGCTGGCGCCGCCTCGGGGGCGCCGGGCATGATGCTGGACTTCGTCATCACCATCGTGGCGTCGTTCTTCTGCGTGATGGATTACTACACCATCACCAATTTCATCGCCCGCCAGCTGCCTGCGCGCGGGCGGGAACTGCTGTTTAAGGTAAAGGACAGCGCGGTGGACGTGCTGTTCAAATTCGGCCGGGCCTACGCCTTGCTGCTGACGCTGACGTTTGTGGAGCTGCTGATCGGCCTTTCCCTGCTGCGCATCCAATACGCCTTTTTGCTGGCGCTGGTCATTGCGCTGGTGGACATCCTGCCCGTGCTGGGCACGGGCACGGTGCTGATCCCCTGGGCTGTGGCCACGCTGATCCTGGGCAACTTTCCGCTGGGCATCGGGCTGCTGGTGCTGTACGCCATCATCACCGTGGTGCGCCAGGCCATGGAGCCCCGGGTGGTGGGCAAACAGATCGGCCTGCACCCGCTGGTGACGCTGATCAGCATGTTCGTGGGTGTGTCCCTGTTCGGTTTCATCGGGTTGTTCGGCCTGCCCATCGGCATCACCATTCTGGTGCAGATGGACCGGGAGGAGGGCTTCAAGATCTTCAAGTAAGCGCGCAAAGCGGCCGGTTTTGCATGAAAGGAAACCGCATTCGAAAATTTCTTATGACAACGCCCCCTGATGAGGAACGGTTCCTGCATCAGGGGGCGTTTTGTCTATTGTGCGGGTTTATGGGATCGCTTTGCTTCCGGCACAGTTGCAGTTTTGGGTCTCATGGGCTGATGGGGGCCCCGCAGGGACGCACCCAGTTTAACGGATGGTCCTTAAGCGGTCTCCGCAGTTTTTTCCGCTTTGTCCTTTTTCCACACACGATAGATGGAGAACACCAGCGGCAGCGCCACGGCAGGCAGCGCCACGTTGCCCATGATGACATAGCCCTTCTGAACGATGGCCATCAGGCCCACCTGAGAAATGGCCCAGGCTGCGGCCAGGTACACGAAGGAGATAACGAAGAATTTGGTCTTGTGGCTGACCTTCTCGCTTTTCCACACAGCGGCCCAGCGGTTTGCCATATTGAAGGTGAAGGTGGGGGCGGTGGATACCACAGAGAACACCACCACGACCCAGTACACGGCCGTCAGGAACTTGGGCAGATAGGTCTGGCAGATCATCAGGATGGGGGCATCGGACATCGCCTCGGGCATGTAGGGCAGAACGATCAAGCTGGTGACGCCGAACAGGAAGGTGACCAGCAGGCCGCAGAGGATGCCAGAGCCGAAGGCGTCCTTTTTGGTTTTGATATTCTCGGCATAGTTGCACAGCGAAGAGCCCCAGCTGGAGGTGCTCCAGCAATAAGACAGGAACATGGCGAAGTGGGCGCCCACGGTGACTTTGGGGCCGGTCCAGTCGATGCCCTCGCTGAAGTTGCCGATGCGGCTGAACAGCGTACTGCCGCGGTCGGAGATAACAGCAATCAGCAAGGCCGCCAAACAGACCAGCAGGGACAGCGTCATGACCGTGTTGAACTTGCGCAGGAAGCCCGCGCCGTTGACCGTCAGGACCGCGAACAGGATCACGCCGCCCAGACTGGCAATGATCGTGGATATGCCGAACAGGGAGTTCATCAGCGTGGAGAACAGGGCCACAGTCGCCGCTACGGTGATCAGTCCGGAGAAGATGGAGTAGATATCAAAGAACGCGGCCACGGTCGTTTTCAGAACGGGGTTGGTGGTCGGTTTGTGGGAGCCCCACAGCGTCAGTTAGTACTGGTTGTAGTTTTTGATGCCATACGCGCGCACAAAGTTCAGGCCTATAGAGCAGAAGAACGCCATGAACACGCAGAACATCAGCAGCCAAACCAGCATCCAGCCGCCGCCGACGGTGACCATGTAACCGGCGGCATAGGCGCCGGATGCCATGTTCGCGCCGCAGTATGTACCGAAGAGCAAAGCTCCGATGCCGAACCAGATTTTAAAGGATTCCCAAAAAGATTTCTTTTCCACAGAATTTCCTCCTCTTTGATTTGATGCTCTGTTTCAGAACCGTACAGTCACTGCGTCATGATCCTGAGGATGGTGCGGTCTGTCTCGCGCATGCCCTCTTTGGCCAGGACGCCCACGTTTTTCACCGTCGCGTGCAGATCCTCTCCGACGATGCCGTCGCCGGGAATGAAGTCGCTGCCCCTGCGGTGCATCTTGTAGCCCATGATGCCGGCATCCACGCTTTCGGCGATCTTGGCCGCACAGGACGGCTTTGCGCCGTCGCAGATGGTGCCGGACAAAATGGCCGCCGCGTTGACGATGGTGTGGGCGATGGCGTCCTCATCCGCTCCCTGCAGATAGGCGATGGCCGCGCCGGCGCCGATGCCTGCGCTGATCGCGCCGCAATAGGCGGAAAGCACGCCGATGCCCACCTTCTGGTAGCAGGTGACAAGGTCGCTGACGATCAATGCACGGTACATCTGCTCGTCGCTGACGTTCAGGTGCTTGGCATAGCGGTACACCGGCATGGAGGCCGTAAGGCCCTGATTTCCGGAACCGGAGAGGATGACCACCGGCATTTCACAGCCGCTCATGCGCGCGTCGCTGCCGGCAGCGGCCCAGGCCCGTGCCTCGAATTTGATATCGTCGCCGTACTCCTCCAGCAGCAGAGAACCGATATTGGAGCCCCAATCGTTTTTCAGGCCCTCCTCGGCAATCGCGCTGTTACAGCGGATCTGCCGCTCCAGCAGGGGCCGCACCAAGGAAAGATCCACCTCATTGGCAAACGCCAGGATATTGCCCAGGTTCAGAAGGTCTTTTTCCGGATTGGCCTGCCCGGCGGTGGGGACAGCCGGCTCTTTTTCCAACAGGACCTGGCCGTCTTTTTCAATGTAAACGATGTTGTTGTGGTGGTCGGTGATCCGAACGACCGCCCGGTTTTCGCCGGCCCATCCCGTCAGCCGGATATCCAGCAGATGGGGCGTATCCATGCAGACGACCTCGATGGGCGTTTTCTCACAATACTCCGCGATGGCGGGATACTGTTCCTTCGAGACTGCGGAAATAACCTGAAGTTCCTGATCCGCCTGTCCGGCAATCACACCAGCCGCCAAAGCGGCTTTCGTGCCCTTCATGCCGCCGGTGTTGGGAACAGTTACGCTTTTGACGTTTTTCAGAATATTGCCGGAAAGCTCCGCCAGGATCTTCTCGGGCACAGCGCCCAGCACTTCCCGCATTTTGGCCGCGCAGTATGCCATGGCGATGGGTTCGGTACAGCCCGTAGCCAGCTTCAGCTCATCGGTCAAAATAGACACAAAAGCGTTTTGAATCTCAGGTGTCAGCATAATCATAACTCCTTAATGTTTTTCGGCGTATTCAATGGCCGCGTCGCGGACCCAGTTAAAGCGGTCGTCGTCGATATCGTTGGGCACCGTGCAGTCCGCGCCGATCATGACGCCCAGCTGGCCGCACTCGTCCAGGATATCCCAGGTAGCCTTCTTGACCTCTTCCCTAGTGCCTTTGTAGATCACGGTATCCTGTGCGAAGCCGCCGAACACGGGCTTGCCGCCGAACAGTTTTTTGCCGGCGCTGAGGGAAACGCCTTCGGCGTAAACGGCGATGTTGTAGGCAGCGGCGGGATACTCCTTGAACAGCTCGAGGTTATTGCCCCGGCCGTGATAGCCGCAGATGTGCAGCAGGTTGATGGGGCTGAGCTTATTGGCGTGCTCCATGACTTTCTTGTCGGTGTCAGCCACATATTTGGTGAAGAGCTCGTCGGGGATGAAGTGGGACTGGTTGTTCACGCTGAAGTAAATGCCGTCCACACCGCATTCTTTGATGAGCATTTCGTTCAGGTCCATGATAGCGTCGGCCAGGATGTTCAGCGCGGCCACGACGGACTCAGGGTCTTCTTCCAGCATTTTGGGCAGGCGGGGGTTCACGAACTCCATGCCGTCGATGCTGCTTTTCAGCACCATGATGGGCGAGAAACCGGTGGCATAGATCGGGGCGTCTTTGCCCGCGTAGATCTCTTTTACTTTCATGGTCAGCTCACGGGTCTTGCGGCCGTAAGGCGAATCCACCGTCGGGGGCTGGATCTTGCGCAGATCGGAGGGTTTCTCTACAAAGGAGGTGTCCAGCGGCATAATCATCAAAGAGTCATTCATGATCTTGATCACATCGGGATCAAAGACCTCCAGGGCTTTGCGGTGACCATCGATGTTTTTCTGAAAGATCTCCTCGTTTTCCAACCCGCGGAACCACTCGCTCGGCCCGCAGAAGTGATGGAAGAAGGCAACGGGGACACGGTCTACCGGCTCACCGGCCAGGAACTTCATAAATCTCTCGCGCCTTGTCATTCTTGATCACACTCCTAATTTTTTATCGCAATCAATTGACATAAAGACTAATAATAGCTTATCATGAGATTGAGATTTTGTCTAATACTTAAAAAGCTTAGGCCCGTGAAAAAAATCTATAGGTATTTTTGCATAACTTTTATGCAGAATGCCCAAGACCAGGAGGTGTGCGTAACGATGAAGATCCAGATGCTGAAATATTTCGTCACCCTCTCCGAGTCCCGCTCGATCAGTGAGGCTGCACAGAAGCTGTACATCGCCCAGCCCAGCCTGAGCAAATCCCTGCAGCTGCTGGAGAAGGATTTGGGCCTGTCCCTGTTTGTGCGCACAGACGCCGGCATCTCCCTGACGCCGGCGGGGGAAAAGATCCTGCCGGAGGCCCGGCAGGTGCTGGCCTATAACCATGGCTGGAAGGGTCTGTGCAGACATTCGGCTTTGGAGAAGGTCGATATCTACACCCATTCCTCGTTCCCGGATTTCCTTTTTCCCGAGACCATCCTCTACGCTAAAAAGCTATACCCGGATCTTACTGTCAACTATACCGTGTGTTCCCGCCCGCAAAAATACATTTCCCGCAGCACCAGTGAACCCGTTCTGTCCCTTTTTGTTTGCCACGGGACCGAAGGGGTGGAAAAATGCACCCAGCTGCAAGGAAATGCACCGCTTGTTCTTCTGCAGGGAGACTATTGCTGCCTGGTCAATACCCGCAGCCCCCTGGCCCGGCTGCCCTTTGTAAATTACGATTTGCTGAAGAACGCCTATCTGGTGCTGCCCGAAAGCGATGTGTCGCCATCTTCCCATCCCGGTCTCATTGAAAACACACCCCGCCAGAGGATCATCTATGTGGATTCCGCCATCAATGTCATCGACCTGGTCCATCAGGACCCGGAGACCTATGCGATTTCCTATTATCCCGCCCTGAAGCGCTACGCCGCTGTGGCCAGCGGCGAGCTGGTGCCCGTGCCTTTTGAAAACCAGGCCCTCAACGCCCCGCTGGTCCTCTCCTACTCCCGCCAGGCCTATAACACCTACCCTGAGATCCGCGCCCTTGTCCAGCACGTAGAAAAGCAGATCAAGGATTTTCTGCACAAGCACGGCGACGCTGGCGCTGCCCAGTAAGGCGCCCCTCTTCCGGCAGTACAGGCCGGAAGGTATGATTTTTTGGAATACGTCCACATTTTTCTGGTATTGGACGAAGCTGCCTTTCCTGTGCTACCATGTTATTGGTAGATATCCACAAAAAAGCAGAATCAGAAAGGAAGGACAGACACCATGATGACCAATTTCACCTATTCCAACCCCACCCGGATCCATTTCGGTAAGGGCCAGATCTCTCACCTGGCCGACCTGGCTGATTACGGAAAAAGCGTGCTGCTGGTATACGGCGGCGGCAGCATCAAGAAAACGGGCCTTTACGACCAGGCCATACAGCTGTTGAACGACGCCGGGCTGACGGTGTTCGAATGTGCCGGCGTGGAGCCGAACCCCCGCATCGAGACCGTTCGGCGCGGAGCGGAGCTTTGCAAAAAGGAGAACATCGACCTGGTGCTGGCCATCGGCGGCGGCAGCGTGATCGACTGTTCCAAGGTGATCGCAGCGGCTGCCTGCTACGACGGCGACGCCTGGGATTTGGTTCTGCAGCCCCCAAAAATTCAAAAGGCTCTGCCCATCTTCGCGGTACTCACACTGTCAGCCACCGGCTCGGAGATGGACAATTTTGCCGTCATCTCCGACCTGACCAAAAACGAGAAATGGGGCACCGGCTCGCCTTATATGCGGCCCACCATGTCCATCCTGGACCCCAGCTATACCTTCACCGTCTCCAAGAAGCAGACGGCCGCCGGCACCGCCGACATGATGAGCCACATTTTCGAGAATTATTTCACCAGCATCGATAAGGCCGACGTCCAGGCCCGGTTCTGCGAAGGGCTGCTGAAAGTCTGCATCCAGTACGCGCCCATCGCCCTGGAGAAACCCGATGACTATGATGCCCGCGCCAACCTGATGTGGTGCTCCAGCCTGGCCATTCACGAACTGCTGTCCGAAGGCGCCAGAGTGGCCTGGTGCGTCCATCCTATGGAGCACGAGCTGAGCGCCTTCTACGACATCACCCACGGCGAGGGGCTGGCGATCCTGACGCCGTTCTGGATGGATCATGTTCTCAGTGAGAAGACCGCGGATAAATTCGCCGAGTACGGCGTCAATGTCTGGGGCTTGGACAAAAACGCCGCGCCCATGGATACCGCCCGGCAGGCGATCCAGTGCACCCGCGATTTCTTCCGCAACCTGGGTCTGCCGGCCGCGCTGAAAGAAGTGGGCATCGACGACATCCATTTCGACATCATGGCCCAGAAGGCCGCCGACGGCTGCGTGGGCAGTTATGTGCCCCTCAGCAAGGAGGACATCCTCAGCATCTTCAACGCCGCGCGGTGACCCGCAAACCCCAAGGGACGCGGTTTCCGCTGCATCCGTTTGACGCATAACAAACAGCGCCCCCCGGCGCAGGGATAAAACCTGCGCCGAGGGGCGCTTTGCCGCTTATTCAGCTTGATCCCGAGGGCGGTTCATTCCCCGTCGGGCGGCCGCTCCTGTTCCCCTTCCTCCGGGGGCGGGTCTTCTTTGAATTTGCCCATCAGCTTCACCACCCATACGCCGGCGAACACCAGAGCCGCCAGGGGCACCGCCACCAAAATCACCAGCAGGATAGGCAGCACCCGCACAAGACGGGCGTCGTTGTCCTCCGCGGGCGTTTCCACCTCGCAGAACACGGCGCTGAAATCCTCTTCGGGCAGGCCGTCCAGCTGGGCCATATAGGTGCGGGCTTTCCCCTGTGCCTGCCGCAGCGGCACGCTGGCCTCCAAAAGATAGGGCGCCTGTTCCGGCAGGATCAGCGTCAGGCTGATATCGCCGAAGGCGTCCCAGCCCTGGGCGGGGCCGAAGAAATACTGCGCCTGCTGGCGGTATTCCTTGGTGCCCTCCCGGTCCCGGGCGGGGGCGATGGGCGTTTCCACCCGCACCGTGTGGGGCTGTATCGGCAAAATCCACGGAGAAGCACAGCAGCTCCGCACGGATGCGGTACAGGCCGTCCGTCAGGCCAACGGCATGGCCGCCGTCCTCCCCGGCACAGACTGCATCCAGCCGCTGGGCCAGCAGCCGCGCGGCCTGGCCCGGCGCCAGGCGCTGGGCCAGCGTGCCCTCCTCCTGTCCGGCCTGCCAACGGGCCGCATACCAGGTGAGGAAGTCCCGCACAGTCATGGGCGTGTCCTCCCTGTCATAGGGCATCTTGCCCGGCGGGTCCTGGGGTTTTCCCTCGTACTGTGCGCCGAAGGCGAAGGCTTCGGCGTCGCCCAGGATGTAGACCCAGCCCGGCTTTCCGAAATCAAAGGTATATTCCACGCCCACGCCGCTTTCCCAGCCGATGCCTTTCGCCTCGTCGGCCACGCTGCGCGTGACGCCGTCGTCCGGCAAAACCGCCCGGGCAAACCAGCCGGTGTCGTCCTGCGCTTCCCGGCAATAGACGGTGAATTCCACCAGCGTCCCCACGTCGTCCATCTGATAGTGGGCGGGCGTGTATTCCCCTTTGGACGTCTGGGCCAGCAGCCGGCTGAAGGCGGGCAGGGCCTCGTCCTCGCGGCCATAGCCCAGCGGGCCGGCGTCCAACACCTGCACCGGCACCTCCGCGCCGTCCACCGTGACCGCGGGCAGCCCCTGCCCGGTGAGGAACGCCGCCACGGGGAAGGCCATCTCCACCGTGCCCGGGGCCTGGGCCTGCATCTGATAAGCGGCCTCCGCCCTGCCCTGGGTGCGGAAGTCCTGCGGGTCTTGGGCGGAAAAGTCCAGCGTCAGATCCTCGTGCAGCACCGACACGCCTGTACCCGTCAGCGGGGCAAGGGCGCCGGTGGGGCTGCCGGTCTCGTAGATGGGGCCGGAGTTGGCAAGGGCCGGCGCCGCCAGACCCAGGGCCAGCGCGGCGGCGCACAGAAGGCAAAGCAGCTTCTTTTTCACGGCAGTTCTCCCCTTTCATCCCTCAGGACGGCTTTTTGGGTCAAATGGTTTCGGGTGCGCCCTTCTGAGCCGCACGCGCTTTTTCCTCCGGCGTGCGCGCCAGGGCCGTGCATACGGCCACGCATCGGGCCGCGCCGGCGGCTTTCAGCATTTTGGCGCACTCGTTCAGCGTGGCGCCGGTGGTGAACACATCGTCCACCAGCAGCACGCATTGGCCGGCCGCCAGGCCTTCGGCGCCCGGGCGCACCGCGAACGCGCCGATCAAATTGTCCCGCCGCCGCGCGCCGGACAGCGTGTGCTGGGGCGGGGTGTCGAAGGCCTTGTACAGCACGCCGGTTTGCAGCGGCACGCCCAGGCCCCTGGCCAGAGCCTTTGCCATGGTCAGCGGCCCGTCGAACCGGCCGCGGCGGCGCGCCTCGGCCTTGCCGGGCGGCACGGGCACCACACAGCCAAAGGACGGCATTCCCTGCCTTTGCACCGCAGCCAGCATCTCGGCGGCAAAGGCGAGGGCCAGGTCCCGCCTGGCGTCCTCTTTCATACGCACGACGGCGCCTTGCACCGGCGCCTCGTACCAAAAGGGCGCCCATGCGCCGTCCAAAAAGGCAAAGCAGCGTCCCTGCCGGGGCACGGTCGTGTCCGCACGCCGCAGGGCGGGCAGCTTGTCCCCGCAGGCGGGGCAGGCTGGCGCAAAGCCCACCACCCGGTCGCACAAAGGGCAGCGCGGGGGCAGCAGCAGGTCCGCCAAAAATTTGCGCGCCCTCACAGGCTGCCGTCCTGCAAGAAGGCGGCCAGGCAGGAAAAGCGCTTATTGCTTTTCACATTGGCCACCATCTGGCCCGCCTCGCGGCTGTGGCCGGCCAGGATACACAGGCTTTTGGCCCGGGTGACGCCGGTGTACAGCAGATTGCGGTAGCACAGTTTCGGCGGCACCTCCATCAGCGGGATGATGACGGCCGGGAACTCGCTGCCCTGGCTTTTGTGGATGGTGACGGCGTAGGCCGGCTCCAGCTCGCGCAAAAATTCGCTGGCGTAGACAAGGCGGCGGTCCTCGCTGCGCACGGTGACGCTGCCGCCGCGCACATCCACCGCCTCGATGACGCCCATGTCGCCGTTGAAGGCGCCCGCGCCGTCCTCCCCTTCGCCGATGCGGGTAAAGGGGATGTCGTAATTGTTTTTGATCTGCATCACTTTGTCGCCCACCCGCAGGATCTTGGCGCCGAATTTCAGCTCAGGTTTGTGGGGCGCCGGCGGGTTCAGCCTCTGCTGCAAAAGCGGATTGAGGGCCGCCGTGCCCAGAGGGCCGATCTTGGACGGGCACAGCACCTGGATGTCCTCGATGGGATCGTAGCCGTAGCTTTGGGGCAGGCGGCGGGCCACCAGGTCGCACACCAGCTGCGCGCAGGCGGGGCCGTCCGCCTCCAACATGAAAAAGTCGCTGTCCGGGCCGTTGTTCTTCTCCGGCATCCGGCCCTCCACGATGCGGTGGGCGTTGGAGACGATCATGCTTTCCGCCGCCTGGCGGAAGATCTCCGTCAAGCGCACGGTGGGCACCAGGCCCGAGGCGATGATGCCCGACAGCACGCTGCCCGCGCCCACGCTGGGCAGCTGGTCTTCGTCGCCCACCATGATGAGCTTGCACCCGGGCTTGAGGGCGGCCAGCAGGCTTTCGAACAGCAGCACGTCCACCATGCTCATCTCGTCCACCACCACCACGTCGCACTTGAGCTTGTTCTTCTCGTTGTGCACGAAGCGCACGGTATCGGCCGCGCCGCGGTTCACCTCCAGCAGGCGGTGGATGGTTTTGGCCTTGCGGCACGTCAGCTCCGCCAGGCGCTTGGCCGCGCGGCCCGTGGGCGCGGCCAGGGCCACGCGCTCGCCGTTTTGTTCAAAGGCGGCCAGCATGCCGTTCACGGCCGTGGTCTTGCCCGTGCCGGGCCCGCCGGTGAGCACCAGGGCATTCTCGCACAGGGCCGCGGCGATGGCCTTGCGCTGCAGGGGCGCGTAGCGGATGCCCTGCGTCACCTCCACCATGTGGATGGTTGTTTCCGCCCCGCTCTCGGGCTGGGCGGGGATGTGCATCAGATAGCGCAGATGGGCGGCCACCGCGTGCTCGGCCTGCCAATATTCCGGCAGATAGACAAAGCCCCGGCCGCCGATCTCGGCCAGGAACAGCTCTTCCTGCTCACACAATCCGCGCAGGGCCTCGTCCACGGCCTCCGGCTCTACCCGCAGGAAATTGGCCGCGGCCGTGCACAGCTTGTCCGCCGGCAGGCAGGCGTGGCCGTTGTTCAGGTTGTGGCGCAGCACGTATAAAAGCCCGGCGTCCACACGCTCGCGCGCGTTGTACTCCAGGCTCATGCTTTGGGCGATGGTGTCGGCCACGCGGAAATCCTGATAAGCGGGATAGCCGCACAGCACATAGGGGTTTTCCTGGATGAGTTCCACGGTCTCGGGGCCGTAGTGGCGGTACAGGGCCACGGCCGTGGAGGCCGGCAGGCCGTATTTTGCCAGGCACTGGATGGCCTCGCGCACGCCGAACAGGCGCTTGAACTCATTGCTGGCCGCCAGGGCCTTTTCCTCGGTGATGCCTTTGATCTGTGTGAGGCGGGCGGGTTCGGAGGCGATCACCTCCAGCGCTTCGGCGCCGAACTTATCCACGATGCGGCCGGCCAGCGCCTTGCCGATGTAAGGCAGCACGCCGCTGGCCAGGTACCGCTTGATGGCGGTGACCGTCTCGGGCAGGGCCACTTCGTAGGCCTCCACCCGAAACTGTTCGCCGAAATTGGGGTGGCTGGTAAAACGCCCGTGCAGCGTGACTTCCTCGCCCTCGCAGACATCGGAAAGCTCGCCCACCGCGGTGTACAGTTCGCCCTCACAGGCGATGTCCAGCACCGTATAGCCGGTGTCCTCGCTGCAAAAAATGATGTGTTCCACCGTGCCGGTGAGCGTTTCCAGCTCCCCTTCCATAGGCGCCATGGCGCGCCTCCTCTCCTGTGTTTTCAGCTTCCGCCCGTCGGGATGCGCAGCTGCTCGCACACCGCCGGGCCCACAGTGTCCGCCGTGGCGAACACCACGCCCTTCATACTGGGTTCCAGCCCCTGCAAATTGCAGGCCCCCGCCGTCACCACCACCACGTGGGCGTCGGGCAGCCGATCGCGCAGGTCCAGCACGTCGCCCCACACATCCCCGCCCCTGGACGGCGCCAGCACCACCACCGCGCCCGGCATTTTCCTGTGCCGGGCAAGGCCCTGGGCCAGCAGCTCTGTTAAATAGTATGCCCCAAGCACGGCAAAGGTCGTCACAACGACCAGCATCACGCCACTCAGCATGACGCCACCCCCTTTCCTGCCCTCATCCTATGCGGGGGACGGGAAATCGGTGCGCGTCAATCCAGCGGGTCCGCCGGGAGTGGGGGCGCTTCCCCTTTGCGGCCCAGCAGGCGGTGCAGCTTCTGGAAGGTCGTTGGTTTCAAGAGGATTTGCAGGCAGATCCACAGCTTCTGCTTTGCGGTGAGCGGGGCGGCAAAGGCCTGCTCCAGCGTCATTTGATACCGGCGCTCGTAATAAAAATCCATCATGGCCTCCATGCGGTAATACAGGTGGCCATAGGTCATTTTGCGGGGCGTGGCCCACAGGGCCTCCACCTGGTCCAGCATGGCGCTTTTGTTCATCAACTCGTTGGATACCTTGTCCGGCGCGGCCGCAAAAGCCGTGAGAAAGCCCGCGCCCTGGGCCGCCAGCATGGGCAGAAGCTCCCAGGCCGGGAACAGGCCCTCAAACAGGCCGTCCGGCAGGGACGCGCGCGCCAGGGGCGCCAGGGCTTTTGTGCGGCCGAAGAACATGCCGCCCCGGCTGGCGATGCCCGCCGCCTTGCCCAGGGGCACGGACGCGCCGGCCTTTTGCAGCACCGCGTCCAGCGCTTCGGCCGCCTGCGGCAGGTTCAGGCCCAGGGTCAGCGCCTCCTGATGGCTGGGCATCAGGGGGATCAGCAGCCCCAGGTTTTCATCCGCTTCCATCAGCGCCGCGCAGGGGCCGGGGCGCAGCGCGTCCACAGCCGCATCCAGGCTGGTGGCGTCGGCAAATTGTTCCAGCAGCAACGGCATGTCGTCGGAGAGATACAGCAGGTATTCGTGGGCCGCCGCCTGGGGCCACAGCGGGCCGAACAGGGCTTGGGGCCCGCGCGTTTCGCAGAGGGTGCACACGGCGCCGGGCAGAGCCCTGGCCATGGCGCGGCGCAGGCCGTCATCCGCGCACAGGGCCCAGACGGGCGTATCCGCCGGCAGGGCCCTGGCCGCCTGGGCCAGCATGGGCGCCAGGGCGGGGGTGGTGACGTTCAGCACCACAGCCACGTCCGCAGGGCGCGGCGGGGTGTGCGTCACGTCGTACACCAGGCCCAGGGCCTTGACGCTGTCCGCCAAAGGCGCGGTGCGCAGCAGGTTTTCCGCCACCAGGGCGGTGGGATAGCTTGTTTTTTCCCGCAGATAGCGGTACAGCTCCCGCGCGGCGGCGCCCTGGGGCACCGTGGTGTACTGATGGCGCTCGGTGATAAACGTCTTGCGCTTGAAGAAGGGGCAGCCCCGCTGTTCCAGCAGCGCCACCGGCATGCCCATCAGGGGATAATCGTTGTACACTTCCAAATCGCCGGTGGGCACATAGACGTCCCAGGTATACCCTTTCCTGGCAAAATGGTCGGTGAATACCACCTCGTGCTTGCCCACAGCGTCCCAATACGTCTCGATGGGCGGCAGACCCTGCCAATAGGCGGTGAATTCCGGCGCGCGGAACAGGCTTGCGCGCACGGCGAAGAAAAAGCTTTGCACATGGGGCAGGATTGGCACGGAATCGTCCCAGGAGGCCGCGCGGGCGCCCTTGTGGCGTGTCAGGCCCCAGAAGTCCACGTCCCGGGCCGCCATGGCGGTGAACATCCCATCCAGCGGGCACACGGGGCCGAAGATGGTCTGATTGTAAAACAGGATCTCGTCGTAGGCGGAAAGATCCTCCACGGGCAGCAATCCCCCTTTATAGGCGGTGACGTCGTAGCCCTGGTTGGGGCGCAGCACCACTTCGTCCGCGCAGGCTTCCAGCGCGGCCAGCCCTGCGGGGCACAAGGCGCCGTTTACCACCGCCACCTGGCGCGTGCAATAGGGGCGCACCGCATTCAGCAGATAGGGTATGTAGGCGTCCACCTGGCCGTCGGGGTCGTAATAGGCAAAAATGGCAAGGCGCCGCGCGCCGCTGGGCAGGATCATGGTATGACCGGCTTTCTCCGCAAGGGGATATTTAATTTTATTATAAGCGAAAACTGTCCAAACGGCAAGGGGCGCCCCGGATGGGACGCCCCTTTTGCTTTTGTAGCTTATTGGATGCCGTAATTTGCTTTGATGCGGGCGAATTCCGCGCTGTCGGCAAAGCCGTGGAACACTTCTTCGCGGCTGTGGCCGGCCTGCAAGTATTCCGTCCAGAAGGCGACGCCCGCGGCTTCGCCTTCCCTGTCCATAAACAGGTTGTAGAGGGTTTTCACAAACGCCTCATCAGAGAGGTTTTTGCTGTTCATCTCTTTGCTGAACACGAAACCAGACGTGCAGGACGTGGCGTCCACGGTGCCGTCTTTCAGCCAGCGCACCCAATCGGCGTGGCCGGCTTTATCCGGGTCGCGGGAGAGCGCCACGCGGTAGCAGCGGGTGACGAAGCCTGCCAGCCCCTCCGTGGGCCAGGGATCGACGGGTTCCGGCGGCGTGGGCTCGTCGGTTGTTTTCACCGTCACTGTGCAGGTGGCGGTGTTGCCGTACCAGCTTTTGGCCGTGATGGTCGCCGTGCCGTCGGCAACGGCCGTCACAACGCCGCTGTCGCTGACGGTGGCAATCGCTTCATCGGAGGATTCCCAGAAAATGTACTTGTAGGTGGCGTCCGCCGGGGTCAGGGCGGCTTTCAATTTGGCCGTCTGGCCCGGTTCCAGGGATAGGGCCGCTTGGTCCAGGGCAAGGGCTGTATCGGGTATGATGGGGATCTGCTCTTTCCAAACGGCGTAGAGGGTGACCACCGCGCCCTGGACGGTCGTCAAATTTTTCACCTGTGCGCCGTCGCCGTAGACGACTGTGTCCGCGCTTACATCCGTGTCCCAGCCCATAAAGTCAAATCCGGGCTTTACGAAGACGCTGTCCGGCAAGGCAGTCGTCTGGTGACATACGGCGTTTATCTCTTCCATCGTGCCTTCTGCCCCATCCCCGCCTGCGAAGCGGATCGTATACGTGTTAGGGTCCCATTTTGCATGATAGGTCTCCCCCGCGCTGGGCGCCGTTACCGGGTCACCGCCAAAATTTTCATCTGCATACCACCCGGCGAACTGATAGCCGGGTTTAACGGGTTCGGCCAGTTTGCCCGCCTCAAATTGCATGGCCTCCTCCCACGCTCCGCCGTGTGTGGCCGCCACCGCATATTTGACGCCGCCGGAGCGATCGGAACGATCCTGGAAGCACTGCATTTCATCTACGTAAAAGACCACGTTTGCATTGATCTGTGTGGAGTAACCCTCGATGGTCAGTGATTCACAGGCGAGGGCGTCCACTGCACACAGCGCCGAACCGGTGCCGGTCGCCAACGGGTTTGGATTGCCTGTCAAAACCAAATCCCTGCTGAGGATTTTTACACTTTTCAGCGCCCTGCATGCCCGAAAAGCACCGCCCTGAACCGTTTCCAACTGCAGCGGGAGTACGATACTTTCCAGTTTATTGTTGGGGGTGCTGCCCTGCCCCATATCCAGCATGCAGATGCCTATCTCTTTAAGCCCTTTGCCAAAATCGATGCTGGCCAAATTTGTACAATCCGCAAAAACATTGCTTCCCATTTTTGTTACGCTGTCCGGCAGTGTCACCCGCTCCAGGGCAGAAGCGCGGAACGCATTGCGGCCCAATGCTTGCAGCGAGGACCGCGGAAAAGAAACTTCGCTGCAGGCGAGATCAAAAAATGCATTTTCGCCAATATTGGCGACCCCTTCCCCGATCTCCACTTTTGAGATCTGGGCGCAGTAAGCAGCCCAAGGCCTTAAATCGGAAGTGCCGTCTCCCCGTCCGGCTTCCTTGTCCTCCCATCCTCTCATCTGCCCGGTACCGCTGATGACCAGGGTGTAGGTTGAATCAGTTCTCTCCTGGCTGTTTTGATACAAATTGGCCACCACAGCACCGCTGTCTGCCACCGCCGAGATATCCCAGGGACCCTCTTTCCCCTCAGGCTCGGACACCGCAAAGGCCGCGGCA
>CAJMEU010000032.1 GCA_905212515.1 uncultured Oscillospiraceae bacterium | reverse complement strand
TGTCAAACCGTGAGATTTCTGCTTCTGCGCCTTCCAAAAGGGAGACAAAACCGTCTTTATAAGCTTTTGTTTGTGCTTCTAGGGCCGCGGTATGCTCCTCAATTTCGGCCCTCCTTTGCGAAACGGCATCATTCTCTTCAAATAAGGTAAACGCGGCCCCGGCTGCTACAGCCACACCGGCAAAAGCAGCAATGACCATTCCAAGAGGCGTAGTTAAAGAAAGAAGAGAGCCGAGGCTGCCCACGAATTCTACGATTTTCCATGTGGCCAAGGCGGCACCCACACCCGTTGCGGCGATGGCGATAAGGTCAAAGTGCTGGGCCACAGGGCCGGCCAATTTTGCTACCACTCCCAGCACGTCTTCAAATTTTTTGCCCAAAGCAACCACGCTCTCTTGCAAGGAGGGCTTGTTCACACTCGCCAGTGCATCATCCATGGACTGAATGATCGCCGTGCTTCCCCGTGCCACCGAAGCTTTCATGCTTTGAAAAGCACCGCTCCAGGTCTGGTCTGTCTCCTTCGCTGCATTGGCCAAAGCGGGAAATTTCCCCGCCCCTTGATCCAATGCGGTATTCATGGCGCTGATGAAGTCCTCTGATTTTACCTTCCCGTTTTTTAGCGCGGAAACTACCTCGTCGGTCGATTTTCCCGTGGCGGCGGCGTATAGATCCAGCGCGGGGATACCGGCCTGGATCAAAGCGTTTAAACTGTCCATCGAGACAGTCCCCTTGGACTGCATGTCCGCCAGCGCCTTCGCCACGCTGGCCAAAGCCTCATTGGAACTGCCGCTGTAAGTGGCTACGGCGTTGCCCCAGCTTTCCAACGTGTGCGTGGCATCGCTCACCGTCATGCCGCGCGCAACAAAATTTTGCACGGCCTCTGTTGCTGTGGACAGGCTGTATGCGGTGCCGTCTATGGCCAATTCCGTTTTGCTTAAGGCGGCTTGCGCGCCTGACAAATTTCCGGTCAAAGCGGTCATGGCCACCTCGAAGCGCTCCACGGCGGTAATGGTTTCCGGAGCCAGCTTAAAAAGGTCGGACAAGGTATTTCCTGCGGCTTTGGCTAACTTGGTGGACAAAGTGTCCAGCAAGTTGGAAAGCTCCTTAACGGATTTTCCCGTTTCCTGATCCACAGAAATACTTCCGTTATAACTCAAATTACATCACTCCCTTAAAAATGGGTATAAAAAATCCCCGGCCGTTTGGTCGAGGTTTTACAATGAATTAAATTTGTTGCAATGATTTTTTGATTTCGTTTTATAAAAAAATTACATAATATCACTGCGTGCGACAAAAATACTTAGATGATAGGGGGCATTGTCCTTCTCATCACTCTCAAGATGGAAATAATCAAGATTCAAACGATACTCCTCCCCTGTATCGATAGAAAAATCCCATTCAGTACCCACAAAATCTGTTTTCCAATCACTGGTGTTTTCTGCTTTTCTCCCTTTCCCATATATTGTGTCAAAATGTTTTACCAACTGTTTATAAGCGGCAGGCACATCCAACTCATTGTCTGTATTCATATAATGTCCGGTTACCGGACTATCTTCTTCGGATGAAAAAGCCATATAAACCAATTTGAACGAAATATCTTCAATAGACACAGGAATAGGGGGTGAGTATGAGCCTGTTATAACATTAGTGGAAGGAATCCCCAAATCAATAATGTCTTGCTCGCTCACATCTAGTCGGATAGAATCACTGTGAGGAAAATAAGGTGGGATTTCCTTGGGTTTCTGCTGGCATCCCGCAAACAAACTGCCCATCAGCACCAGGCACAAAACAAGTGCCGCGATTTTTTTCATGCTACAACGCCTCCTTTTGCTGAAAGTATAACATATCTCAAAGCTGTTTTCCAGCTCTATCCAATTGAAATATAGAAATACCTTCCTGATTTGTGCCGATTAAGAAGACAGGAAGACAGGGGGACGGTTCTTTTGTCTTTAGCGCATAAGACCACCTCCTTAAAAATGGGTATAAAAAACTCCGCCAACAGGTCGAGTTTTTTGAGTTAATTTTCAAACAGGGGGCCGCTGCTTCTTTTTTAGCTCATAACATCACATCCTTAAAAATGGGGAGACGAGAGGTGAAGAGACGGGGACGATTCTTTTATCGTTATTCAGTAGGCCAGACAAAAGAACCGTCCCCCTGTCTTTGCAGTGGTTGCACTATAAGTCGTGCCTTCCAGGATTGCCCCTGTGGAAGACAGTGCTTGGTTGGTTACGTCTGTGCTGCCGGTCAAAGCGGTCATGGAGCGTTCGGTGCTTTCCAAAATATCGATGATAGTTGGCGCTGTTTTAAAAGCCAGTAAAATTTCGGTTTGGGCGATTTTGGCGATTTTCCCTTGAACGGTATCCAACATGTCAGACACGGATTTAAGGGCGCTTTCCGCTGGCTTGGTGTCCAGCTTGATTGTACCGCTATAACTCATTTCATCACTTCCTTAATGTTTATCTTGAGATAATTTTGGGGGTGGTAATTTTTGTAAGAATCAGTTATAATAAAATATAAAGGGGGGACTTGCTATGAAAAAACGCATCCTGGCAATTTTTTTAATATGTTTGTTGGCATTCACTGCATGTGGCCAGAAAGCAGATGAAATCGAAGATGTAGAAGGGCAAGCAGCGTACCAATATCTCCTTTTACCGGAAGGGATTGAATTTGGCATGACGAAGGCTCAGGTCAAAGAAATCGTGGGGGAAGATGTGACCGATGTCTACGGAGAAATTATGGTGGATCCCTTTCGCTATCAAAAGAAAAATGTTCTTTTTGAGCCAGACTGCTCACTAGGTTCTATCAAATACGAGTTTAAAAATGAATCACCAGACCAGGCTGAAAGTGAGTGGCCGCTGGTAAATGTAAAGATAGAGGTATATGGAAATCCTTACATAAACCAATCCAAAAAAAGAACGGACGCAGAACTGGCGCAAAATGTTGCTGCTGCATATGAAAATATCGTTGATTTCTTTACAGAACAATATGGTGCGCCGGCCCATGAATTTTCTCTCTCCAGCGGCATAAAAAATGAGTACTGGAATAAAAGCAGCGACTGGGATTTAAAAGAGCAGGGAATAGGGATTAGTTTTTACCTTTTCAGGGATGATAATTTTTCTATTCGATATTTTCCAACCGCAGACCTTTACGACGACTGGTACGACCGGTGACCACATAAAAAAGAGACTGTCCTCACACAGTCTCTTTTTCTTTGCCCGCATCCTCTTTGTGCACCGTCTGTTCCGCCAGGGCGAACCGCTGGGCCACCCGCTCCTTGTTGCGCCGGGCAATCTCCTGCGCCGAGGCCTTGTGGGCCTTGGGCGCACGCCCCACCGCGCATTGGCGCTTCAGCGCTGCATAGCGCGCCCGCGTTTTCTTGTCCTCGATCTGGGAAAGGTCCATGGTGCGCCAGCGCATCAGCTGGCCCATGGCCGTGCTTTCGGGCAGCCCCTCCAGCAGCGCCACAAACTCCCACCAATGCAGAAAGTCCACCGTGGTCAGGCTGATGCCGTAGGCCGCGTAGAACCCGGCGTAGATCAGCGGCGCGTCCGCGTCGAAATCATAGGCCCGGTCCGGCGTTTTGGCGCGGGCGGGCGCCGGCGCTTCGTCCTCGTCCGCCTCGCGGCCGCAGCGGTAAAACCACATCAGGCGCTCCACCGCCCGCTCGGCGCCGCCGGGGGGCAGCTGGTCGAACAATTGGCCCAGCCCCAGCCGCGCCTTTTCAGCCTCTGGCAGCGCGTCGTCCAGCAGGATTTGCTCAAAGCGGATCATGTTGCGGAAATCCGCGTAGATGGGCACCCCGTCGATCTCCTCCGGCAGCCCCCGTTCCAGCAGGATATTCATTTTTTAGCCGCCCGGCGGGTGCGGTTGGGCGCGTATTTCTTGATCTTCACGCCCACCTCCTTGCCCTGCTGCTCCACGGCCGCGCCGATGGCGTCGCAAACGTCCAGCAGCTTTTCCAGGCTGGTTTTGGGCCCCAGCAGCGCGTCGCAGGTGCCCTGGCCGAAGGCCTCGTCGATAAAGTCCGTCAGCACCTTGCACTGGCCCTCCAAAAAGGCGATATAGGCGCCGAAATCCCCGCTTGCGCTCATGTCGGCGGGCGCCTGGGGCAGGGCGGCGGCCGCCTCGGTCATTTTTTCACCCGCGGCGCGGTAGCGGCGCAAGTCCTCCGGCGCGGTGATGTCGAAATCAATGGATGTTCCGTTTACAGTGATCATATGGGCCTCCTATTTTATAAAAGATGGCCGGGCCGGCCAGCACGGCGCGGCCCGGCCGCTGCGTCAGCCCTGTGCGGGCGCGCTGTAGGTGTACTCGGCCGGGGTACCGCAGGCCGAGAGGGTGGCGGTTACGTTGGCGTTGGCGCCGGCCGCACCGGCGGGGTCGCTCTCCACGCGCACGGCAACCTTGCCCTTTTCGCCCTTGCCGGTCAGCAGGTTGAAGTACACATAGTCCTTCACCACCGCCTGGCCGGTGCCGTATTTCAGGTCGTGGGCCATCAGGGCGTCCTGGAACTCGTCGCCGATATAGCGGTCGCCGCTCAGGGTAAAGGTGCGCTGGTTGCCCGTTTTGGTGGTCTGCAAACCGCCGCGGATGTAGGTGCTGTCCAGCGTCTGGGGATTCAGCGCGCCGGAGTGCTCAATAATGCCCTCCTGCGCCACCAGGTAGTCGGCCGGGGAAGCGGCCGTGCCGGTAAAGTCCACGGCCAGCACAAAGTCGTCTGCCGTGGTGATGCCCTCATAGGAAGCATCGGGGGTGTTTCCTGCCATCAGTTCGGAAAGTTTCATAGTGTTCGTTCTCCTTTCTGTAAATACACCAGTCGGCATTGGATCTCGTATTTGCCAATGTCCGGCCCGGTTTCGAATAAGTGGCCCGTGCTCACTGCTTCCAGCTTGTACGGGGTGCGCCCGCCGCCCAGTGCGGGCAGGGCGCGCGCGCGGGTCTGCTGTTCCATCCAGGCGCCCAGCCTTTCGGAAAAGCCGCTGCCCGCCAGGTTCTGCTGCACCTCGCCGCGGCTGGCGGCGCTGCGCAGCGCAAAGGTGTACTGCCGCAGGCTGCTGCCGCCCACGTACTGCTGCAGCACCTGCGGGCCCTCCACCGGGTCGATGGAGTACGCCGCGTCCTGGTCGGCCAGGCTGTCCACATTCAGTGTGCCGCCCTGCGTCAGCGGGCAGCCTTGGAAGTAGTCCCGCAGGGCTTTGATGATGGTGTCCTCGATACTCGTTTCACCTCCCGCCGGCGCCGGGGCGCCGCTTGTTTTGGCGGGCCCGCCCGCCGGAAAAATCCCCATACCCACCCGCCGCCGTATCCTGTGGCGGCCGCCTATATTTGAACGGAGGGGGATGCTTTCTGCCCCGCGCGCTGCCCGTCCAGGGCAGGGGGGCAAAAGCACTCCCTGTTTCCGTGATGCTATCGTACCATGCCTTGTGCGGACAAAACGGACGCCTTTGCCAGCCAGCGGTCGTGGGCTTTGCGCACGCCGTCGGCCGTGTTGCCGCCGCCCACGTGCATGGCCACTGCGTTCCAGGAAAAGCCGTTCACATACCGATAAGTCAGGATCTGCCGCATCAGGCAGTCGTCCACACCGGCGATCAGCCGGTTCAGCCGGTCGTACTCGGTGATGGAAAGCCGCACCATGGCCTCCATGGTGGCCCGGCAGTCGGCCAGTTCCGCCGCAATGGCCGTCTTGTCCGCCACGCAGTTCAAATGGGGCAGCCCCGTCACCTTGGCGGAGGTGTCCGTCGCGGCGGCCTCCAGTTCGGCCAGCCGGTGCTTTTCCTGGGCGATCTCCCGGTTCAGATGATACAGCCGGCCCAGTTCCTGTTTGGTCATTGCACTTCTCCTTTCCCGTTTTCGCCCCGCGGGGCGCAGGGGCCGCCCAATGCACGCTGCCAGCACACCGGTGCCACACAGTAGGGGCTGCCGTCCCGCCGCCAGGCGCAGCGCCGGCCGCAGCGCCGGCGCCCGGCTTCACCCGCCGGCGGCACCGCGCTGCGCAGGGCGGCCAGCGCGGCGCGCTTGTCCTCCAGCTCCGTGCGGTAGGCGTGCCGCGCCTTGCCCGGGCTTTTCAGGATGCGGCTCACCTCGGGCTCGTCCACCCCGGCCAGGGACATGATATCCCGCAGGCCGTATCCCAGGCGCGTCAGCAGGATCACCTGTTCCACATAGTTCATCTTTGTCCCTCCTCTCCGCCCCTCACGCCCGGGCGGTGCGGCGGCCGGCACAGGCCTCGCAGCCAACCGGCACCTCCACACCCTCCACGGTGAGGTAATAATAGTCGTCCCCGTCATAAATGGGCTGGCCGCAGTTGGGGCACAGCATCTTCACGGGCGCCTCCTCGTAAGGGTCGAACGCCCAGCGGCGGGGGCAGGCCGCCATCCGGCGCAAAACGGCCTCACGGTCCATCGGCCGCACCCGCTTTCCCGGCCCACGCGCTCCAGTCCATCGCCCCCTGCGCCCGGCGCGCCGCCCGCTGCAGCGGGGCCTCGCCCGCGCGGATGGCCAGCTTGACGCCGGCCATGGCCCCGGCCAGCAAAAAGGAATCGATGTCCACCCCCGCGGCGGCTGCCAGGCGGCACACGGCCTCCTGCTGCGCGCCGTCCAGTTCCAGAGGCACCCATTTGGTCAATGTGTTTTTCATAGATCCTCCTGAATTTTGTTTTCTAAACTTTCTCGGCAAAAAAATAAACCCCGATCTCTTCCGGCGGGATCTCCAGCCAGTCCACCATACGCCGTATTTCACGGGTGGTGAACGGGGAACAACCGGACAACCTCGATAAAAACTAACACTCTGCCATACCGGCCACGGCGGCCAGCCCCTTTTGCGTCAATCCCCGGGTCTGGGCCCGGCGCAGCAAATTGCTGTAATCCACGGGCTGCAAAGGAAAATCATTTCCCAATTGTTTTGTTTTCTGAACTATTTGTATCATACCATTTCCTGGGCAGCCTGTCAATATAAAATATTCAGTTTTCTAAATTATTTTTAAAAATCGTTGATTTTTCTAAACTATTTGTATATAATAGAAGTAATTTAACAGGAAGAACGGAGCATGACCATGAGTGTGGACAATTTGTTCCCCCAGCGCCTGCGCCAAGCCATGGAGCAGCGCGGCCTCAAACAGGTGGAGCTGTGCGAAAAGTCCGGCATCCCCAAAAGCGCCCTCAGCCAATATCTGCGCGGCGCCTTTGAGCCCAAGCAGGACCGCCTGTGGGCGCTGGCCAAAGCGCTGGGCGTGTCCGAGGCGTGGCTGATGGGCTATGACGTGCCCATGGAGCCTGCCGCCGGGGCGGGCGAGCCATTGGCGGCCCAACTGGAAAACGACCCCTTGGCCGGCCAGCTTTTCGCCGCCTATGGCCAGGTGCGGGAGGCCTTCACCCAGGAAAACGTGGACGACCTGATCCTGTTCATGAACATGGTGGCGGAGCGGGAGAAGAAAAAGAGGGAAAAGGGGCAGGAATGACCCGGCCCGGCAAAACGCAAAGAAGCCCCCGTGGCACGAACCGCGTGCCACGGGGGCTGCTGTTTTGGGCGGAAGGATCAATCCGGCCCGCCCTTGGGGGGCGGCGTGACGGTCACGCCGCCCGGCCCGATGGAGACAAGGTCCTTGGTGGCCTGGTTGAGGCTCTCCCGCCGGCCGTCCAGGTCAATTGCCCCAAAGTGCTCGGTGCGCAGGCGCCGGCGGCCGGGCAGATAGATGCCCGGCTCCACGGAAAAGCACATGCCGCGCTCCAAATGCATCTGGTTGTGGGCGTTGATGTAGGGGGCCTCGTGGGTCATATAGCCGATGCCGTGGCCCACGCGGGTGGTACAGGCGCCGTCCAGGCCTTCCCGGGCCAAAACGGCCCGCGCCGCCGCGTCGATATCCGGCACATAGGCCCCCTCCCGGGCGGCGTCCTCGGCCGCGGCCTGGGCCCGGTGCAGCAGCCAGTACAGCCGCTGCGCCTCCCGGGGCACCGGCTCCAGGAAAATGGTGCGCGTCATGTCGGAATGCAGCTCCTCCCACAGGCAGCCGAAGTCCAGAATGATGCAGTCCCCGGGCTGTACCACGCGGCTGTCGCCGCTGTAATGGGGAAACCCGGCGTTGGGGCCCGAGGCCACCAGGGCGCCGGCGTCGGCGCCGCCCAGTTTGGCCATCTCGCCGGTGAGGATATCGTGGATCTGTTTTTCCGTCATGCCGGCCCGGATCTGGGGCAGGGTGTTGCGAAAGCCCTGGTCGGCGATGGAAGCCGCCTTGCGCAGGGCGTCCAGTTCCGCGGCCGTTTTGCGGATGCGGGCCTGTTCCAGCAGAGGTACGCCGTTCACAAAGCGCGCGCCCGTCTTCTCCGCGATGTCCAGCACGTTGAACGCCTGGGCAGAGCTGTTGACGGCGATGACGGCGCCCAACAGCCCCTCTTTTTGAAACACGTCATACAGCGCGTCGGCCATGACCGCGTTGTCGAACCAGGTGTACACAGGGAAGGCGTCCCCGGCGGCGGCCCGCACCTCGTCGCCGGTCAGCAGGTTGCAGAAATAGAACATGGTCCCGTCCTTTTTCAGGAAAAGGCCCTGGAAGCGCTCGCACATCAGCGGGGAAAAGCCGGCGAAAAAGCGCAGCTCTTCCGAGGGGCACAGCAGCACGGCGTCGCAGCCGGCGCTGTTCAGGGAACCGATCAGTTTGTCGATATAGGCAGTGCGCATCACACAATCACCTCCTGGGTGGCAAAAGGCCGGGCCCGCAAAGGGGGCCGGCATGGCGTTATTCGCCGATGATCTCAATGAAAAACGTGCGCTGCTGCACGCCGTCGAACTCCGCCAGATACACATCCTGCGCCATGCCCAGCACCGGCTTGCCGTCGATGAGGGGGATCACACAGTGGTTGCCCACCAGCATGGACTTCAGGTGCCCCGGGGCGTTGCCGCCGATGGCGCCGTAGCTGGGCAGGAAATGAGAGTGGGCGTAATCCTTGTGCAGGGGCACCAGCTCTTCCAGGGTGGCCTCGATGTCCTTTTCCAGGCAGGGCAGGCTTTCGTTCACCATGATGCCCGCCGTGGTGTGGGCCAGGATGACGTAGATGAGGCCGTTCTTGATCTTCGACTGGGCGGCAAAATCCCGCACGTCCTGCGTGATCTTGATCAGCTCGAACTCCTTGGTGGAACATTTTTTAACTTTGGTAAACTCAACCATTGGTATTGCCCTCCATTCCCAGGAATTTTTCCGCGTTCAGGCCCAGGATCTTGGCCATGGTCTCGGCCGAGAAGGGCAGGGATTCCAGCCCGCGCTTGATGCGCGCCGGGCGGAAGCGCGGGTTGTTGGAGCCGAACAGCAGTTTGTCCGCCAGGTTGTGCTCCACCCAAAGCGGGCCCATCTGCTTGAGGAACAGCTGCTCGAAGAACTGCTCCGGGCAGTCCATATAGCAGCAGGCGGTGTCCGCGTACACGTTGGGATACTTCAAAATCATGGCCGCCGTCTCCACCACCCAGGGGAAGCCCAGATGGGCCAGGTTGATGCGCAGATCCGGGTAGCGGATGGCGAAATCCTCGAACAGAAAGGGATGGGCGAAAATCCGATAGGTGTTCGGCTGCCAGGACATGCCGCAGTGGAACGTGACGGGCACGTTGTATTTGAGGCACAGCTCGTAAATGGGGAACAGCTTGGGGTCGTTGGGATAAAACTGCTGTTTCGAGGGGTGCAGCTTCAGCCCCCGCAGCTTCAGGGTGCCAAAGGCGTGTTCCAGTACCTCCACCGCGTCGGCGCGGTTCGGGTCCACGGTGGCGAAACCGATGAAGCGGCCCGGATCCAGCCGGACGATCTTGTCGATCTCCTCGTTGCTCAGCACCGCTTCGCCGTCCAGCGTGCTGCTGTCCTCGGGCAGCAGCACCAGCTTGTCGATGCCGGCAAAAGCCATCTGTTTATTCACCAGTTCCAGGGGAAACGGGCTCATCAGGTCGTAGCCCATCACTTCCTTGCGTTTTTGGATGCGCTCCGGATCCGGACAGATAGGATCATAGAACGCGGGGTGCACATGTACATCAATAACCATAGGGTACCACCTTTGCTGATTTGTCGTTGGGATATTTGGGTGCATCAGATCTAGTTGTAATAAGATGTCTTGTGCATAGAATACCCTGAAACCATCCGCTTGTCAACAGATTTCTCAAGAAAAATTCGCGGGAAGGCAAAATGTTTCCGGGCAGAAGCAGGCCTTTCCATCTTATTTTTGGTTGATAAATCTTGGCTTTACCTCTTTAATAATGTCTGATTTTTTCTTATAAGACGGCATTTTTGAAATTCTTTTTGTAAAAAAAGCATAAAATACAGGCCTATTTTTTGGATTGGCGCCAATAAAAAATCGCCGGGAGATATTGACATCGGAAAAAATGTGTTGTATGATACACAAAACAGATCTGTTATTAAGATGTCTTAGAACAATATGGAAACGCTGAACCAAAAAGAGGAAACCAAAGGAGAAGGAGGCAATAACGATGAAATAGCAACTTGCGGCCGCCTTTGCGGCCACGATGCTGCTGGCATCCCTGGCGGGGTGCAGTTCGGGCGGCTCTCAGGCGGCGCCCGCGGGCGCGTCCAGCACGGCGGCCCCGGCGTCATCCGCCCCGGCCGCGCCCGCCGAGGACGGCAAAAAGGTGCTGACCATCGCCCAGGGCGGCGATATCACCACCTTCGACATGCAGAACCACAACAACGGCGTCACCGGCGCCGTGCTGTGCAATTTCAGCCACGGCCTGGTGGAGCGCGCCGACGAGGACAACGCCTGGGTCTGCGTGCTGGCTGAAAGCTATGAGATGATCGACGATTCCACGTGGGAATTCAAGCTGCGCGACGACGTTACCTGGCACAATGGAGACCCCTTCACCGCCGAGGACGTGAAATATACTTACGAGCGCGTGGCCACCGACGACCAGCTCAAGGAAAACCACATCTTCAAGGTCATCAAGGAAGTGCAGATCATCGACGAGCACACCGTGCGCTTTGTCACCGACGGCCCCTATCCCACCATGCTGTCGCTGCTGTCGAAAAACGGCAGCCAGGTGATGCCCGCCAAGTACATCGAGGAAAACGGCCTGGATTATTACCTCGAGCATCCCATCGGCTGCGGCCCCTATCAGTTTAAGGAGTGGGTGAAGGACAACGTGGTGGTGCTGGAGCGCTACGACGATTACTTCGGCGGCACGCCCTATTGGGACGAGGTGCGCTTCCGCGCCATCCCCGAGGCGTCCACCCGCGTGGCCGAGCTGCTGAGCGGCAATGTGGACATCATCGTGAACGTGCCCACCAACGAATGGGACCGCATCGAGGAGAGCGAAAGCACCGAGATGGCCCTGGGCAACGGCACGCGCATCTTCAACGTCATCATGAAATGGAACACCAGTCCCACCCAGAACAAACAGGTGCGCGAGGCCGTGGACTACGCCATCGACGCGCAGACCATCATCGACACCGTGCTGAAGGGCGCCGGCACCCCGTGCTACACCCGCATCGCCCCGGGCGTGTTCGGCCAGGACGAGAGCCTGTACAATATCAATAAATACGATCCCGCCAAGGCCAAGGAGCTGATCGCCTCCTCGGGTTACAACGGCGAGGAGATCGAGCTGCTGGTGCCCTCCGGCCGCTACCTGATGGACGCCGAGGTGGGCAAAGTGGTGGCCGCCATGCTGCAGGAGGCGGGCCTCAACATCAAGCTGAACGTGCTGGAGTGGAGCGCTTACATCAATAAATTTAACGCCGGTGAGTTCAACGGCATGGCCCTCATCGCCTACGGCGACGACTTCTTCGACGCCTCCTACGGCATGAACGAGTACCGCACCGAGAACTGCACCCCCATCAGCTGCTATTCCACCAGCGAGTACGACGAGCTGTACCTGGAATCTCTGAACAACATGGACCCCGACAGCCGCGCCGAAGAACTGGTGAAGATGCAGCAGATGATCTTCGTGGACGAGTGCGTTCAAGCGCCCTTCATCCACCTCAAGGTGCCCTACGGCATCAATTCCCGCATCAATTTTAATAGCCGGATCGATGAGCTGTTCTATGTGAACCGCATTACATTGAAGTAAAAGCGACTGTCAAGGGCGCATCGGGCAAACGCCGGTGCGCCCTTTTCGGCTTGAAGGAGACTGCTGATGGCTAGATATCTGCTCAAACGGGTGCTTCAGATCATCCCGGTGCTTCTGATCCTCACCTTCATCATCTTTTGCCTGGTGTACGTGGCGGGCGATCCCGTCGCGCTGATGCTGCCGCCCGAGGCGGGGGAAGAGGCGAAAGAGGCCCTGCGGCAAGCGCTGGGGCTGGATAAGCCCTTCTTGGAACAATTTTTCATCTATCTGGGCAATTTGCTGCGGGGCAATTTCGGCGTATCGTACCAGTACAACCAGGACGCGCTGCGCCTGGTGCTGGAGCGGATGCCCTACTCGCTGCAGCTGGCCGGCGTGTCGCTGCTGGCCTCCGTGGCCATCGGCATCGTGCTGGGCATCGCCGCCGCCCAGTTCCGCAACACGCCCTTTGATCTGCTGGTGAACGGCTTCGCGGCCCTGGGGCAGGCCATGCCCGGCTTCTGGGTGGCCATTATGCTGATCCTGGTGTTCGCGGTGAACCTGCACGTGCTGCCGGTGTCCGGCGCAGACACCTGGAAAAACCTGGTGCTGCCGGCGGCCACGCTCACGCTGCTCACCTCGGCGAAGATCATCCCGCTCATCCGCTCGAACATGATCGAGGTGATGCAGCAGGATTATATCCGCACGGCGCGCAGCAAAGGGCTGCGCGGGGGCAAGGTGATCTTCAAGCACGCCTTCAAAAACACGCTGGTGCCGGTCATCACCATCATCGCCATGCAGCTGCCCACGCTGATCGGCGGCGCCCTGATCACCGAGACCATCTTTGCCTGGCCGGGCCTGGGCATGCTGATCTACCGCGGCGTGGCCAATCTGGACATGACGGTGGTGCAGGCGGGCGTCATGGCCGTGGCCTTCATCACCATCCTAGCCAACCTGGTTTCGGATGTGGCCTACTGCCTCATCGATCCCACCATCAAATACCAGTGAGGGGGCGCGCGGAATGAAGAAGCTCAAACGTTTTTTTAAATTGCTGCTGCACAGCAGCACGGGCACGGCCGGCCTGATCATCGTGGCGGCCATCTGCCTGTGCGCGATTTTTGCCGGGCAGCTGGCCCCCCACGACCCCAACGCCATGGACCTGATGAACATGACCAAGCCTCCCGTGTGGATGGAGGGCGGGGACTGGAACAACGTGCTGGGCACGGACAACCTGGGCCACGACATCCTCTCCCGCATGCTGTACGGCGCGCGCATCAGCCTGGTGGTGGGCATCCTGGCCACGCTGATGAGCGGCGCGGCGGGCATGCTGCTGGGGCTTATCTCCGGCTATTACGGCGGCCTGGCCGACCATGTCATCATGCGCGTGGCCGACGCCTTTTACGCCATCCCGGGCATCTTGCTGGCCCTGGTCACGCTGATGGTGCTGCAAAGCTCCGGCATCACCACGCTGGTGCTGGTGATCGCCGCCATCTCCTGGGTGCCCTATGCGCGCCTGATCCGCTCCGAGGTGCTGCGCCTGAAGGAGAAGGAGTTCGTCAAGGCGTCCAAAACCATCGGCGCCTCGTCGCTGTCCATCATCTTCCACCACATCTTGCCCAACGTGTGGCCCTCGTTCATTGTGGTATCCACCATGTCCGTGGCCTCCAGCATCATCACCGAGGCCTCCCTCAGCTTTTTGGGCGTGGGCATCCAGGCGCCCCTCATTTCCTGGGGCGGCATGCTCAGCGACGGCCGCGTCCTGCTGGCCACCCACTGGTGGGTGGCCACGTTCCCCGGCATCATGATCACGCTCGCCATTTTGGGCATCACATTCCTGGGCAACTGGCTGCGGGATGTGCTGGACCCCCACAACAAAGGCTTATAAGGGGGACGCTATGAAAGACGTATTGCTGAACGTAAAAAACCTCAGCGTCAAATTCAAAACGCTGGAGGGCATCCAAACCGCCATCGAGGGGAATTCCTTCGCGGTATACAAGGGCGAGGTGTTCTGCCTGGTGGGCGAGTCCGGCTGCGGCAAAAGCCTCACCAGCCTGTCCATCATGGGCCTGGTGGAAAAGCCGGGCATCGTGCATGCGGACGAGATTTTGCTGGACGGGCAGGACCTCAGCAAAATGAAAGAGAGCCAACTGCGCCAGCTGCGCGGCAACAAGATGTCCATGATCTTCCAGGAGCCGCTCACCTCGCTGAACCCGCTGTTCACCGTGGGCAACCAGATGGACGAGGTGTTCCGCCTGCACCAGAAGGCCGGCAAGGCCAAGGCCCGCGAAATGAGCGTGGAGATGCTGCGCTTTGTGGGCATTCCGGACCCGGAGAGCGTATACGGGCGCTATCCCGCGGCCCTCAGCGGCGGCATGCGCCAGCGGGTGATGATCGCCATGGCGCTGTCCTGCAGGCCCAGCCTGCTGATCGCCGACGAACCCACCACCGCCCTGGATGTGACCATCCAGAAGCAGATCCTCAAGCTGATGCAGGACCTGCGGCGGGAGTTGGACACCGCCATCATCCTCATCACCCATGACCTGAGCGTGGTGGCCGAAATGGCCGACCGGGTGGCCGTGATGTACGCCGGCGAGATCATCGAGCAGGCCGGCGTGTACGACCTGTTCCGCCAGCCGCAGCCTCCTTATACCCAGGGCCTCATCAACAGCACCATCAAGCTGGGCGACGCGCGGGACCGCCTGCCCACCATCCCGGGCACGGTGCCGCCGCTGACGGATATGCCCGCGGGCTGCCGCTTCCATCCGCGGTGCCCCTATGCCGCCGAGGCCTGCCGCGCGCAGAAGCCGGCCATGGTGCAATACGGCGAGGGCCGCATGGTGCGCTGCCTGCGCTATGCCGATCAAACACAGCCGGAAGGGGGCGCGCATCCATGAACAGGGAAAACACCGCCGAATATCTGCTGGAAGTGGAAAATTTAAAAATGGCCTTCCCGGCGGGCGGAGGCCTGCTGGGCAAAAACAAGCAGTTCGTCCACGCGGTGGACGGCGTCAGCTTCCGCCTGCGCCCGGGCGAGACGCTGGGCATCGTGGGCGAATCCGGCTGCGGCAAGTCCACGGTGGGCAACCTCATCATCCGCCTGCTCAAGGAGACGGAGGGGCGCATCCTCTTTGACGGGCACGACATCACCGCCATGTCGCCCAAAGAATTCCGCCCCTACCGCAAGGAGATGCAGATGGTCTTTCAGGACCCCTTTTCCTCGCTGAACCCCCGCAAAAAGGTGTTCGACATCATCGCCGAGCCCTACCGCGTGCAGACGAAAATGGGCCGGCAGGAGATCCGCCGAAACGTGGAGCGCATGATGGAGCTGGTGGGCCTGGACAAAAGCTACCAGAACCGCTACCCCCACGAATTTTCCGGCGGCCAGCGCCAGCGCATCGGCATCGCGCGGGCCCTGGCCCTCAACCCCAAGCTGGTCATCTGCGACGAGCCCGTGTCCGCCCTGGACGTGTCCATCCAGGCGCAGATCCTCAACCTGCTGAAGGATCTGCAGAAGGAATTGCACCTCACCTACATCTTCATCGCCCACGGCCTGCCCACGGTCCAGTATATCAGCGACCGCATCGCCGTGATGTACATGGGCAAGCTGATGGAGCTGGCTGCGGAGCAGGACCTGTTCGCCCACACGCTGCACCCTTACACCGAGGGCCTGCTGTCGGCCATCCCCGTGGCGGACCCCCAGATGCGGGACGCCCAGGATAAGCCCATCCTGGAGGGAGACCTGCCCAGCCCGCTGCATCTGCCCAAGGGCTGCCGTTTTTGCTCCCGCTGCAAATACGCCCAGGACGTGTGCACCCAGCGGGAACCGGAACTGCGCGAGGTGCTGCCGGGCCATTACGCGGCCTGCCACTTTCCCTTGGCGGGGCGGTGAGCCCGGCGCCCCCAGATCATTGAAAGAAGGTTTGAATCCATGATTTCCCGATCCAGCCAATACGCCCAGCAGATCGAACAATACGTAAACGCCCACCGGCAGGAGCTGGTGGATGTTCTCATCGACCTCATCTCCGTGCCCAGCGTGAAAGGGCCGGCGCTGCCCGGCATGCCCTACGGCGAAAACTGCGCCAGGGCGCTGGCCAAAGGCCGGGCCATCTGCGAACGGTACGGCATGCAGACCGAATGCTACGACAATTACGCCGCCAGCGCCGTGTGCGGCCAGGGCGACAAACAGATCGGCTTCATCGCCCATCTGGACGTGGTGCCTGTCAGCGACGGCTGGTCCTCCGACCCGTTCACGGGCATCGAGCGGGACGGCTTCGTGGTGGGCCGCGGCTCCCGGGACAACAAGGCCGGCTTTGCCGCGGCGCTGATGGCCATCAACTGCGTGCGGGACCTGGGCATCCCTCTGCGCTCGTCCCTGCGCATCCTCATGGGCAGCGACGAGGAGAGCGGCATGTCCGATCTGGTGTATGTGGTGGAGCACTGCCCGCTGCCGGATTTCTCCGTGGTCACGGACTGCTATTTCCCCGTGGCCCACGGCGAAAAAGGCCGGGTGTGCGGCGATATCCTGCTGGACATCGACACACAGAAGCTGCGCATGCACGGCGGCGAGGCGCCCAACATTATCCCCGACTGCTGCACCGCCGTCCTGCCCGGCCGCGCGGGCGAACTGGCCCGCATCCAGGCCCTGGCCGCCCAGATCGTGGCCCAGTTCAACCCCTATTGAACCGCCCTCGCCCCCTGGCAGGCACGGGAAAGCATGGCAACTTTTCCGATTTATGGCTGTCATTCGAACTACTTGTATGGTATAATAAGATAACAAGGCCGGTGCGCCGCCGCGGCTGCGGAAAGCGGGCGGCGCCGCAAAACGAAAATCGAATGAGAGCAGGAGAAAGATGAGTACAACACTGAAACGCGATACGGGGACCCCGCTGTATCAACAACTGGCCAATGAGATCAAAGCCCAGGTCGCCTCCGGTGAGCTCAAAGAAAACGAACAGCTGATGACGGAGATGGAACTGAGCAAGGCGTACAACATCAGCCGCATCACCGTGCGCAAAGCGCTGGAACTGCTGGTGGATGAAGAGATCCTCACCAAGCGCCAGGGCATCGGCGCCTTTGTCACCGGCAAAAAGCTGGTGCGCAGCATGAACACCATGATGGGCTTTACCCAAACCTGTGAGATGAACGGCCAAAAGGCCGCCAGCCGGCTTTTGTTCGCCGGCCTCTCCGAGGCGCGCCCTGCGGACATCAGGCTGTTCGGCATCAAAGAAGGGGACAGCGTCATCAGCGTGCGGCGCCTGCGCTTTTGCGACGATGTGCCGGTGATGATCGAGGAGGTGCGCCTGCGCCGCACCTTTGCCTATCTGCTGGGCGAGGATCTCACCGCCTCTCTCCACAAAACGTTGGCGGAAAAAGGCGTCAAGCTGGCCAAGGGCGTCAAGACCATCGGCATCTGCTACGCCACCCCCGAGGAAAGCCAGCTGCTGGGCGTGGACGAAAACCTGGCCCTGCTGCTGCAGCGCGACGAGGGCTATGATGAGAACGGCGAGGCCGTGTACCACAGCAAAAGCGTGGTCAACGCCGACCGGTATTCCTGCACCATCACCATGTCCGCCTGAGGCTTTTTACCTTCCGTTGCATTAGTTGTTACATGTTGTTATAAATTAAAAGCACGATATGTATTGACATGCGGCTTTTGATGTATTATACTTGTATCAAACAAACCAACAGGAGGTTGATCGGATCTATGGAGCCTAAAAACATTGTAGAAGCCATCAAGCAGCAGCGCGGGGAGATCAAGTCGGTGTATTTCGTGGGCTGCGGCGCTTCCAAAGCGGAGCTGTATCCGGGCAAGTATTTTCTGGAGAAAAATGCAAAAACCATCCGCGTCGGCCATTATACGGCCAACGAGTTCTTCCATGCCACGCCGGCGGGCGTGAACGAGCAGGCCATCGTCATCACCTGTTCGCTGGGCGGCACCACGCCGGAGACGGTGGCCGCTTCCAAAAAGGCCATGGAATTGGGCGCGGCGGTGGTGGCCGTCACTCACGACGGGGCGTCGCCCCTGGCGCAGAACGCGCATTATGTGGTCGTGCACGGCTTTGAGAAAAACTACGCCGCCAAGCTGGAGAAAATGACCAAGGTGCTGCAGCTGGCGGTGGAGATCCTCCAGGCCTGCGAGGGCTATGCCCATTATGAAGAGATGCACACGGCCTTCGGCCAGATCTACCCCCTGATCGAGAACGCGGTCTCCTTCGTCGTCCCCGCGGCTCAAAAGTTCGCGCAAGACTACAAGGACGCGCCGGTCATCTATGTGATGAGCTCCGGCGCCACCCAGGACGTGGCCTATGCCTTCTCCATCTGCCTGCTGATGGAGATGCAGTGGGTCAACTCGGGCAATTTCCACGACGGCGAGTTTTTCCACGGCCCCTTCGAGATCGTGGACAAGGACGTGCCCTTTGTGCTGCTGATGAACGACGGCCCCACCCGGCCCCTGGACGCCCGCGCGCTGACGTTCCTGGAACGGTTCGGCGCCAGGACCACGTTGCTGGACGGCAAGGACTTCGGCATCGCCAACGTCATCCCCGGCCCGGTGGTGGAATATTTCAACCCCATGGTGCTCAGCGCCGTGCTGCGCGTGTACGCCGAGCAGCTGGCCATCGCCCGCAGTCATCCGCTCACCCAGCGGCGCTATATGTGGAAGCTGGAGTATTGATCCTTTTGCAGAACTTTCCCCTCCATTGGCCCATGGAGCATTTGCTCCATGGGCTTTTTATATGTTCCGCGGTTTTCTCAATTTTCCATCTGTCCCATTTATTGGATGGACCGTGCTTTATAGTATAGATAAAGAAAAATTTTCCAATGCGGAAAAGCGGAAAGACAGGAGGAGCGGCCATGGGTAAAACCTGCGATTTGGGCGCGTTGTACGACGCGCTGGATTCCCTGGGCGTGGACGTGTTCACCTGCCCCTTCTCGGCCAGCCAGGCCCTGGCCCACCCGGACGGGTACCTGGCCATCGACACGGCCCGCCTGGGCACCGAGGCCGAGGAACGGGCCGTCCTCATCCACGAGGAGGGGCATTTCGCCACCGGCACCTTCTATCAGCTGGACAGCCCTTACACCGTGCGCAAACACCAGGAGAACGTGGCCAGCCGCTATGGCTACCGCAAATATTTCCCCCTGGAGGAGATCTTGAACGCCATGGACGCGGGCTGTTTGGAAAGCTGGCAGCTGGCCGAGTACTTCGGCATGCCCCAAGCCTATATCGAGGAGATGCTGGCCTATTATGTGGAGAGCCGCGGCGTGGATTTTGAGCGCGAGCGCGCCCGCCGCCGGTCTGTTCCCGGCCCGTCCGGCCCCGGCGGGGACTGAGCGCGGGCTGTTTTTTCACGCAGCTTCGTCCCCCTCCCCATTTTTTTACTGAATCGGTGAAAAAGCTCTTGACATACTATATATTGTGTGTAAAATGGAATATGAATCCAATATATGGAGGCGAACTTCGTGAAGCTGGCCGGCCTGCAAAAATTGACATTGCTGGATTATCCTGGCCGCACCGCCTGCACGGTGTTTTTGCCCGGGTGCAATTTGCGCTGCCCCTTCTGCCACAACAGCCAGCTCATCGGCGAGGCCGGCGCCCTGGAGGAGGAAGAGCTGTTCGCCCTGCTGGAAAAACGCCGCGGCATCCTGGACGGCGTGTGCGTCACCGGCGGCGAGCCGTTGCTGCACCCCGATGCCCCGGCGCTGCTGCGGCGCATCAAGGCCGCGGGCTACGCGGTGAAGCTGGACACCAACGGCTTTTTCCCGGACGCCCTGGCCGCCGTCCTCACAGAGGGCCTGGCCGACTATGTGGCCATGGACATTAAGGCCAGCCCCGCCCGCTATGCTCGGGCCTGCGGCCTGCCGGCGGTGGACGTGGCGCCCGTGGCGCGCAGCGCCGCCTTGTTGCGGGAAAGCGGCCTTGATTATGAGCTGCGCACCACCGTGGTGTGCCAGCTGCACGCGCCCGGGGACTTTGCCGAGATCGGCCGCTGGCTGGCCGGCGCGCCGCGCTATTTCCTGCAGGCCTTCGTCGATTCGGCCCAGGTGCCCTTCGCGGGCCTCACCGCGCCGGACCGCGCGTATCTCGAGCAGTGCCGTCAAAACGCGCTGCCCTACTTGCCCAATACCCAATTGCGCGGGGTGTAAGGGCGGCAGCCAGGCAAAATACGGCGCACCGCGCCGAAGAATAAGGAAAAGAGGAAGAACCATGTATCAGGTGAGCAAGCGGGACGGCACGGTGGTGCCCTTCGACATCCAAAAAATCGTCACAGCCATGGAAAAGGCTTTCGAGGCCCAGGAGAAGCAGACGCACCCCAGTGTGCTGGAACTGCTGGCCCTGCGCGTGACGGCTGATTTTGAGCCGCGCGTGCAAAACGGCTTTGTCTCGGTGGAGGACATCCAGGACAGTGTGGAGCGTGTGCTCAGCGAGGCGGGCTACGCCGACGTGGCCAAGTGCTACATCCTCTACCGCAAGCAGCGCGAGAAGGTGCGCCAGATGCAGTCCACGCTGCTGGACTACAAGGCCCTGGTGGACGATTATCTGGGCGTCAACGACTGGCGCGTGAAGGAGAACTCCACCGTCACCTACTCGGTGGGCGGCCTCATCCTCTCCAATTCCGGCGCCATCACCGCCAACTACTGGCTCAGCGAGGTGTACGACAAGGACATCGCCGACGCCCACCGTAACGCGGACATCCATTTGCACGATTTGTCCATGCTGACGGGCTACTGCGCGGGCTGGTCCCTGCGCCAGCTCATCCAGGAGGGGCTGGGCGGCATTCCGGGCAAGATCACCTCGGCCCCGGCCAAGCATCTGGCCACCCTGTGCAACCAGATGGTCAACTTCCTGGGCATCATGCAGAACGAGTGGGCGGGCGCCCAGGCCTTCTCCTCCTTCGACACGTACCTGGCGCCCTTCGTGAAGGCCGACGGCCTGGATTACGAGCAGACCAAGAAGTGCATCGAGTCCTTTATCTACGGCGTCAACACGCCCAGCCGCTGGGGCACCCAGGCGCCCTTCAGCAACATCACGCTGGACTGGACGGTCCCGCCCGACCTTGCCTCCCAGCCGGCCCTGGTGGGCGGCAAGCCCCAGGATTTCACCTACGGGGACTGCAAGCGCGAGATGGACATGGTCAACAAGGCCTTCATCGAGATCATGATCGAGGGCGACGCCCAGGGCCGGGGCTTCCAGTACCCCATCCCCACCTATTCCATCACCCGGGATTTTGATTGGTCCGACACCGAGAACAACCGCCTGCTGTTCGAGATGACCTCGAAATACGGCACGCCCTATTTCTCCAACTATATCAACAGCGACATGCAGCCCAGCGACGTGCGCAGCATGTGCTGCCGCCTGCGGCTGGACCTGCGGGAGCTGCGCAAAAAATCCGGCGGCTTCTTCGGCTCGGGCGAAAGCACGGGCAGCGTGGGCGTGGTCACCATCAATCTGCCGCGCATCGCCTACCAGGCCGCAAACGAGGCCGATTTCTACAGGCGGCTGGATCATATGATGGACCTGTCCGCCCGCAGCCTGAAGATGAAGCGCGACACCATCACCAAGCTGCTGGAGGCGGGCCTGTACCCCTACACCAGGCGGTACCTGGGCACCTTCGACAACCATTTTTCCACCATCGGCCTCATCGGCATGAACGAGGCCGGCCTCAACGCCAAATGGCTGCGCCAGGACCTCACCCAGCCCGCGGCCCAGCAGTTTGCCAAGGACGTGCTGAACCACATGCGCGCCCGTTTGAGCGATTATCAGGAGCTTTACGGCGACCTCTACAACCTGGAGGCCACCCCGGCCGAAAGCACCACCTACCGCCTGGCCAAGCACGACGTGGCCCAGTTCCCGGACATCATCACCGCCAACGAGAACGGCACGCCCTATTACACCAACTCCAGCCACCTGCCCGTGGGCTATACCGAGGATATCTTCTCGGCCCTGGACGTGCAGGACCAATTGCAGACCTTGTACACCTCCGGCACGGTGTTCCACGCCTTTTTGGGCGAGAAGCTGCCGGACTGGAAGGCCGCGGCTGCCCTGGTGCGCAAGATTGCCGAAAATTACGAGCTGCCCTATTACACCCTCTCGCCCACCTACTCCATCTGTAAGGACCACGGCTATCTGGCGGGCGAGCAGTTCACCTGCCCGGTTTGCGGCGGCAAAACCGAGGTGTACAGCCGCATCACCGGCTATTACCGCCCGGTGCAGAACTGGAACGACGGCAAAACGCAGGAGTTCAAGGACCGCAAAGTGTACGACATCGGCGCCTCGCGCCTCACCCATCAGGGCCCGCTGCGCGTGGCCCGCGCCGATTACGGGCAAGCGCCCACGGCCCCTGCCGCCCAGGAGCTGCTGCTGTTCACCACCAAAACCTGCCCCAACTGCCGCAGGGTGAAATCCCTTCTGCAGCACAGCGGCATCGTCTACCGGCCCGTGGACGCCGAAGAGCAGCCGGACATGGCGCGGGCCTTCGGCGTGGAGACGGTGCCCGTGCTGGCCGTGCCGGGCGTGCCGGACGGCGCCCAGGTGCTGCGCGAGATGGCCGATATCCTGGCCTATGTCCAGGAGAATGCGGCTGCCGGCGCGGTGTAAGTTGACGAAAAAGCGCCCCGGATTTTTCCGGGGCGCTTTTTGATTGCGGGGGCGCTGCTTTCTCAGGGTCCGGGGAAGCGGCCGAAGAGCGTTGGGGGTTCTGCTGGCGGCCGGGTGCGCGCGGTAGTTTTACGTTTATTTTTACGATAGGGTTTCTACTTTCTCAGCGTTGAGAAAGTAGCAAAGAGCGTTGGCCCGCCGCTT
>CAJMEU010000031.1 GCA_905212515.1 uncultured Oscillospiraceae bacterium | reverse complement strand
GTCAACGCCCCGGAACTACTCCGGGGCGTTCTTTATGTCCTTTGTCGCCCGGCTGCGCGGCGCATCAGCACAGCCGTCAGCACGCACAATCCCAGGTTAGCCGCCAACGTCAGGATGCTGCCCTCCAATTTGTATATCCCGCCGGACAACAGTTCGCTGCCGGCAAAGGTACACGTCAGCCAATGGGGGTAATCGTCAGCCAAGGATACGCTGCCCAGCAGCAGGCAGCCGGCTGTATTCCACATAAAATGGGCCAGGATGGACGCCAGCAGGCCGCCGGTGTATTCCAGCAGCAAGGTGGCGAAAACGCTCATGGTCAGCACGTTCAGCACCGGCACCACGCCGGCCGCAAAAGCGCCGCCGTGCATCAGGGCGAACAGCGCCGTGATCACCGCCAGCGCCGCGCCGCGGCCATAGGCATTTTTGCAGCTTTGGTACAGATAGCCGCGCACCAAATATTCCTGCATAGCCACATTGGCCAGGGCGGCCAGCGCCCACAGCCATATGCCCGACACCGGGCTTACGCCGGTGACACGCAGCGCCCCCAATAGCCACAGCAGCAGGGCCGGCACGGCCAGCCAGGCCGCGCCCAGCGCGAGGCCCAGGGCCGCGTCTTGCCCCCAGTGGGCGGAGAGCTTCGTCCGGTTGCGCGCTTTGTCCAATCCCCAACCGAACAGCACCGTCGCCAACCCCACGGCCAACAGGGGCAGCACTTCCCACCACAGCCGCCGCAGGGCCGGCATCTGTTCCAGCCATGCCGGGTCCGGCAGGAAATTGCCCAGGCTCACCGTCAGGGCCCATACAAAGAAAAAGCCCGCGCAGGAGAGCGCCGTGCGCAAGCGCCGCTTTGTCGTGTTGTTCATAGGGACACCGCCTTTCTTTTCTTTCCACACAACGGAGGAAACGGGCGGTTTTCTTCATTTCAGCGGATGGGAGGAAACCGTTTTTCACCTCACCTCGGCGTTCAGCGCGGCTGTGCGCAGGGCCAGTACCGGCGTGTGCACAGGAGCTGGCTTCGTTTCAAGCTGTTCTAGAAAAGATCCTTTGTCCGGCTTCATTGTCTCCCCCATTCTTCTTACACGCTGAAGAGGGAAAGTACAAAATTTAAAATCTTTCCGTTTTTGTGGTAATATAAGTACGGAAAAAGAGGGAAAGCCATAGGCCTTTCCCTCTTTTTTGTATCGTCACACCCCGGCCAGGGTGGGCACAGCCAGCACCAATTTGCCGTCCCGCACATCCAACAGGTAATCCGTGGCGCCGTCGTGCAACATGCTTTGGGCCAGGCGCTGCTCCACCTCGCGTGTCACCGCGCGGCGCAGGCTGCGGGCGCCGGCTTTGGCGTCGTACCACTTGCGGGCCAGCGCGTCGGCCGCCGCGCTGGTGTGGCGCAGCGTCACACCGCACAGGGCACAGCGGCCTTCCAGCTCTTCCAACAGCATATCCGCCACCTCGGCGCGCTGGGGCTGCCCCAGGGGTTTGAATACCACCAGCTCGTCCAGGCGGCCCAGCAGCTCGGGGCTGAAGTGGGCGCGGGCAGCCTTCAGGGCCTCGCGCTCGCTCTCGTCGGCGGCGTCTTCGCCAAAGCCCAAACGGCTTTCCCTCTCCAGCGCCTTGGCGCCCAGGTTGGAGGTGAGGATCACCAGCGTGTGGGTGAAATCCACCCGGCGGCCCTCGCTGTCCGTCAGCGCGCCGTCGTCCAGCAATTGCAGCAGCAGGTTGGTCACATCCGGATGAGCTTTTTCGATCTCATCCAGCAGCAGCACGCAGAAGGGTTTCTTGCGCACTGCCTCGGTCAGCTGGCCGCCCTCGCCGTAGCCCACATAACCCGGAGGGGCCCCCAGCAGGCGCGAGACCGCGTGCTTTTCCATATATTCGCTCATGTCAAAGCGCACCAGGGCTTTCTCGCTGCCGAACTCACTGGCGGCCAAAGCCTTGGCCAGGGCCGTCTTGCCCACGCCCGTGGGGCCCAGGAACAAAAACGCCCCCATGGGACGCGTGCCGCCGGCAAGGCCCAACCGCGCCCGCTGCATGGCGCCGGCCACCGCGTGCACGGCCGCCGACTGGCCCACCACCCGGCGGTTGAGCTGCCGTTCCAGGGCGGCCAGGCGTTCGCTCTCGCCCTGGCTCAGCGCGCCCTGGGGCACGCCGCTCTGCAGGGCGGCCACCTGCTCGATGTCCCGGGCCGTCACCGCCGGTTTCGGTCCGCCCTGCCCGTGCAGCACCGCCCGGGCGCAGGCCTCGTCCAACAGGTCCAGCGCCTTGTCCGGCAGACGGCGCTGGGGCAGGTAACGGATGCTCAAACTCACGCTGGCCTCCACCGCGTCCTGGCTGATATCCACGCCGTGGTGCTGGGCGTAGCGCGGCGCCAGCGCCCCCAAAATGGCCTTGGCCTCCGTCTCGCTGGGTTCTTCCACGGTCACCTCGCCGAAGCGCCGCGCCAGGGCCGCGTCCTTTTCGATATACTTTTTATACTCCACCCGCGTGGTGGCGCCGATCACCTGCACCTCGCCCCGGGCCAGCAGCGGCTTCAAGATGCTGGACGCGTCGATACCGCCCTCGGCGGCGCCCGCGCCCACGATGCTGTGCACCTCGTCGATGAACAGGATCACGTCCCCCGCGCGCTGCACGTCCGCCAACACGCCGCGGAACCGCTCCTCAAAATCGCCCCGATACTTGGTACCGGCCACCAGGCTGCCCACATCCAGGGATAAAATGCGCTTTTGCCGCAGGCGCGGCGGCACCTTGCCGTCCGCGATGCGTTGGGCCAAGCCCTCCACCACGGCCGTTTTGCCCACGCCCGGCTCGCCCACCAGGCAGGGGTTGTTCTTGCGCCGCCGCATAAGGATCTCCTCCACCCGCTCCAACTCGCCGTCGCGGGCGCTCACCGGATCCAGCAGGCCATCCATAGCCAGGGCCGTCAGGTCCTGGGCATATTTTTCGGCTGTGCGCCCGCCCGCGCGGGGTTGGGGCCGCGCGCCCGCCCCCCCGCCGCGGGGAGCCCGGCCGGGGTGGCCGCGCCGGCCGTATGCCCGCGCGGCGGCCCGCGGCTCCACGCCCAAGGTTTGCAGCATCTGCCGGCCCGTACAGGGCAGTTCCAGCATGGCCGTCAGTAGGTGCATGGCCCCGGTGCGCACGTTTTTTAAATTGCCCCGCTCGCCCACGCAGTCGGCCTTTGCCTCCAGGGCGGCCAGGTCCAGGCATTTCTTCAGATTATCGGTAAAATCCCGGGGCGTCAGGCGCAGGGGCGCGCCGGCGCCCTGGGGCGCCAGCAGCCGGCCCAGGCGAAAGGCGTACACTTGCTTTTCCAGCAAAAATGCCGCCGCCTCGCCGGTGTCCTCCCCGGCCAGTGCCAGCAGCAGATGTTCCGTCCCCACCCAGGTGTGGCCCATTTTGCCCGCGCGGCGCAGCGCCCCGTTCACTGCCCGGCCGGCCTGCCGGGTAAAGCCCTCAAAGGTGTACATCCTATCTTCCCCTTTCCCTCTCTGGTTTCAGTATGCACCCGGCGCCGCGCCTTCATTCAGCCGGTGATTTTTGTCAATTTTTTTGACAATCCTCCTCGCTTGTCCATCGACAGGCTTTCCCCCCGCGCCCTATACTGAGGGTGACGGAATCGTTTTGTATGGAAAGATGGAAAGGATGAGTGTGATGAGCGACTTTACCATGTCGGAAAATTTGAAAAGCTTCGGACTGAAGCAGCTGCTGCATTATCTGGACAGGGACCCGGACGAAAATGTGCCCAAGATCCTGGACTGGGTGGAGCGGTTCGATAAAAAAGGCGTCATCTCCGATCAGCTTGCCGCGGTGCGCCCGGCTCTGACGGACCGGGATTCGAACTGGTATCAGCTGGTGAAAAGCCTGTACACGGACATCGACGCGGACGTGCGCAAAAAGATGTTTGAGAATTTCATCATCAACACGGCCGTCATCGGGCTGGAGCGGGAGAAGGCCGCCCAGGAGCAGTATGGCTGCAACATCCCCTGGGCCATCCTGATGGACCCCACCAGCGCCTGCAACCTGCACTGCACCGGCTGCTGGGCTGCCGAGTACGGCAACAAGCTGAACCTGAGCCTGGATGAATGGGACTCCGTCATCACCCAGGGCAAGCAGTTGGGCACGTTTATGTACATCTATTCCGGCGGCGAGCCCACCGTGCGGCGGGACGACATCTTCCGCATATGCGAAAAACACGCCGACTGCATGTTCCTGGCCTTCACCAACGCCACCCTCATCGACGAGCGCTTTGCCGACGAAATGCTGCGGGTGAAGAACTTCGTGCCCGCCATCAGCATCGAGGGCTTCGGCGAGGCCACGGACTTCCGCCGCGGCGCCGGTACTTACGACAAGGTGCTGCGGGCCATGGAGATCCTCAAGCGCAAAAAGCTGCCCTTCGGCATCTCGTGCTGCTATACCTCCAAAAATGCCGAGGTCATCGGCAGTGAGGTGTACATCGACGACATGATCGACAAGGGGGCCAAATTCGCCTGGTTCTTCACCTACATGCCCGTGGGCAAGGACGCGGTGCCCGAGCTGATGGCCACGGCCGAGCAGCGGGCCTATATGTACCGCCAGATCCGTCAGTTCCGCCGCACCAAGCCCTTGTTCACCATGGATTTCTGGAACGACGGCGAATATGTGAACGGCTGTATCGCCGGCGGGCGCTGCTACTGCCACATCAACGCCGGCGGCGATGTGGAGCCCTGCGCCTTCATCCACTACTCCGATTCGAACATCCGCCACAAAACGCTGTTGGACGCCTACCAGTCGCCCCTGTTCATGGCGTATCACAATAACCAGCCCTTCAACCAGAACATGCTGCGCCCCTGCCCCTTGCTGGACAATCCCGGCCGCCTGACCCAGATGGTGGAATCCAGCGGCGCCCATTCCACCGATCTAGAAAGCCCGGAGGATGTGCGCGATCTGACCGACAAATGTGTGGGCGCTGCTGTGCACTGGGCCCCCGTGGCCGACGAACTGTGGCGTCAAAGCCCCGCCGGCAGGGCCGCCTGCCAAGGCTGTGCCGGCTGCCGGCAATAACGGCCTGTACAAAAAGGGCCGCCCGCGTTACAATAAAGAAGGCCCGTGCCGGTCGCGCCGGCGCGGGCCTTTTTGGTTTACCGGAGGTGCCGCCATGCGAAAACTATCCCCCGCCTTTCTGCTGAAATATGTCCCCCTGGCCGCCATGGCTGCCATGTTCGCCCTGGGGCTGCTGTACCGCGGCCAGCTGACGCTGGATGCCCTGCTCGGTGCGGCGCCGCGCAGCCTGTTGGTCGCCGCCCTGTTCCTGGTGGCCTTGTATCTGTGTAAAAGCCTGTCCATCATGTTTCCCATTTTGGTGCTGTACGGGCTGGGCGGGCTGCTGTTTCCTCCCGCGCTGGCAGTGGCGGTGAACGTTCTGGGTGTGGCCGCCGGCCTGGCGCTGCCCTATTGGATCGGCCGGATATCCGGGGCGGGGCTGGTGGACGCCCTGATAAAGCGGTGGCCCAAGGCCCGGCAGTTGACGCAGATGCGGCGCCAGGGCACATGGTTTTTCCCTTTTTTCCTGCGCATCATCGGCTTTTTGCCCTGCGACGTGGTCAGCCTGTACCTGGGGGCCTCCCGCCATCCCTTCGGGCCCTACCTGCTCGGCGGCCTGGCCGGCATGATGCCGGGCATCCTCACCGGCACCCTGATGGGCGCCCATGTAGCCGAACCCACTTCGCCTGTATTCCTTTTCAGCGCCGCGGCCTGTGTATTGGTGGCGGGAGGCTCGCTGCTGGCCTATCGCCTGTACCTGCGCGGGCACGCCTGACCAAACCGCCTTAAGCGGTTGACAGTGCCGGAACAGTCTGCTATACTATATACATACTACAAGAATGTTTATGGAGGAGGCTGCCTATGGCGCGGAACAAGTACCCTGAAGTCACGGTGGAAAAGATCCTGACTGCGGCCAAGCGCCTGTTCCTGGAAAAGGGTTACGACAATACCACCATCCAGGACATCGTCGATGAGCTTGGCGGGCTGACCAAGGGCGCGGTCTATCATCACTTCAAGTCCAAAGAGGAGATCATGGACGCCTTGGGGGACAGCATGTTTTTGGCCAACAACCCCTTTGCCGCGGTGCGCCGCCGCCAGGACTTGAATGGGCTGCAAAAAATGCGGGCCGTGGTACTTTTAAGCCAAAGGGACGGCGAACAGGCGCGGGTAAATCAGCAGGCGGTACCCATCCTGAAGAACCCCCATATCCTGGCCCGCATGCTGGAGACCAACCGCCGCATCCTCACCCCTCTGTGGCTGGAATTGCTGGAAGAGGGCAACCGGGACGGTTCCTTGCATACGGACTATGCCAAAGAGCTGGCCGAGGTGCTGCCGCTGCTGTCCGTTCTGTGGCTGGCCCCGTCGGTATACCCTGCCACAGCAGAGGAGATGCTGGGCAAATTCACTTTCCTGTCCGAGATGCTGGCCCGCATGGGCGTGCCCCTGGTGGACGAGGAGATCATGGGGATGGCCCGGCGATATTTTCAGGCCCTCGCGGACTGAAGCGTTTTCCCATTGCCCTTCAGCGGGCAATTTCTTTTGGCAATATACATTCATTTAGAATGTATCATTGATAGACCGCTTTTTTACTCTATATGATTTAGGAGGAACACAGGATGACAGAACGGGAATTTGGGCAGCGCGTAGATGCTGCCGCAGAGCGATTGGAGCAGCGGATCGAAGCATCGGCCGACCGTCTTGACCGGGGCCTGACCCGCGCCTGGGACGGCAATAAGGGCTTCCGCTGGACCGCCAAGGCCGTTTCCCTGGCCGCGGAGGCCGGCTTGATCTGGGGTGCACTGCGGCTGGCGGGACGGGGGCACAAAGGCGCGGCGATATGCTGCTTTGCGCTGGGCGCCGCGGGCATGGCCGCCGCGGTTTTGCAGGCTGTCCTTTTCGAAAAGGAGTAACGCTTCTACGCACGGCAAAGCGCCCCCGGAATTCCCGGGGGCGCTTTTATGGTTTTCACAAATGCGCGGGGTCACTGCGCCGCTTTCACCGCGTCGATGCTCTGCAGTTTCACCTTGCCGCTCTTCCAGCGCCAGAAGGAGAAGCCGAACAGGAACACCGTCAGCACCAGATTGCCGATGACGCCCACCGCATCCAGGCTCAGCAGAGAGAAAATGGCGGTGATGAGCGAGGCGACGATGGACAGCACCAGCAGTACACAGTACAGCCAGTACGGGCAGCGCAGGCTGCATTTGCCCCAGGCTTCGGGGTACTTCTGGGGCAGCTTGAAGGACAGGCAGATGCCGATCACGTTCACGAACATACCGGGCACCAGGATGAAGGACACGATGGTATCCAAGGTGAAGTTCAGCGCAGCGGGCACCACGGCCACCAGATACATCACCAGCATTACCACCCAGGGATAGCCGTTCGCGGTGCGCTTGGCGATCACTTTGGGCAGCCAGCCGTCCTCGGCGCCGGCCACGATGGGCGCGCTGATGGCGGCAATGCCGCCCAGCAGGCTGGTGGTCAGGGCGAAGATGGCGCCGCCCACCACGAAGAATAAGTACAGGCCGTGGGGCATGATCTGCTGCGCCACCGCGCCCATAGTGGCCGAGCCGGCCTGGGCAAAGGGCACCACACTGGAAGCCACATGGCCCAGCAGGAAATAGATCAGCGCGCAGATACCGGCGGAGAGCAGCACGCCCAGGGGGATGTTGCGCTTGGGGTTCTCGGTGTCAGCCGAGAGGTTGATCACGTTGCTGGCGCCGTTGCAGGTAAAACTCATCACGGCGACGGCCATCAAAAAGCCCACGGGGCCGGCGGCGAAATACGGGGTGGCCGCGGCCTCCGCCGTACCGCCCTTCACCAGGCCGAACACGATGAACATGGCCAAAGCCACATACATGCACACAGCCATCACGTTCTGCACCTTAGCCAAAAAGCCGGTGCCGCGCACGGTGATCAGGAAGAACGCCGTCAGGATCAGCACACCCAGCACGCGCTGGAACGGGGCCAGCGCCGGGATCAACTGCACCAGGTACTGGGAGATGGAGATACCGTATACCGAGAAGGAGAAGTTGGAAAACACGAAACAGATCACCGTGATGCCCGTGAACACCGGCGGCAGGATCAGCGCCTGCTGGGAGTACATGCCGCCGTCCAGGGCAAACATCGAGGACATGAAGATGCTGCGCACCTGCTGTAGCATGGTCACGACCATGGCGCCCACCAGCGCCAGGGAGATGCTGCGGCCGGTCATGGCCATGCCACTCATCAGCATGGAGAAGATGCCTGCGCCGATCACCGAGCCCACACCGATGGAGATCAGGTCGAACAGTTTCAGTTTGCCTTTCGCTTTTTGATCCATAATTCGCTCCTATTCTTATTAGAGGATGATCAGGCGGCCGCCTTTCCGCACCGGCGGCCCCTGGGCGGTCTTCGGGGGTTCATCAGGCTTGCAGCACCTGGGCGATCTTCGCCGCATCGGGCGTGTCGCCCAAGCCCTGGCCGTAATGGGCCCAGATCACTTTGCGCCCGGCGTCCACGGCAAAGGCCGCGGGCAGCTGCATCTCGTCGCCTTCATAGTCCCCGTGCTGGATGCCCTGGGCCTGCACCTGGGCCATTTTTTCCATCAGGCCCGGGCCCACCAGTTCCATCTGGCTTGCCGCGGGCCAGACGGCCAGCTGCCGGTACAGTTTTTTCTCCGGGTCGCACAGGATGGTGTAGGGTACTGCATCCGGGGTGCCCAGTTCCTCGGCCAGTTTGGCCGGGGCCGACTGCAGCACCACCGCCACCTGGCCGCCCACGGCTTCCACTTCGCCGTAGCGTGCGGCCAGCGCATGCATGTCGAGCTGGCACAGCGGGCAGCCGCTGTAGCGCAAAAACAGCAGCAGCGTGGGCTTGCCGGCCACCACGTCGCTCAGCTTTTTACCGGTTTCCCAAGGGGTGTCCACGGTAAAGTCCGGCAGCACGTCGTCCTCTTTCACCCGGGGCGTGCCAGGGGCCGTCCCCGGGCCGATGGCCTTGACCAGGGCATCCACGGCGCGGTCCACCACGCTGCGCGGGCAGGCCAGGTTCATGCGCACATGGCCCTCGCCGTTGTCCACGAATTCGTCCTCAAACTCGATATGCAGGCCGGCTTCCACCACGCGCAGCGCCAGCTCCTGGCGGGACAGCCCGGTGCCGCTCATGTCCACCCAGGCCAGATACGTGGATTCGGGGATGGTAAAGCGCACGCCCGGCAGCTCGTCTTGCACGCGCTGGGCAAAGTGGCGGAAGTTTTCGTCTAAGTAGGCGTTCAGCTCATCCAGCCAGCCGGCGCACTGGGTGTACGCGGCTTTGCAGGCGTCGATGGACAGGGGGTTGGGCTGGCCGAACACCTGGGCCGCCTGCCACTGCTGCTGAAGCTGCGGGTCGGCAAAAAAGATATTCGACAGCTGATTGCCCGCCAGGTTAAAGGTTTTGGAGGGCGCCGTGCAGGTGATGATGCGCTTTTCGCACGGGAACAGGGTGGCGAACACCGTGTGCTCCACGCCCGCGCGGATGAAATCGAAGTGGATCTCGTCGCTGACGACGAACACATTGTTGGCAAAGCAGATCTCACCGATGCGGCGCAGCTCTTCTTTGCTCCACACGCGGCCTGTGGGATTGTGGGGGTTGCACAGGAAGTACAGCGTCACATCGGGATCTTTGGCCTTGGCCTCAAAATCCTCCCAATCCATCTCATACCGGCCGTCCCTGCACACAAGGCGGCTGTACACCGGCTTGCGGCCGTATTTCTTCACGGCGTCGTCAAAGGGGTGATAGGCCGGCGTGTTCAGCAGCACCCCGTCCGTCTCTTTGGTCAGCATCTGGACGGCCACGTTCAGCGCCGGCACCACACCCGAGCTGAACAGGCTGGTGGCCGGGTCCACCTCCCAGTTGTGGCGCGTTTTCATCCAGCCGGCCAGGGCGGCAAAATACTCTGGGTCCAGCACCATGCTGTAGCCCAGGATGCGCTTATCCAGCCGCGCCTTCATCGCGTCCAGAATGGGCTGTGGGCAGGCAAAGTCCATGTCGGCGATCCACATGGGGATATAATCGTCCGGCAGGCCAGGATACATCATTTTGCTCACGCCGTACTTCACACTGTTGGTATTGGCACGGTCAATGATCTCGTCAAAATCGTACATGTAAACACCTTCCGCTTTCTCAAAATGTTTAGCGCTAAACTTTATGCTTTCATCATAGCATTCTGAACTAATTTGTCAATAATTTTATTTTAAAAAGCTTATTTTTGTATAATTACCCTAATATTAAGCTGATTTTTTGACATATTTGCGCAACAAAAAGCCCTTATGCAGATCTGTCATCCGCATAAGGGCCGCAAATTGTTTTCTACTATACAATCGATAACTGCCGCTCAGTCCCGCACGTTCAGCTCCTGTTCCAGCACGTCGCTGTACACGTTCAGCACGCGGTCGAACAGCTCCAGTTCTTCCATGCTGCACCGGGCCATCAGCTCGCCGGCAATGCGCCCTTCCGTGCGCTGGTCATACTCCGCGTGCAGCTGGGCCAGATGCTGGCCGTGCTTGGTGGGGTACAGATGCACCTCGCGGGCGTTGTGGGGCAGTTTTGTGCGCACCAGCAAGCCGCGCTTTTCCAGCTTGGTCACATTTTGCGACGCCGCACCCTTGGTGCGGCCCCACTGCTGGGCCACCTGCCCCACGGTGATGCCCGGCTCCTGGCAGACGATGGCCAGGATATGCATCTCCACCATGCTGTGCTGTACCCCGTCGCCGTAGTCGCGCGTCATATTCATATAGTCCTGGTATAAGCTGACAAAGCGGTAAAACGTGGGCATATCGCGTTTCTTTTTCGGTTTTGCTTCTTGCTGCACGGGATAACAACCTTTCTTGCGGTCTTTCAAGGGCCGAAGCACAAAAGATGACCAATATTGTTTTATTATAGCATAAGTTTTTCCGTTCGGCAAACACAAAGCCTCCCCCCAAGGTGAACCCTAGGGGGAGGCCCTGTTACCCAATGAAAATACCTGACTTTGCCGGCCAGACGCGCCGGCCGCGGTTTCACGACAGGGTCGTTCAGAAGATCAGCTTCAGGATCTGCTGGAACGGCCAGGTGAACACAGAATAGTCGAAGTCGTTGGACCAGCGCGCAAAGTCGGCGATGGTCGTGGACAGGCAGCCGACGGTCAGCGCCTGGCCGAAGCTCAGCAGCAAACCGGCCACCACACCGGCCAGCACAGCGCCGCGCCAGCCGCCGGTAGAGTTGCCGAACACACCCGCGGGGCCGCCGCCGAAGAAGCAGGTGATGACGGGCGGGGTCAGGGCATAGAAGCCCACGGCGCCGAACAGCACCACGCACACAATGACAGTGCCCAGGCAGCTTAAAAAGCCCAGCATCACGGCCGTGGGGGCGAAGTTGAACACCACGGGGCAGTCCAGCGCGGGCACCGCGTTGGGCACGACCTTCTCAGAGATGCCCTTGAATGCCTCGGTGATCTCGGCGATCATCATGCTGACGCCCGTCAGGACGATGGTGATGCCCACACCGAACATGACGCCCTGGGAGATGGCGTACATGTAAGCGGCCGTGCCGCCGCTGACGTTCTCCTGCACCCAGGCCGGGCCGGCGATGGTCACGCCCACCAGATACAGCAGGGTCATCACGATGGCAGTGGAAACGGTGATATCCTTCAGGAAGGACAGCTTCGCGGGGATCTTCAGGTCTTCCGAGGACTCGTTCTCATGCTTTTTGAACAGTTTGCCCACCAGGGCGCCCATGATGACGCCGAAAGAGGTGGTGTGGCCGTAGGCCAGGTCGTTGGTGCCGGTCACCTTGCGCATGAACGGCTGGACCAGGGCCGGGCTCAGCGTGCAGTACACGCCCAGCATGAGGCCGCCCACGATGACGATCATCGTCTTATTCGGGTTGGCGATCACTTCCACCGCCAGGGCCAGGTAGACCAGGGCGATGAAGTAGGTCTGGTGCGCGGTCAGATACACGTATTTGAACTTGGTGAAGCGGGCCAGCAGCAGGTTGACGATGAAGCCCACCACCATGATGAGGGCGATGGACGACGCCCAATCCGCCTCGAAGGCCACCTGGCCCATACCGGTGGTGGTCGCTTCCACGTTGAAGATCTTGTTCAGGATGGAAGCGATGGGCATCACGATGCCGGCCAGCAGGCCGGTGCCCTGGGACAGGATCAGATAGCCGATGCCGGTTTTAAGCGAGCCGACGATGATGTCCTGCAGGGGTTTCTTCTGCAGGATCAGGCCCACCATGGCCACCAGGCTCAGCAAAATGAATGGCTGGTTGAATATGTAGGTGGTGATAAAATGGACGATTCCGGATAAAACTGCCATGATTCTTTCCTCCTTAAATGAGATTTTTACTGGTCAGGTATTCCCCGATCTTTTCTTTGAGTTCCTTTTTGTCCATCAGGTTCTTGACGACGATCACGTCCGGGCAGCATTTGCGCGCGTCCTCGGCAAAGCTTTCAAACGTTACCATCAGATCGCAGGCCATGCCCTTTGCCCGGGACAGGCTGGTGTTCTCCACCTTGACGTTAAAGGGCAGGTCGAAGGATTTGAAGGCGTCGTTGATGTTCATGCGCAGCAGCGTGCTGGTCCCTACGCCCGCGCCGCAAACGGTCAATACTTTCAGGTCTTTCATCGCTCTGGCATCTCCTTTTTTGGGGGCGCCGCTTTGGGCGCCCGCTTGGGTTTTGTTACAGGTTTCTCATGCGCCGATAATATTTATCCACCAGCGCGTCGTTGTGTTCTTTCACATCGTCGCGCTCGTAAGCCAGGTGTCCGTTGTAGTACACATCGGGCGTGATGCCCTGGGCCAGCAGGTTCTCGCAGGTCTGCACCAGCAGGCCGGCCAGCATGTACACCACGGGAATGGTGGAGGTGGCGCCCACCTTCACGTCCAGCCCGTCCAGTTTGATGGCCGCGTCGCCGATGATGGAGCAGTTGTCGATCACCACGTCGGCGATGTCCTTCAGCTTTTTGCCGCTGGAGTGCTGGGTGGTCAGCTGGTCGGCGTACTCCACGTTGGTGAAGGCGATCACCGGCAGGCCCATCTCCTGGGCGGCCAGGGCCATGTCCACCGTGGCGGCGTTGTTGCCGGAGTTTGAAAAGCACACCAGCACGTCCGGCGGGGCCAGGCGGTTGTACTCGGCGATTACCCGGCCCAGGCCCTCCACCTTCTCCAGGTGGCTGGTCTTGGTGATCTCGTTGATGCCCGACACGGCGGATTCAAAAATGGCGTGCACGTTGGCCAGGGTGGCGCTGCGCCAGAACACGTCCTCCGTCACCAGGCCGGAATGCCCGCAGCCGAACATATGAATGATCCCGTCGTTTTTGGTGCATTCCGTCAAAAGGTCGGCCGCTTTCATGATATTTTCGCCCTGGGTGTTGTAGGCCTTCTCCACCACCTCGTTCATGGTTTGGAAATAGCGCTGCCATGCTTGCATTGTATCGTCCTTCTTTCCTGTTTGTAGGGCCTGTTCACAGGCCGGCGTCCAGCAGAATGGTCTTCACGATCTTGCGCGGCTCGGTGATGGAGGTGCCGATGACCACGCTGTGCGCGCCGGCCTCCAGCGCTTTGCGCATCTTCTCGCCGTTGGTGATGCGGCCCTCGGCCACGATGTGCGGCACGCCTGCGGCGCGCAGTTCGCGGATGATCTCATAATCCGGGTCCGGGCTGGGCAGCGTGCCGAAGGGCAGCGGGTTTTTGGAATAGGGCGTGTAGCCCGACAAAGTGGTGCCCACCATGTCCGCGCCGTAGCGCCAGGCGGCCACCCCCTCCTCCACGGTGGAAATGTCGGCGATGACAAAGGCGCCGAATTCTTTTTTCACCGCGCCAATGAACTGTTCCAGCGTTTGGTCGTCGTACCGCTCGCGGATGGTGCCGTCCACGGCCACGCCATCGGCGCCGGCCTTCAGCAGTTCTTCCACCTCTTTCAGTGTGGGCGTGATGCGGAAGTCGCCGCTGATCATGTCCCCGCTGCGGTAGATCTTTTTCAGGCCGATCACCGGCACGTCCACCGCCGCTTTGACGGCGGCCACGTTCTCCCAGTTGGTGCGGATGGCCTTGGCGCCGCCGGCGATACAGCTTTTCGCCACGCACACCATCGTTTCCGGCACGCCCATCTCCGCGTTGAAATCCGGCCCTGCATAGCAGGAGACGATCAGCCCGCCTTTCAGCCGTTCCAGCATGTTGTCCATTGTTCAGTTCCCCTTTCTTTCCTGCTTGATCCCGTTTTAAAATCCGATCTCCTCAAACGTCGCCGCCCCTTTCAGCCGCTCCACGTTTTCCTCCTCGGCGATGAACTTGGCCAGCGCCCGGAACAATACCAGATGGTCGGCGTCGGTACAGGCCGCGATGGCGAACACCGCGTACACCGGGTCGTTGGATTCATTGCCGAAGGCAACGCCCGCGGGGTAGGTGGCCACGGCGATGCTGTTGCGCTTCACATTGCCCTCGGGCCGCGCGTGGGCCAGGGCCACGCCGGGCATGATGACGATATAGGGCCCCAGCTCCTTCACCATGTCCACCATGGCCTGGGTGTACGCGGGGGCGATGGCGCCCGCCTCCTCCAGCAGGGCGCCGGCCTGGCGCACCGCGTCCTCCCAACAGTCGGCCCGCCGGCCCAGGGCGGTGGTGGCGGGGTTCACATAATCACACAAAGGCATAATCACTCACAGCTTCCTTTCAGATATTCACACAGCTCCTGCGGGGTGCGGGCCGCGCACAGGGTCTGCACAGGCACGTCGTTCAGCAGGTTCAGCAGCCCGCGCAGCGCCCCCAGGTGGGACCAGTTGTCCGTGGGGGCCAGGCACAGCACCAGGCGGACGGGATCGTTGGTGGGATGGTGGAAACACACGTCGTTCCCGAAGGTGACAAGGCTCATGGCCAGGCGTTTCACCCCCTTGCCCATCTCGCTGTGCACCAGCGCCACACCGGGCATGATGACGATATACGGCCCGGCGCCGCGCACGCTTTGGATCGCTGAGCGGGTGAATTCCTCCGTCACATCCCCTGCCCGCACCAGCACTTCGCATGCCTGGCGCACCGCATCCTCCCAATCGGCCGCGCGGCGGCGGCACAGCACCTTCTGCGGGCCCAGCAATTGGGCCAGGGCGGGCTGCACGCGGTCCGCCCGCACCGGCATGCCGGCCGCCTCGAAGCAGGCCGCCAGGCTGGCCATCAGGCCGTCCACGTCCCGCACCTCGCAGTGATTTTGGATGGTTTTCATCACGTCCTTGAACAGCTCCACCGCATCGCTGCGGGCCTGGCCCTTGGCGCCGTATTTCAGGATCATGCGGCTGATGGCCTCCCAGTCTTCGGCTGTGGGGATGGTCTCCACCTTCACCCAGGGCACCTTGCAGCCCGGCAGAGGGATGCTGGCGATGACGAAATCCACGTCCATGCCCTCCAGCGCCTGCAGGTCGGTATAAGTGGCCGTGGCCACCACGCGGATGTTCTTGAATTTGGAGCACACCAGCTCCCGCAGCAAATTGGCCGTGCCCGCGCCGTGCACGCACACGATGGCCACGCGGCTCACGGGCATCATGCGCTTGCGCCGCTCGATGGACGCGCAGAAATGCAGCACCAGATAGGCGATATCGTCCTCGGTGATGCCGGCCAGCAGCTCGCTGCCGGGTTTTTCCAGCACCCGCTCCAGGGCGGAGAAGCACGCGGCGTAGTTTTTTTTGATCTCCTGTAAATTGGGGTTGGTGATGGGGATGCCGTGCCGCAGCCGGAACACCGTGGGCCCCAGATGGGCCTGCAAAGCGTTGTAGATCTCCTCATCCTCGGCGAAGTCGATGCCCATCTCCTCGCTCATGCCGCGCACCAGCCGGTCCAGCAGCACTTGTACCTTGGCCCAGTCCTCTTTCAGGTAAGGTTCCGGCGTCACGTACTTGGCGCTGGCCAGCAGGATCGCCAGCGCGTACACCTCGCCCGCGGGCAGCCGCACCGCAAAGCGCTCTTCCAGCGCCCCGGCCAGCCGCACCGCATGCACATACTCTTTGGCGGTTTTCACCAGGGCCATGTTGGCGGGCACCGCCTGCACGGCCTTACCGGCCCGCACGCGCACCAGCGTCACCGCCAGGGTCAAGGTAAGCATGCGGAAGGAATCGTACCCCAGCCACTTGCCCAGCTCCCCCTGCTCCATGCCGCGCACCAGCTCGAACAGGGCGGGCAGGGTCTCGTCACAGAACAGCCGGCGGGCCCAGCGCTCCACCATGTCGGCGCTTCCGGCGGCGCCCCCGTACAATCCGGCGAAGTCCACGTGCTGCTCCAGCAGCCGCACGCCGCGGTGGCGCAGGGACTGTTCCTCCCCCTCCAGGGTGCTGCCCTTGCCCACCTTGCTTTCCAGGCGCACGCCGCTGCCCAGCAGGTCCGTTTTTAGCAGGGCCATATCCTTGTCGATGCTGCTCTTGCTCACCCCGAGCTGGTCGGCGAAATACTGGCTGGTCAGCGGTTCGCCGCCGCTGGCCAGCAGCATCAGCGTCATCACGCAGCGACGCTCCGCCGAGGTCATGGTGTAATCGTAGGCGTCCAGGCTGGCCAGCTTTTGCCGCAGCGCGGCCCGCTGTTCCTCGTCCATGGTGAGGCGCAGTCCCAAGGGCCGCTGGTACTGCAAGGCGGGAAAGCCCTCCCGCTGCAAAAAGACATTGGCCTCTCCCATCTCGTAGCGCACCAGGCGGGCCGAGATCTCCAGCTGCTCCGCCAGGTCTCCCAGCTTGCGGGGCCGTCCGTCCATCAATTGCTTCAAGATCAAAACAGTTTTACTGTTCACCGCATCCTCCTCACAGGCTGCGCACCCGCGCGCTGAAGCGCTGGATCAGCCGCCCGTTGTACTCGTCGCCGCCGGCGCAGTTCCCGCTGCGGAACACCTCGGGGTCGATCCCCCGCCGCCGCAGCTCCTGGCAGGCCGCCAGCACCATGGCGTCGGCAATGGCCAGCGAGGCGATGCTGGACACCGGCCCGGCCTTGGTGCCGTCCTCGCACACGGCCACGCTGGCGTCGCCCACGGGCACGTGGTTGTCGATGCACAAATCGCACACGTCCGGCAGATGCAGCCCATCCTTGTGGCGCGAGGGCTTTGCCTTATAGCCAAAGGCCGAGATGCCCACCACCTTGGCGCCTTTTTCCCGCGCCAATTGGGCCATCTCGATGATGAACGGGTTGATGCCGCTGCTGGACACGGCCAAAAAGCAATCCTTGGGCCCGATGTCATACCGGTCGATCACCAATTGGGCATAGCCGCTCATGCGCTCGATCTTGCTGCTTTTGGCCGCGCCCTCGTGCAGCATGGTGCTGCTCTCGAACAGGGGGCACACGGCCCCCAGGCCGCCGGCGCGGTAAAACAATTCCTCCTCAATCATATGGGAGTGGCCGCAGCCAAATACATACAACATGCCGTCGGCCGTCAAACTGTCGGCCAACATGCGGCCCGCCTCGTCAATGGCCGGGCGTTCCTCACGCCAAATGGCCTGCAGCACCGCGTCCACATTGGCCGCGTATTCGCTCACAAAATCCATATCCATCCTCCTTATCCCGCAGGCCGTCACTCGCCGAAGCCCGAGTCGATCAGCGCCGCCAGCGCTTCCACGGCCTCCTGTTCATCCTCGCCCTCGGCGGCCAGCTTCACCTGGGTCCCTTTGCCCAGCCCCAAACTCAGCAGCAGCACCACCGATTTCGCGTTCACCGCGTCCTCTTCCGTCTCCTGGGTGTTTTGGATGGTGATCCTGCTTTTGTACTTCTTTGCCTCCGTCACAAATTCCGTGGCCGGGCGCGCGTGCAGGCCCGTGGGGTTGCAGACGGTCGTCACCTTTGTGTACATGCGCCTTCTCCTTTCCCGCCGCGCGTCAGTGCACGGCAGCCTCGTAATATTCGTTCAGCAGCGCCTCAGCTTCGCTCTGGGTCTGCTGCTTCAGCGCGCTGTATGCCAATTCCTGCATGTCCGCATAGCGGCCGGTGCAGATGATCTGTTTCACATAGCCCATGTGCACGGGCGACATGCTCAGTTTTTTATACCCCAGTCCCACCAGCGCGGCCGTGGCCAGGGCGTCGCCGCCCAATTCACCGCAGATGGACAGGGGCTTGCCTGCCGCGTCGAAGGCCGCGGCCATCTGCCCCAGCAGCCCCAGCAGCACCGGGGCGTATTTCTGCGCATAGGGCGCCACGTCCTTGTTGGTGCGGTCGGCCGCGAACAGGTACTGGCACAGATCGTTGGTGCCCACACTGGCAAAGTCCGCTTCCGCGGCCAGCTGCCGCGCCAGCAGCGCGGCCGACGGGATCTCGATCATCACGCCCAGGCGGATGTTGTCGGCCACGGGCACGCCCTCGGCAGCCAGTTCCTGTTTCACGTCCAGGTAAACCCCGCGCGCCCGGCGCCAGTCGTCCAAACTGCCCACCATGGGGAACATCAGCCACAGCTGACCGTACACCGACGCCCGCAGCGCCGCCCGCAGCTGGGTGCGGAAAACTTCCGGCCGGGCGAAGCACAGCCGCAGCGCCCGCGCGCCCAGGAAGGGGTTTTCCTCTTTGGGCAGGGGCAGATAGGGTAGCTGTTTGTCGCCGCCGATATCCAGTGTGCGCAGTGTCACCGGTTTTTCGCCGGCGCCCTCCAGCACCTGGCGGTAAGCTGAAAACTGCTCCTCCTCCGTGGGCAGGTGGTCTTTCTGCATAAATAAAAATTCCGTGCGCAGCAGCCCCACGCCATCGCTCTGGGCCAGCTCCGGCGGCAGCCCGCCGTCTCCCAGGTTCAGGCAGATGTCCACGCGGCGCCCGTCCAGCGTCACCGCCGGCAGGCCTGCGTAGGCCGCCGCCTGTTTTGCCAGTTTGCGCGCGCGCCGGGCGCGCCCTTCATACTCGGCCCAGGCCTCGTCGTCCGGGTCCAGCAGCAGCGCGCCCGCCTCTGCGTCCAGCACCGCGCGCGCGCCGTCCTGTGCCTGCTCCAGCAAGCCCGTAATGCCGAACACCGCCGGCAGGCCCAGGTTTTGGGCCACGATGGCCGCGTGGCAGGTGGCGCTGCCCTCCTGGGTGGCCAGTCCCTGCACCACCGCCGGATCCATCTGGGCGATCTGTGAGGGCAGCAATTCTCCGGCGGCCACAATGCACGGCTGCGTCAGGCCGGCCAGGTTTTTTTCCGGCACGCCCTGCAGGTTGCGCAGCACCCGGCCGCGCACGTCGTCCAGGTCGCGGGCCCGCTCGCGGATCACCGGGTCCTTGGCGCGGCCTACCACCTTGGCATAGGCGCGGTACACCCGGTCCACCGCTTCGCCCGCCGTGGCGCGCTCTTCGGCGATGGCCGTCAGGATCTCCTCCTCCATCACCACGTCGTCTAAAATTTCCAGATGGGCGCCAAAGATATCGCCCTGCCCGCCGCGCGCCTGCAGCGCTTCCATCAGGCCGCGCAGTTCGGCCGCCGCAGCCTCTTTCGCCCGCAGGTACGCCCGGCGCTGTGCCTCTTCCTCACCCGGCGCGCAGGGGCCCTGCTCCACCTGGGGCACAAAGGGGGTGTACACGTACAGCCTGCCCAGTGCGATCCCGCGCGATACTTTGATTCCCTTCAGCATGTGTGCCGTCCCCCTGTTCCTTCCGCCGCCGATTGTATCCCCTGGGCGGCCAGCTTTGATCTTGCCTTTATTATACTCGCCCCTTCCTTTTCTGAAAATAAGAGTTTTTTCCTAGACAAAGCGACAAATTGTACAACAGTTTCATATATATCATAAAAATTTCTATCTATTTTTATCATATTGCCAAAAGCGGGCCCCAAGGCCACGATGCGCGCTTCCGAAATTCGTCCTTCTCTCAAAAATAAAAGGCGTATGTCCCGGAGGACATACGCCTTTGCCTTTGTTTTTTCGCGGGTGCGCCTTATTTGCCCTGCTGGGCCAGCGCCTCGCGCAGGGTGATGGCCAGCTGATCCGGGCAGGACGAGGCCTTGAAGCCGCAGCGGATACCCGACAGCCGCTCGATGACGTCCTGTGCCTTTTGGCCGCGCACCAGCTGTTCCACGCCCTGGATATTGCCCGAGCACCCGCCCGCCTCGTGGCAGTTCAAAATCGTGCCGTCCTCCGCCAGTTCCACCTCTGTGGAGCGCGAACACACACCCACATTTTTGCGTTTATAAACCATATTTTTTCCCTCCCGATGGCCGTTTTCATAAAATATTATAGCATATTCGCCTGTTTTTCACAAGATTTGCGCTCTTCCGCCAGCGCCAGGATACGGCCGACAGTCTCGTCGTCGGTGGTTTTGGCGCCCAAAGGCACCGGCCGGGACATATGCATGCCGTGGAAATCCGTGCCGCCGGTGGCCAGCAGCCCGCAGCGCGCCGCCAGCTGCCGCAGGGCGGCCTTGTCCTCTTCACTGTTGCGCGGATGGTCGATCTCCACCCCGTCGATGGCGCCGGCCTCCGCCAACTTCCGCGCCAGGTCCATGCTCTCGTACACCGTGGGATGGGCCAGCACCAGCACGCCCCGGGTGCGGCGGGCCATGGCCAGCACCGTTTCCAGCGGTTCGTAGGGGGTGCCGTGGCGCGCCTTGCCGCCCCGGCCGAACAGAGCGCGGTACAAATCTTTATAGATGCCGTCCGTATAGCCGTATTCATACAGCACGCGGATCAGATGGGTCTTGTACAGCACGCCGCTGCGGGCGGCCAGGGCCCGGGCCGCGTCCGGGCTGAACTGAGGGTACAGCCGCTCCAGATCCGCCATGGCCAGGGCGCTGGCTTCATTGCGCCGCCGGGCCATCAGGGCGCAGAACTCCGCCAGCTCCCGCGTCCTGTCCGGGCAGTAGCACAGCAGATGTACCCGCCGGCCCCGCAGGGTATCGCGGGCCGTCAGCTCCACGGCGGGGATCAGGGCCACCCCCTGTTGTACCGGGTGGGCCTGGGCGTAGTCGATGCTTTGCAGCGTATCGTGGTCCGACACGGCCAGATAGCGCAGCCCCGCCCGGGCCGCCAGGAAAGGCAGCGTCTCAATGTCTGTGGAGCCGTCGGAAAAATTGGTGTGGGTGTGCAAATCGCCGGGCATTTTATCACCTCGAATGGTCATAGGCCGCAGCAATAAAAATAGTCTGCGGCTATTTTTTCGGCCATGTAGCCAGTTCTCTGGCCAGGGCCCTAGAGATAAGATTTTTATTGCGCAGCAATAAAAATAGCCGCAGGCTATTTTTTCGGCCATGCGGCCGGTCCTTTGGCCGCGGCCTTCAGAATAAGTTTTTTATTGCGGAGCAGTAAAAAGTGGAAACCGGGCGCGCAGGTTGTCCCGCACGCCCGGTTTTTATTGTACCGCAGCCCCGCTTATTTTTCAAGCGCCGCCAGCTGCCCGGCCAGGAAATTGTCCAGCACGTCCCAGATGTGGCAGGGCTCCACCCCGGCGCGGGTCAGCGCCGCGGCCACGTCCCGGGCAAAGGTCGGCTCCGTGGAAAAGTCGTGCACCAGCCCGCCGGGCCAGCTCAGTCCCCAAGCGGTGTAAGGCTGTCCCTCTTCGTTATAGCAGGTCTCGCAAAACGTCTTATAGTTCATCATCCACATCCCATTTCTCTGTTTTCTTTCAGTATAAACAGTCATATGGGAATTTTTGGTATATTTTTGTCGAGGCCAATATTTTCTGCAATTTGCATGAAAAAAGCGCAAGATCTGCCCTCTCAGTCAGCAAATTTCCATTTTATAACAATATATGGAAGAGGCACCCGTGTGGACGCGCAGGGCCGCGGCCACCGTCCGGGCATCCTCCGGCCGGCACACACAGCGCACCACGTGGCCGGGCCTGCCGTTTGCCACGGCGGCCTGCACCGTCACCTCGGCCGCTCCCAGGGCCGCCAGTTCCCCTGCGGCAAAGGCCAGTTCCTCGCCGGTGCAACGGGCCGTGCACCACAGCTGCACAGCAGGGCCGGCCTCTTGCGCCTCTTCGCCCAGGAACGCCCGCACGCAGGACAGCCGTCCGAAGTCCTTGGCGCCCATCCCATAACCTACGCCCTCGGGGGCCATCACGGGCATGGGGCCGTAGCTTTGGGCAAAATACTTCACCAGCGCCGCGCCCGTGGGGGTGCACAATTCGCCCTGTACCTCGCCGCCGTAAATGGGCACGCCCCGCAAAATGCGCGCCGTGGCAGGCGCGGGTACGGGCAGCACGCCGTGGGCACAGTGCACATGGCCGCAGCCCACATGGACGGGCGACGACACCACCTTGTCCGGCGCCAGCTTTTCCATCAGCAGGCAGGTTCCCACGATGTCGGCCACCGCGTCCATGGTGCCCAGCTCATGGAAGTGGATCTCGTCCATGGTCACGCCGTGGGCGTGGCTTTCGGCCTCGGCCAGCAGACGGTATACGGCCGCCGCGTCCGCGCGTACTTTTTCGCTGACGGGCAGGTTGTCGATCAGCCCCAGAATACCGGCCAGCGTATTGTGGCTGTGATGGTGCGCATGTTGATGGCCGTGATCATGGCCCTGTTCATGACTGTGCTCGTGGTCATGCTCATGCTCATGGCCGTGGCCGTGGCCGTGCTCATGGTCATGCCCATGCGCGTGGGCCGCTTCCTCCTGGTGTTCCCCGTGGCGGCCGTGCGCGTCCCGGCTCTCTTCCTCGGCGCCCTGCACAGTCACGCGCATGTGGGTGCCCATCACGCCGCATTTTTCCACCCGTTCACAGGCCACCTGCACGCCCGGGATGCCCAAACCATTCATCTGCCGCACAAATCCCTCGGCGTCGCCGGCCAGCTCACACAGGGCGCTCATCACCATGTCGCCGGCCGCGCCCATATTGCATTCCAAATACAGTGTCTTCGTTCGTCCAATCCTCTCATTTGGTTGATCATGCTGGCCAGGTATCCCGCGCCGAAGCCATTGTCGATATTCACC
>CAJMEU010000030.1 GCA_905212515.1 uncultured Oscillospiraceae bacterium | reverse complement strand
CTTGGCCATGGGGGCCAGGCAGTTGGTGGTGCAGGACGCGGCGGAGATGATGGTGTCCTCCGGCGTCAGGGTGTTCTCGTTGACGCTGTACACGATGGTGGGCAGATCATTGCCGGCCGGGGCAGAGATGACCACTTTCTTGGCGCCCGCATCGATGTGGGCCTGGGATTTGGCTTTGGCGGCGAAGAAACCGGTGCACTCCAGCACCACGTCCACACCGATCTCGCCCCAGGGCAGCTGGGCGGGGTCTTTCTCGGCCAGGATCTCGATCTTGTGGCCGTCCACAGTGATGGACGTCTCGTCAGACTCCACCGTGTGGCCCTCATAACGGCCCTGGGCGGTGTCGTATTTCAGCAGGGGGGCCAGCATCTTGGGGCTGGTCAGGTCGTTGATGGCAACGATCTCATAGCCCTCAGCGCCAAACATCTGGCGGAACGCCAGGCGGCCGATGCGGCCAAAACCATTGATTGCAACTCTTACTGCCATAATAGTACATCCTCCTTATAGTTAGGCCTGCGGCCGCCGCACGGTGCGGCAAGCCATATTTGCCTATTGTCATGAGTTTATTGTACTCTAAAAACGTCGTTTGTGCAAGTGCTCGTGAAAATTTTAACGCAAAATTTCCCAAATCTCCCCTCTGCCCTGGCCGCCGTACATAGCCCGCGGAAAAATACGCACAATAGTGTGCATGGCACGGGCAAATGAGGTGGCAGTATGGCGGGCAGTGAGGAAAAAGAAGCGGTTTACACGCGGGTGTTGGGGCAGGCGGGCCCCGACGCCGCGCCCGAGTGCGCCTTCCCGCCCGGCGGCGGGTGCGACGAGTGGTATCGCCGCGCCTATGAGGCGCGGGCCCGTGTGGCGCGGCGCCTGGACACCGGCTTCGAGGATCCGGACCTGGAGGAGATCTGGCGAAGCTGGGAGGCCATGCAGAAGGCCGTGGCCCTGAAAATGTATGACTGCGGCCGCGCCCGCGAGCGCTGGCGCCAGGCGGCCCGGGCGCCGGTCAGTCTGCGCGCATCCACTCCCGCACCCGTTCCACGGCCTCCACGGCGGCAAACTTGATTTTGTAAGGCGTTTTCACCGCCGCGTCCTCATCCTCGTCATAGCTGGGGCCGTCGTCGGCGTCCAGTGCGGCGGGCACGCACAGGGGCGGGAACAACACGCAGAACCAGTTGCGGCCTTTGTGCTCACCGATCTCCACCCGCACGGCGTCGTAGCGGCCGGCGGGCAGCGTGAACGCATCGTAATCCTTGGTGGCGAAATACAGGTTCTCCACCTTGGCCGTGACGGGATAGTCGTACCCGCGGCGGGCGATCTCGGCCCGCGCCGTCTGCTCGATGAGGGGCAGCGCGGCCCGGGCGGCCGCCAGGGCCTCTTCCTTGGTGTCCGCCTGGCCGAACAGCGGGCCTTCGGCGGCCAGGATGGCGTCGCGCACGGCCAGTTTCAGGGCCTGGTCCGCCTCGCTGTCGGAATTGGCCAGGATGTGCAGCCGCAGCGTGTCCGCGCGCACCCCGGCATATTGGGTCAGCATAGGGCTGACGGCGGCCACCAGGCAGGCCAGCAGCACACCGGCCATCAAGCTCGCGCGGGCCAATTTTGCCCGGCGCCAATAAGTAAACAGAACCATCAAAGGTCACGTCCTTTCTGCGATGCACACAGTATGGACGTGACCTTTTTATTTTATTCCATTTTTTTCAAATCGGCAGCAATTGCTGGGCGATGCCGAAATAGATCACCAGCGATACCGCGTCCACGATGGTGGTGATGAGGGGCGAGGCCATGATGGCGGGGTCCAGGTTCAGCTTTTTGGCCGCCAGGGGCAGCACGCCGCCGATGGTCTTGGCCGTCATCACCGTGCACACCAGCGTCAGGGCCACGGTCAGGGCCATCGTCTGGCTGCCGGGATACATCAGCACCAGGCGCACGTAATTCACCGCCGCCAGCACCACGCCCACCAGCAGGCTGACGCGCAGTTCCTTCCACAGCACAGCCAAAAAATCCGCCGGCCGCACCTCGCTTAGGGCCAGGCCGCGGATGACCAGCGTGCTGGACTGGCTGCCCGCATTGCCGCCCGTGTCCGTCAGCATGGGGATGAAGGTCACCAGCAGGGGAAGGGCGGAAAAGGCAGCCTCGTACCGGCCCAGGATGCCGCCCGTCACCATGCCGGACACCATCAGCACCAGCAGCCACACCATGCGGTGGCGCGCCAGCTCGAACACGCCCGTCTTGAGGTAAGGTTTCTCGCTGGGTGCCAGGGCCGCCATGCGCTCGAAGTCCTCGGTGGCCTCTTCCTCCAGAATATCCGTGGCGTCATCCACGGTCACGATGCCCACCAGCCGCTCCTCCCGGTCCACCACGGGGATGGACAGCAGGCTGTAGCGGTTCAGCAGGCGGGCCGTCTGTTCCTGGTCCGTGTCCGTGGTCACGCGGATCACGTCCCGCTCCATCAGGTCCTGCACCAGGTCGGTATCGCGGGCCAGCAGCAGGCTGCGCACGCTCACCACGCCCAGCAGCCGGCGATGGGTGCTGATGACATAACAGGTGTACACGGTCTCCCGGTCCTCGCCGGTGGCGCGGATGTGGGCGATGGCCTGGTCCACCGTCATACCGGCCCGCAGGTCGGTGAATTCGGCGGTCATGATGCTGCCGGCGGAATCGGCCGGGTATTTTAAAAATTGGTTGATCAGTCCCCGGGTGTCGGGCGTGGCGCTTTGCAAAATGCGCTTCACCACATTGGCCGGCATATCCTCCAAAAGGTCCACCGCGTCGTCCACGGCCAGGTCCTCCACCAGGGCGGTCACCTCCTGGTCGCTGAAGGCTTTTACCAGCAGCTGCTGGGTGCCGCCCTCCAGTTCCGAGAACACGTCGCTGGCTTTATCCCGGTCCAGCATGCGGAACACTAAGGCCGCGCCTTGTTCCGGCAGCGTCTCCATGAATTGGGCCACGTCCACCTCGTTCATCCCGGACAGGGCGGCGCGCAGGGCATGGAAACTGTTTTTGTCCAGCATTTCCCGCAGGTCTTTCATTTCATGCTGCATGGGTCTCGCTCCTTTCCATGTGTTTTGGGAAGGAGTCTCCCGCGCGGCGGGCCAATAAAAAACGGCGCATGGATGGCCCATGCGCCGCAGATTTTCACGCACAAAAGCTCACACGGAGGTGTGCCGCCGATCAACCCGGCGGGAGCATCCGTGTGTTTGTTTGCGCGCGACGCCGCGCGGGAGCCTTCTTCGGTTATTGTCCTCCACGAATGTTCCCTCCTTTTTGTTCATCTGGTTCCACTATACGCCCTATAGGCGCATTTTGCAACCCCTGCCGCGCAACTTATTTCTTCCGCACGCGGGCGCCCCCGGCCACGGGCGTCAGCACCCAGCACTGGGGATACCGCGCCTTCAGGGCTTTGCGGGCATCCTGGGCCTTTTGTTCGCTGTCGAATACGCCGAACACCGCCGCGCCGCTGCCCGTCATCTGGGCCGCCAGGGCGCCGTGGGCGCGCAAACTTTCGCAGATGGGGCCGTTCTCTTTGCTAGGCGAGGAATCCTGCAGGGCATTGCCCATGGCCGCGCACAGGGCGGGCAGGTCTCCGGCCGCCAGGGCCCGCAGGGCGGCTTCGTTGTCGGGCCGCCGGGTGGTGCCCAGCTGGTCGTACAGGGCATAGGCCCGGGGCGTGGACACCCCCACCGCGGGCATGCACACAGTGAACCAGCAGGCCGGACAGGGGGAAACGGGCTCCAGAAGGTCGCCCACACCGCGCACCCGCGCCGTGCCGCCCAAAATGGAGAAGGGCACGTCCGCGCCCACCTTCATGCCGATGGCGCACAGCGCCCCCGTGTCCAGCCGCGCGCCGTACAGCGCGTTCAGCCCCACCAGCACCGCGGCCGCGTCCGCGCTGCCGCCGGCCATGCCGGCCCGCACGGGCACGGCCTTGTGCACGGTGATGTGCGCGCCGGCCAGAAGCCCCGTCTCCTCAAAAAAAGCCAGGGCCGCTTTGTATGCGGTATTGTGTTTGCCGCCGGGCACGCGGCTGCCGGGCAGCAGCACGGTAAGGCCCCGGCTTTTTTCCAGCGTCACCCGCTCGTACAAACTCACGGCCTGCATCATCATGTCCAGCGTGTGGTAGCCGTTCTCGGCCACGCCCGTGATATCCAGCGTCAGGTTCAGCTTGGCCGGCGCCAAAACGGTAACCGCCTGCATAATCCCTCTCCTTATAAATGAAATACGAAAAACCGCTTCACATCGATGGCCTTTACCGGGCACATCTCATGGCAGCAGAAGCAGCGGATGCAGCCCGCGGGCTCGATGCGGGCCTTGCCGTCCTGCACGCGGATGGTGTGGCCGGGGCAGATCTCGGCGCATTTGCCGCAGCCGACGCACTTTTTGCGGTCGATCCTGGGCCGGGGCGCCACCAGTTTTTCCGCGCCGGGCACCAGCCAGCGGATGGGCCGGGGCACGCTGGCAGAAAAATCCACGCCGGCAAAGCTGGCGGGCCGCCTCCAGTCCGCCAAGGGAGCCCGGTCGTCCGCATCGCCGCAAAGCAGGGCCGGGTCAAAATCCGCCGGGCACTCGCCCGCTTCGATGGCCGCGGCCAGGTAGGGCACCTGCTCCGGGGCAAACCCCATCAGGCGGCACAGGGCCAAATCCACGGCGAAGCCGTCCTCGCCGCCCAGGATCACGCCCAGCTTCCGGGGCTGGCCGCCCGCGGGGCCGTCGCCCTCCATGGCCAGCACGCCGTCCGCCACCACCAGGCCCGGCGAAAGGCAGCGCCACAAATCGGCCAGCATACGGCCGAAATGCGCCTTGTCCGGGAAACGCATGTGCAGCTCGGCCTTCTGCAGGCCGGGCACGGCGCCGAACATATTCTTCACCGCGCAGGACAGGCCGGTCATCACGTGGGGCTTCACCTTGGGGCAGTCCACGATGAGATCCGCCCGGGCCAGCGGCTCCAACACGTTGAACGCCGGCACCAGCGCACCGCCGCTTTTCACTTCCACATATTTGCATTCGGTGTACGGCTCGGCGCCCGTCTCGGCGCACACGGCGGCCAGGCCGCTGGTTTTGTAAACGCTTTTCATCACCGCCGGGGTGTACACGCCGCCCGGCGAATCGGCCACGGTGATATGCCGCACCCCACGCCGCCGCAAGGCCGAAATGCACGCTTTCACCACCGCCGGATGGGTGGTGACGGCGTGCTCCGGCACGTGTTTTGCCAGCAGATTGGGCTTGATGACCACGCGGCTGTCCGCGCCAAGGCCCGCGGCGGCCGCGCTGGCGGCGAAAATCTCCTCCACCGCCGCGTCCACCGCGCCTTGCTCGTAATCCGGCACCCGCCGGCACAGCACGGCGCCGCTCATCGCGCGCCCAGCTCCTGCAAATAAAGGCCGATGCGGCGCAGGGCCTCCGTCAGGTGCCCCACCGAATAGGAATAGCTGATGCGCACGTGCCCCTCGCCGGCGTCGCCGAAGGCGGTGCCGGGCACCACGGCCACCTTTTGGCTGAACAGCAGCCCCTTGGCGAACTCGTCGCAGGACAGGCCCGTGCTCTCGATGGAGGGGAAGGCGTAGAACGCGCCCTCCGGCTCGAAGCAGGTAAGGCCCAGCTTGTTCAGCCGCGCCACCAAAAAGCGGCGGCGGGTGTCGTACTCCTGGCGCATGCGCTCAATGTCCGCGTCGCACTGCTTCAGCGCCGTCACCGCCGCGTACTGGCTGGTGGTGGGCGCGCACATGATGGCCGATTGGTGCACCTTGGTCATCACATCGATGAGGGGCGCGGGCCCGCAGGCATAGCCCAGACGCCAGCCCGTCATGGCATAGGCCTTCGAGAAGCCGTTCACCACCAGCGTGCGCTCCTTCATGCCCGGCAGGGTGGCGATGGAGCAGTGGCGCACGTCGCCGTAGGTCAGCTCGGCGTAAATTTCGTCGCTCAGCACCACCACGTCCGTCTCCCGCAGCACCGCCGCGATGGGTTCCAGCTCCTCGCGGGTCATGATGCCGCCGGTGGGATTGTTGGGGAAGGGCAGGATCAGCAGTTTGGTGCGCGGCGTGATGGCCGCTTTGAGGGCCTCGGCCGTCAGCTTGAACTTGTCCTCGGCCCGCAGGGGCACGGACACGGGCACGCCGCCCGTCAGGGTGGTGATGGGCTGGTAGCACACAAAGCACGGCTCGGGGATGATCACCTCGTCGCCGGGGTCCACCAGGCTGCGGATGCACAGGTCGATGGCCTCGCTGCCGCCCACGGTGATCAGCGTCTCGGGCACGGTGTAATCCAGGCCGAAGCGGCGGCGCATGTAGTGGCACACTTCCTCTCGCAGCTCTTTCAGGCCCGCGTTGGAGGTGTACCAGGTGCGGCCCTTTTCCAGGCTGGCGATGCCCGCCTCGCGGATGGCCCAGGGGGTTTTAAAGTCCGGTTCGCCCACGCCCAGGCTGATGCAGTCCTTCATCTCCGCCGCAATGTCAAAAAACTTCCGGATGCCGGACGGCCGCATCCCCGCCGCGGCGCCGGAGATCAGTTTTCCATACTCCATCACTGATTCTCCCGTTCATCCACGGCCTCGCCGCTGTACAGCACGCCGTCCTTCTTATAAGTATGCAGCACAAAGTGGGTGGTGGTGGACAGCACGCCGTCGATGGGGCTCAGGCGCTTGGCCACGAACAGGGCGATCTCCTGAAAGCTCTTGCCTGTCATCACCAGGCTCAGGTCATAGCCGCCGCTCATCAGCATCACGCTGTCCACTTCCTCGAAGCTGGCCACCGTGGCCGCGATCTCGTCAAAGCCGCAGTCCCGCTTGGGCGTCACGCGCAGCTCGATGATGGCCTGCACCCGGGGCACGCCGGCCTTCTCCCAATCGATCAGCGTGTGGTAGCCGTGGATGATGCCCGCGGCCTTGTATTCGTCCAGGCGGGCGGCCACGCCGGCCGGCGTATCGCCCACCATCACGGCCAGGTCCTCCAAGCTGATGCGCGCGTTCTCTTCCACAATTTTCAAAAGCTGTTCCATTCCATTCCCTCTCTTTCGCAGGTTACCATAAAATTCACCTTAAAATTTATAGTAATTATAGCGGATTGCCGCGCGAAAGTAAACGATTTTGCGAAAACGCTCTTTCCTCCGGCCCGCGGATTTGCTATACTGTTGCTATAACACAAGAAGGAGTGGGAGAATGGAAGCTGTTATCACCGTCATCGGCCACGATGCCGTGGGCATCCTGGCCAAAGTGTGCACCGCCTGCGCGGCGGCCAACGTCAATGTGGAGGAAGTCACCCAGCGCATCCTGCGGGGCACCTTCGCCATGATCATGCTGGTGGACATCTCGCAGGCCACCGTGGATTTCACCGCCTTTTCCGCGCAGCTGGAGGCCGTGGGCAAAGAGCTGGGCGTGGACGTGCGCTGCACCCGGCAAGAGCTGTACGAAGCCATGCACCACGTATAAGGAGGAAGCGCCCGCATGCTGACCACCAACGACATTTTAGAGACCATCCAAATGATCACCGACGAGAGCCTGGACGTGCGCACGGTGACCATGGGCATCTCCCTGCTGGACTGCGCGGACCCCGACGGCCGCGCGGCCTGCGAGAAAATTTACAACAAGATCACCGCCCGGGCCAAGGACCTGGTAAAAACGGTGGAGCATATCAGCGCCACCTACGGCATCCCCATTGCCAACAAGCGCATCAGCGTCACGCCCATCGCCCTTCTGCTGGCCTCAGCGCCGGATGCCGACCCGGTGTGGTACGCCAAAACGCTGGACGCCGCTGCCAAGGCCGTGGGCGTGGATTTCCTGGGCGGCTATTCCGCCCTGGTGCACAAGGGCTTTTCCGCCGGGGACGAGCGGCTGATCCGCAGCATCCCGGAGGCCTTGGCCTGCACGGACGTGGTGTGTTCCTCCGTCAACATCGGCTCCACCAAAAGCGGCATCAACATGGACGCCGTGAAAATGATGGGCCCCATCGTGAAGGAAGCCGCCGAGCGCACCAAGGACAACATGTGCATGGGCGCGGCCAAGCTGGTGGTGTTCTGCAACGCCCCGGAGGACAACCCCTTCATGGCCGGCGCCTTCCACGGCCCCGGCGAGCCGGACTGCGAGATCCACGTGGGCGTCTCCGGCCCCGGCGCCGTGCGCGCCGCCCTGGCCCAAATGCCCAAGGATGCGGGCCTTGACCAAGTGGCCGAGACCATCAAGCGCACCGCTTTCAAGATCACCCGCATGGGCCAGCTGGTGTCGGGCCTGGTCAGCAAAGAGCTGGGCGTGCCCTCGGGCATCATCGACCTCTCCCTGGCCCCCACCCCGGCCGTGGGCGATTCCGTGGCCAATATCCTGGAGGAGATCGGCCTGGAAAGCTGCGGCTGCTGCGGCACCACCGCCACCTTGGCCCTGCTGAACGACGCGGTGAAAAAAGGCGGCGTCATGGCTTCGAACCACGTGGGCGGCCTGTCCGGCGCCTTCATCCCCGTGTCCGAGGACGACGGCATGATCCAGGCCGCCCTGCGCGGCAGCCTGACCATTGAAAAGCTGGAGGCCATGACGGCCGTGTGCAGCGTGGGCATCGACATGGTGGTGCTGCCCGGCGAGACCAGCCCCGCCGTCATCAGCGCCCTCATCGCCGACGAGGCGGCCATCGGCATGGTGAACAGCAAGACCACCGCCGTGCGCGTCATTCCCGCGGTGGGCAAAAAGCCCGGCGACGTGCTGGACTTCGGCGGCCTTTTGGGCTACGCGCCCATCATGAAGATCAGCGAGTTTGCCCCCGACGTGTTCGTCAACCGCGGCGGCCGCATCCCCGCCCCGCTGCAGGCGCTGAAAAACTAAAGCAAAAATTGACAGAGCCCACTTCCGCGGAAGTGAGCTCTATTTTTCGTCTGTTTGTCGTCAGGGCTCTTTGCCCTCCCTGTGCAGCATCCGCTCCAGCGCCAGCACGCCGGCGGCACACAGCAAATAAAGGCCGTATTCCAGCAAGTCCCACCCGGATGGGTAAGGCTGGGGCAACAGCCAGGCCAGCAGCAGGTCGATGGCCGCGTCCACGCCCGCGCCCAGTACCAGCAGCGCCGCCGCCCGCTTATACCAGGACCATTTCACTTTCATCCACAGCGCCCACAGGGCCCACAAAAAGGCCGCGCCCACAGCCGCACAGGGCACGCCGATGCGCACCACTTCGCCGTTCGCCCCGGCCAGTCGGTCCAGCGCGGCCAGGTAGGGTGCCAGCAGCACCGTCAGTGCCAGCAGGGCCGCGGGCACGCCCTTTTTGCCCCGTGCCACCACCGGCGCCGCCACCGCCCAGCCCAGCGCCAGGGAAGCCAAGGGGTACAGCGACCAGCTCAGCCCGCCCCCGATGGCCAGGTCGCAGATGATGCACACCACAGCCGCGATCACCACCAGGGCGCCTAAGCCCAAAGAGGCGATGCGGTGGGCCAGGCGGAATTTATACTGCTGGGCCTCGCCCGCCCAGGCCAGCGTGGCCTCCACCGCCGCCTCCCTGCCGGGCGCAGCGGCCGGTTCCTGCGTCCCCGCCAGTCCGCCGTCCAGCAGTTCGGCCGTGCTCACGCCCAAAGCCCGGGCCAGTTCTGGCACCAATAAAATATCCGGGCAGCTCAGGCCCCGCTCCCATTTGCTCACCGCTTTGTCCGTCACGTGCAATTCCTGGGCCAAGGCCCGCTGGGTCAGCCCCAGATCTTTGCGCCGCTGTGCGATAAACTGTGCCATCTTTTCCTGTTCCATACTTTTCTCCTCTGCTGCCGCGTTTGCTTCCATCTTACCCCGCTCCGGACGGAAAAGCAATCGCACGGCCGGCAAAAAAGCCTTCTGTAAACCAGCAGTCGAGCTTCGCCGTGGATTTCGCCGCTTTTTTGTCAAATATAGTTGACAAAAATTCCGCCTTGTGCTATCTTAAAATTGTCAGATATATTTGACATTCAGGAGGTGTACCATGCCCAATGAGCGGATGAAAGCCGCCCGCAAGGAAAAAGGCTTTTCACAAGACGACCTGGCGCGCGCGGTGGGCGTGTCGCGCCAAACGGTGAATATGATCGAGCGCGGGGACTACAACCCCACCCTGAACCTGTGTGTAGCCCTGTGCAAGGCGCTGGGCAAGACGCTGGACCAACTATTTTGGGAGGTGTGAACGATGCTGCGGCTGAACTTGTTTACCGAGGTGCGCACCATGGAATCGGTGCTGGACGAGCGCACCGAACTGGACACCCTGCACCGCTTTTATGATTATATCACCGGTTCCATGCGGCTGATGGGCCTGCCCATCTACCTGCTGGTGCTGGTGTGCCTGAACCGCAGTGACGCCATGCCCGTGCGCCTGTTGGGCAGTTTGGTGGTGGCGGTGCTGTTCCTGTGGCTGCTGGGCTGGCCCTGGTATCAGCTTTACCGGGGCCTGTTCCGGCTGGACCTCTCCACCCGCAAACGCGGGTTCGGCGCGCCGGGCGCGGGCAGCCTGGCCGTGTACGTGATCTTCGGCGGCATGTTCCTGCCCATTGTGGTGGATGGCTTCACCCAGTCGCAGGACGGCGCGCTGGGGTTGTTCTTCTCGCTGCTGCCGCTGGGTATGTGCCTAGTGTACGCCGCCCTTGCCCTGGCCCACAACCTGTACGTGCGCGGCCAGGGGCCGGAATACGGTGCCGCCCTGCCCCCCTGCAAAATACAAAACCGGGTGGCGGCCGCGGCCTTTGCCTTGCTGCTGGCCCTGGGCATTTGGGCCGCCGCCACGAACCCCGTGCTGCGCGGCACCCTCTATGTGGAAGACCTGCGCCCCTTGCAGGCCGCTTATCAGCAGCTGGACGCCCCGGCCGTGTACGAAAACGACGTGAATTTGAATGGCGAGCACTTTATCTACACCGGCTACGATATGCCGCTGACGCCCGGGCAGGACCGCACTCTGCTGCTGGTGTACGACGACGGCACGGCTTGGAAGCAGGCGGATATCTCCACCAACTCCAACAATTGGAGCGTCTCCTATTGGCAATATGCCGCCGGCCAGTGGATCGAGTCCGCTCCTACGGGGCTCGAGCTTCTCCCCTGTTTCCTCTCGCCCTATCCCTCCATCCTCAGCAGCGATATCTCCGCCTGGTCCGTTGAGCCGCAGCCCGGCGGCGGCGCCGTCTACCGGGTGACGTACAACCAGCGTTACTGGGAACGCCGCTCAGGCCGGCAGTTCTGGGCCAGCAGCCCCTGCGTGTACACTGTGGACGCGGACGGCCAGCTGGTGCGCTTCGACTGCGAATCCACCGTGGAGGGACGCCGGTATCAAGCCTCCAGCGTGCTGACCGCCCAGGGCGCGGCGGCCGCCCGGCAGATGAACGACGCCCTGGCCCAATTGGGCTGAATGCATCGAAAGGTGGTATGGACATGGCAAGGCTGAACCTTTTCACTGAACTGCCCTATATGGAAGATACTTTGGACGAGCGCACCGAGCTTTCCATTCTGCGCGCCCACTATCGCTTCTCCGCCCGTTCGCCTGTTTTGCTGCTGCTGGTCGCGTTCAACCTCACCCAGCTGTCGGACAAAGGGCAAAAATTCCTGCCCACCGCCCTGGGGCTGGTGATCCTCTGCCTGGTACTGGCCTGGCCGCTGTACCAGCTGTCGGCCGGCGTCTATCACGTGGAGATCGACACAAATCCTCTGCGGGAAGGCCTGCCGCCGCGCACCAACGTCTATTTTTCCGTGCTGCTGGCCGTTCATATCCTGGCCGGCGGGCTGGTGCCGCTGCTGGTGTGGCTGTTGTTCGCGGTGCCCTCCGCCCCGGTGGCCGGCGGCCTCTATCTATTGGGCGTGGCGGGCAGCTATCTGGCGTTCTGCCTGGCCCACAACCGGTACGTGAACAGACAAAAGCCGGAGCTGCCGCCCTGCGGCCGCCAGAATGGGGCGGCGCTGCTGGCGCTGGCCCTGTTGACGGCGGCGGGCGTTGCCCTGCTGGCGGCGGGCGTTTTCTGAAACATTTCTGCAACAACGCCGTGATAAGCTGGGGCAAAAGGAGTGGTTTTTATGAAGCGCCTGTCTGTCCTTCTGCTCTGCGCCGTCCTGCTGTCCGCCTGTGGAGGCGCGGTCTCTGCCAGCCTCAGCCCGCCAGCCTCTTCCTCCGGCTCGGCCCTGCCTCAGGCCCCCTCCCCCCAGGCCGCGAACGCCCTGCGCCCTCTTTCACAGGGCAATGGGGACGGCTATTATTACACCATCAGCGCCAGCAACGCCCTGACGCCCGGCCACGCCCGTTACCTGCTGCATTATCTGGACTACGCCGCCATGCGGGACATCGTGCTGTGCTCCAGCCCCGGCTGCGCCCACGACAGCGAAGCCTGCCCCGCCTTCGCCGATCTGACGGTGCTGAACGCGCCTTTTGCGGCGGGCGGCTGCCTGGTGGATTTTTGCGGCCCCTGGGACGGTGCGCCGCCCCAGATCGTGGTGACGGAGCTGGACGGCACCAACCGCCGCGTGGTGCACACGCTTTCCAGCGGCCAGCTTTTCGGCAGCCCTGTGGTCAACCGGCGGGGCAATCACGATGTTCCCTATTTTGAGGACGGCACGTTTGTGTACTTCCCCGTCACCACCATCGCTTACGGCGCCGAGACCACGGCCGATGGCTTTCCCATCGCGGCCTCCATCACCGCCGAGGTGTGCCGCTTGGACCCGGCTGCCGGCCGGGTGGACAAGGTGGCGGACCTGGCTGTGGACGGCCTTGTCCAGGGAATGAGCTGCGCCACCGGCAGCGATTATTTGTTCGGCGCCCTGGGGCGGGAACTGCTGGTGAAGCATGATCGGGACGATTACAGCGCTTTCACCTTCACGGCCATCAACGTGGACACCGGCGCCCGGCGGGACATCGCCGGCTGGGCCCTGCCCGGCGATATCCCCTATGGGGCAGCGCCCGGCGAAGGAGCCGTCTCCTGCGGCGAGAATCTGGCCCAGGTATTGGACGGCAAGATCTACCTGCCGGATTGGGCGCACAGGGCCTACCGCACCATCGACCCCCTCACCGGGGAAGGATCCCTCACCCTGGCCGCGCTGGACGAACGCTGCCTGCCAGACTTCCTTCCCCCCATCCGCGCCGCGCTGGACGGCTGGCTGCTGGTGGACGAGCCCGTGGACCGCAGCGACCCCAGCCGTCCGGACGATTTTGCCCTTGAGACGCTGCACTATGCCGTGCGCTCCGATACGGGCGAAAAACGGGAGCTGACCGCTGGCAGCATCGTCATGGATTCTTTTGCCCCCCTGTCCGTGCTGGCCCGGGCGGGCGATCAGGTGCTGACCAGTTACACCGCCAATGAATCCCGCGCCCCCAAGCTGCAAAGCGACGGCAGCATCCACATGGCCCTCGCCTCTGAAAGCTATTACGCCCTCATCCCCGTCGACGGACTGCTGGCAAACGACCAATCCGCCCTGCGGGAGTTTTGGCCGCTGGAGGCAGATTGATTTTCCCATTCGTATATTAAAAGCGGAAAAGTTTTCAAAAAATATACAATTCGTATTGCATAATCCCCTGGCCGCCGGCGCATCCTATCCACAGGAAAGGATGTGGCTTTATGAACTGGTTTTACAAAATCTGCGTGATCCTGGTGATCGTCGGCGGCATCAACTGGGGCCTGGTGGGGCTTTTCAACTTCAACCTGGTGGCCTGGCTGTTCGGCGGCGCACAAAGCCTTCTGTCCCGCGCGGTGTTTACCATCGTGGGCGCGGCGGCCATCTGTGCCATCCCCAGCCTGTTCACCTCCGACGCCCAGGCTTCCGGGCAGTGACCGGCGGCGGCAAACCACAATAAATTTCCATTGGGAAAGCACCCCCGCAGGGTTTACAGCGGGGGTGCTTTTGTTATATAATAAGCTAGTATACGCAGGAATCCATCAAGATAAAGGAAGGCGCAAAGCGTGGCTGTATACGATACCCACTCGAAAGAGGAGACCGTCCAGTTGGGCCGCCGCCTGGCCGGCACCCTGCGCGGGGGCGAGCTGATCCTATTCACCGGCGGCCTGGGCGCGGGCAAAACGGCCTTCTGCCAAGGGCTCGCCCAGGGCCTGGGCTGCACGGACCCTGTGTCCAGCCCCACCTTCTCCATTGTGAACTATTATCGCGGCCCCATTCCCCTGGCCCATTTCGACCTCTACCGCGTATCCTCCCTGGCCGATCTGGAGACCAGCGGGTTTTACGATTATCTGGACGCCGGCGCGGTCGTCGCCGCCGAATGGAGCGAGAACGTCGCCTCCCTATTGGCCGGCGAACCGGCCATCCGCATCGCCCTCAGCCATTTGCCCGGCGAGGAGGACGGCCGGCGCATCGCCATTGAAGGAGGCGCGCTGTGACCATTTTCGGCCTCGATTCCGCCGGCAAAACCGCCGGCGTGGCCCTGGTGCGGGACGGCCGGCTGCTGTATGAAGCCACGCTGTCCGCGGGGCTCACCCATTCCGAGACGCTGCTGCCCCTGTGTCAGGCGGCTTTCGCGGCCACGGGCCTCACCCCGGCCGGGGTGGATCTGTTCGCCGCCAGCGCCGGCCCCGGCAGTTTCACCGGCCTGCGCATCGGCCTGGCCACGGTCAAGGGCCTGGCCATGGCCGCCGGAAAGCCCTGCGCCGGTGTCTCCACCCTGGAGGCCCTGTGCTGGGGCGTGCCCCTGTGGGACGACGTGCTGTGTGCCCTGGACGCCCGCCGCGGCGAAGTGTACTGGGCGGCCTTCCGCGTCACGCAGGAAAAAGGTGCCGCCCAAGTGCTGCGCCTGCACGAGGACGCAAGCGCCCCTGCGGCCAGCCTGGCCGATGTCCTGGCCGGCCTGGAAGGGCCTGTCACCCTGCTGGGCGACGGCGCCCATCTTGTTTACGAAGCCCTGGCCCCTGCCGGCGCGGCGCGTCTGCGCCTCGCCCCGGAGGCCTTCCGCACGGGCCGCGCCGCCGGCGTCTGCTTTGCCGCCCAAAACGGCGCGCAGGCGGTGTCCGCCGCCGATCTTGTCCCCCGCTATCACCGGCTCAGCCAGGCGCAGCGCGAACGCGCCGCCCGCCTGGGCCTTGCAGAAAGTGAGAACGACGCATGAACACTGTAAAACCCATCGCCCTGGGCGCCGACCACGGCGGCTACGCCCTCAAAGAGGCCATCAAGCAGCACCTGGAATCCCAGGGCATCCCCTGCCAGGATTTCGGCACGTTCAGCGAGGAATCCGTGGATTATCCCGACATGGCCGTGCCCCCCTGCCAGGCTGTGCTGGACGGCACGTGCAGCCGCGCGCTGCTGTTCTGCGGCACGGGCGTGGGCATCTCCATGGCCGCCAACAAGATCAAAGGCATCCGCGCCTGCTGCTGTTCGGACACGTTCAGCGCCAAGTACACCCGTCTGCACAACGACGCCAACGTCCTGTGCATGGGCGGCCGCGTGGTGGGCCCCGGCCTCGCCTGCGAGCTGGCGGACATCTTCCTCTCCACCGAATTCGAGGGCGGCCGCCACGCGCTGCGCGTGGCCAAGCTGGCCGACATTGAAAACTGCTGAGCGATCCCCTTTCCATAGACGTATCAATCAACAAAGGAGCGTATGAAAATGAGCAAAGCAATGGTTGTGGAACATCCCCTGGTCCAGCATAAAGTAAGCCTGCTGCGCAGCAAAAACACCGGCACGAAGGAATTCAAAGAGCTTGTCAGCGAGCTGGCGATGCTGCTGTGCTACGAGGCCACGCGGGACCTGCCCACCGAGGAAGTGGAGGTGGAAACGCCCATCGCCATCGCCAAAACCAAAATGCTGGCCGGCCGCAAGCTGGCTCTGGTGCCCATCCTTCGCGCGGGCCTGGGCATGGTGGACGGCATGCTCAGTCTGATCCCCGCGGCCAAGGTGGGCCACATCGGCCTGTACCGCAACGAGGAGACGCTAGAGCCCGTGGAATATTACTGCAAGCTGCCCAGCGACATCGCCGAGCGCGAAGTCATCGTGCTGGACCCCATGCTGGCCACCGGCGGCAGCGCCTGTGACGCCATCACCCAGATCAAGAAGCGCGGCGTCAAGAACATCAAGTTCATCGGCATCATCGCCGCGCCCGAAGGCTTCGAGCGCCTGAAGGCCGTTCACCCGGACGTGGACATCTACGTGGCCGCCATGGACGAGAAACTGAACGAGAACGGCTACATCGTACCCGGCCTGGGCGATGCCGGAGACCGCATCTTCGGCACAAAATAACCGGCTTTTCCTTCCACTGGCTGGGCAGATGCCTTTGGGCGCGGGCGGCAGACGCCCCGCGCCGCGGCGTCTCTGCCCGGCTTTTGTGCAAAAAAGCTTAGGAGTTTGACCTCATGGCAAAAAAAGAACTGATCCGAAAGATCCTCGCCACCATCCTCACCGTGCTGGGCCTTGTGTGCGGCTTGGTGGTATGCCTTTGGCTGCTGCTGGGCAGCGACGTGTTCGGCACCGAGCTGCGTTGGCTGATGATCGTGTGCACCGGCGCGCTGGCCGTGGCCATTGTGGGCCTGGTGATCTGCAAGGTGCAGGAAATCCGCGCCCTGGCCGAGATTGTGCGTTTCGACGCCGAGCGCGCGCGCACGCAGCAAAAAGAACAGCTTGGCGGCCAGCCGGAAGAACCGCCGGCGCCCCCGCAGGACGCGCCGCCCGCGGACGACGGCCCGGCGCGGCCCGTGATGGCCCGCGTCATGAACGACATGGGCGTCCAGGATGAAAACGGTCAGTCCTCGCCCTTCGTGTCCATCGCCACGCCCATCTCCGCCCAATTGGACGAGGATGAAGAGGAGGACACACCGGACGGGCAGACGGCCCACCGCCCCTGGAAACCCATCAATTTCAAAGCCGTGGACCAGCAAGCCCAGGTGGAGGCGGAAGCCCGCCGCCGCGCGCTGGAACAGGCCCAGGCCGCCGAGGCGGCCCGCCGCCAGGCCCAGGCCGAGGCCCAGCGCATCGCCCAGGAACAGGCCCGCGCCGAAGCGGCCCACCAGGCGGAACTGGCCTTACAAGCCGAGGCCCAGCGCCAGGCCGAGGAGGCCGCGCTGAAGGCCGAGACCCGGCGCCAGGCCGAGGAGGCAGCGCTGAAGGCTGAGACCCGGCGCCAAGCCGAAGAGGCCCAGGCGGCCCGTTTGGCGCAGGAGCAAGCCGCGGCGGCGCGCCCGGCACAGCAACAGGCCGCCCCGCCGTCCCCCGCCCCCCAGCGCCCGGTGGATCCCGCCGTGCTGGAACAGGCCCGCAGGGTGGAAGCCCAGCGCCGGGCCGAGCAATTGCGCATGGCCGAGGCCGCGCGCCTGGGCCAGGTGCGTCCCGGCCAGGTGGCCGCCGCCGAGGAGGCCCGCCTGGCCGAACTGGCCCGCAAGGCCGAGGCAGAGCGCATCGCCCAGCGCAACGCGGCCCTCAGCACCGCGCCCGCCGTACAAGCCGCCGCTTCTGCCGCCGTTCCCGCTGCCGCGGCGCCGGCCCCTTCCCCCTGGGTCAACGCCGGGGCGCCCGCGCCCCAGCCGCAGCCGGAGGCGGACGAGCTGCCCGGCATCCCGGTGGAGATTCCCGCCCCCGCGCCGCAGGAGACGCACAAGTTGAACGGGAAGCCCATCTCCTGGCCCGCGCCCCCGCCCCCGTCGAAACTGTTCGTCACCGGCCAGGTGCCCGTCGTCACCGACGAGATGCTGGCCGCCGCCAAGGCGGCCGCCGAGCCCCAGCCGGAACAGTGGCAGAAAAGCAATTGAAACAAGGCCTCTCCCTCCGGGCGCAAGGGCCGCGGCGGGAGGGGCGTTTTGTTTGTCATCAGGAAAGGATGGAGATCCCTTTGGAACTGGACCGTTTTTCCTATCTGTGCGGCGCCATGGATGCCTTTGCCGAGCTGGTGCACGCCGGCGTCAAGCAGCTGGCCCTCAGCCATCCCTGTGCCTCCCCGGCCGAGCGGGACAGCCTTCTGCCCTTCGCCCGCGGCCTGTGCGAAAAGTACGGCATTCTCTGCCAGTCCGAGGATGATTTGCTGATCACCGACCTGTTCCCGGCCAAAGAGAACGCCGGCAAGCCGCTGATTTTGCTGTTCGCCCGCCCGGAGACGCTGGCCGCCTACCAGTCCCTGAAGGCGGAAAAGGCCGCCTTGCTGGCGCGCGGCGCCTATGAGGGTGAGGCCCGGCGCAACATTGCCCGCGGCTTCGGCCGTCTGCTCTCTTATGACCCGGCGCGCATCGAGGAAGCCATCGACGCCAATCAGGACCGGGAGTAAAATCCACAAAAAAGCCCGGCGTCCTTGAAGGTCCGCCGGGCTTTTTCATATTTTCACGCCGGAAAAGAAATACAAATGGGCGCTGTCTCCCACCTGGTCGATGGTGAACCGGCCCTGCCAGGCCTTCAGTTCCTCCATTGCCGGCCGCAGCTCGGTGGACACCGCCTGCACGGCCGGGCTGTGGTGGCGTCCGTTGATGGTGGCCCGGCTCTCGCTGTGGGCCACGATAAAACGCCCGCCGGGCGCCAGCGCCTGCCACACCTGCCGCGCCAGTGCCTCTTTGTCGGCAAAATGGGGATAGGCGCTGTAGATGATGGCCACGTCAAAGCCCGTCTGCGCAAACTCCAGGATATCGCCCGCCAAAAATTCCACCCGCGGGTCGCCGCACTTTTCCCTTGCCCGGGCGATCATCTGCTCCGACAAGTCAATGGCTGTCACCCGCTCCGCGCCCCGGGCCAGCAGCACGGGCTCCAGCACGCCGGTGCCGCAGGCGATGTCCAGCACGCGGCAGCCCGGCCGCACGTCGGCCAGGGTGGCCACGGCCTCCAGCTTGCGCGGGTCATGGCTGCAATTGGCGTCCCACTGGGGCGCCCGGGCGTCAAAAAAGGCTTTCACCTGGTCTGCGCTGTGCATCGTTCTCTCTTCCTTTCTTCAGGCCGCTTTGGGGTTTCTCACCAGGCCGGCGCGCTGCAACGCCACCACCAGCAGGGGCACCGCCACCAGCTGCAGCACAATGCCTGGCAGCGCCGTCACGAATGCGCCGGAGAGGAATGCCGCCAGGCCATAGGGCTTGTCGGCCATGCCCATGAACAGGGCGTTGGCCAGGCCGGACACCACCCGGCCGCCCAGCATGGCGCCCACCAGGGCCACGTACAGGTTCTGCTTAAAGCGATGGTAGAGTAGCCCCGTCAGCAGGCCGTAGGCGCACAGCTCCAGCATCATGGCCGGCGCGACGGGAAAAATGGGGGGCATGCCTGTCAGCACCGAGGACAGCAGCGGCACCACAAAGCCCACGGCCGCGCCGTACTGCCAGCCGCACAAAAGTCCGCACAGCAGCACGGGAATGTGCATGGGCAAAAACACCGTGCCCGCGCCGATGGCGTGGAACGCGCCGGGCAGCACCAGCCCCAGCGCCAGGCAGAATGCCGCGATGATCAGATTTTTCGTTTTCGTCTGTACCATAATCCGTCTCCTCCTCAAGGAAAAAAATACGCCAAGAAAGCCCCTGCTTCATGCGGGGAAAGCCTTCTTGGCGTCTTGTTTCTTTCACGTAATCGGGATCTACGCCGCCTTCATGACGGCTGTTCCATCTTATTATAAAGGCATTTCCAAACATTGTCAAGGCACCCGCCGGGCGGCCGAATGCCCGGCAAAGCATCATGCCCCAAGGCGCAAAAGTTCCCCCGGCAGTCCATGCCGGGGGAACTTCCCTCTTGGGGTCAGCTTCTGTAAAATTCCTCCTCCGAATAGGGAGAAACATAGTCCGCCTCGCCCGTCTCCGCAAACGCCAGCGTGTAATCATCCCTATATTCTTCGGGAAAGACTTCCAACATCGTCGCATCGTCTGTGTACAGCAGCAAAATGTCGCCGGGTTTGATCTCCTCCAGGGGGATGGTCCCGCCGTCCACCCGCGGCATGTCCGGGCCGATCGCACTGATAGAAGCGGCGTTTTCCCATCTTCCAGTCATCTGCTGCGTGCTGACGATCCAGCCATAGACGCCGTTTTTTGAGGGGTTAGCGGGACTGTAAAGCTCTACGCGGTGGCGGATCTGATACTTTGTCTGGGCAGCGCCTGCGAAGCGGACGGGGCGGGCGGAACGGAAGAGGGTGCGCGGGAAACTGCCGCGCCTTTTCCCGCGCTATCCTGCCCCAGCAGGAACAGAGCGGCAGCGGCGCAGGCCAAAAGCGCCAAAACCAAAAGCGGCCAGCGGCCTTTTCGTGGATTTTGTGTTTCCATAAATCCCTTCATTCCCAGCGCAAAGTAACGCGCAGCTTTTTCGCGCGCGGCTCCGGCGCGTCCACCGCATCGTAGCGGAAAGCGGACAGCAGCAGCCCCGCCAGCCCGCACTGGGCCGCCAGCAGCCCTGTGTCCCCGCCCAAAAACAGCGCTGTGCCCAGGCCAGCGCCCAGGCCCACGCTGTCCAGCAAATTCAGGGCAAACTGCGCCGTCAGCAGGGCACAGGCCCCCACGGCCACCAGGCGCCCCAGCTGGCCTTTGATGCAAGCGCACATATACCAAAGCCAGACCAGCAGGGCCGCCGTGGCCGCCAGCGCCAGCCCGCCCGCCCAAAGCCCGCCTTTCAGTGCCAGATACGCCAGGGGCTGATTTTTCATCAGGGCCCAGCCATCGGTGTAAGCTCTGTAATAATAGCCCAGCGCCGGATCCACCACGCTGCTGGAGGCAAGCACAGCTTCCGGTATGCTTCTATCCTGTCCCAGTATTTGTATCAGGTTGCGCAGTGCCTGCCTGTCCACCGCCCGCCGTCCCCAGAACCGGACCAGCCATTGGTAAAGCCCCGGCTTCCACAGGGAAACCAGCCCCCACAGGCCGCCGCCCAGGGCCGCCGCGGCCAGGGAACCCGCCCCGCGGCCCACGCCCCACCATTTTTGCAGCCAGGCATAGGCGAACACCGCCAGGCACCCCAGCCCCGCCAGAATGCCCGCCGCGTAATCCCGCACGCACCATGCCAGCAGCAGACAGGGCAGCACCCCCAGGCAGGACAGCGCCAGGCCCCGCCAGCGCTGGCCTCGCCTACGGTACACCGCCACGGCGTACAAGGGCACATACAGCAAAATCACGGCGGAATCATACACGATGGGCGTCCCATGCAGGACCGCCTGGCGCCATACCAGCCAGGCGAGCACCAGCCAGACGGCACACCAGGCGCCGAAATGTTTCAGGACGGCGCCGATATCCCCCCACATGGCGAGAATCACCATCAGCGCCATGGGCGCCATCGTCTCGAACAACAGGCCGAAATCGGCGCCCGCCCAGTTCCACACGGGCGTTTCGCCCACGTAGACGATATACACCGAACGGTATACCCGCAGCAGCGCCCCCGCCAGCACCATCGCGCACAGCAGTGCCAACGGGCCCCAGGCGGGCCGGGGCCGATGCACCGCGTCCAGGCGGCCGCCCACCAGTACCGGGTCGCCCATGCTCTCCACGGTCCTGCGGGCCGCTGTTTCGGCATCGTCGCCCGCCTGCCGGTAAGCCTCGTTTTGCTCCAGCAAATGGCTTTCCAGCTCCGCGCGCACGGCGGGCACGGCCCGCCGGCAGCGCAGTTGTGCCGTGGCCTCGTCCAGCCACCTTTGCAGCGTTTCGGGCAGCATCAGCCCACCCCCTTTGCCGGCGCCAGGCTTTCCAACACGCGGTTGACGGCCCCGCTCATCTTGTACCACCGGGCCGTCTCCACCCGCAGGGCGTCGTGCCCCTTGCGCGTCAGCTTGTACCAGCGGCGCGGCTTGCCGGCATTGGCCTCGTCCCCCTCTTTTTCATAGCTCTCGATCTTTCCCTGTTGCTCCAATCCGTGCAGAATGGGATACAGGGTGCCGGCTTTCAGGCTGAAGGTATCGTTGCTGCGGCGGGCCAGTTCTTCGATCATCTGGTAGCCGTACATGTCCCGCTCCGCCAGCAGGCGCATCACCAGCATCTGGGTGGAACCAGGCACCCCGCTTTTCTCCTTGGCCATGAAAACGCCCTCCTTATATAGATCATCTATATAGATAATATATCGTTTATCTATATATGTCAATCAAAATTTTCTTTTTCTCCGCAAATTCTTCATCCTTTGGTTATTCTTTGTACACATCGTCTCCATAATTTGGAAGTCTATACAAAATCCGCCGCATTTGTCGTCAATATTCATAAATAATTCAGCTTGTATTTATGTAATTTGACAAATATAATGAGAACATCACAAGGCCAGAGGGCATTTGGCCCCGCTTGTGAAATGCCGCGCGTCATGCGCGGCAGTGGGAAAGTTTTTTATAAAGGAGGCTTTTTGTATGTCTAAACTGTTCATTTGGCCCGACATGGACCGCATCGTCCGCTCCCCGGCCGCCCTGCGCGCCTGGGTCAGCACGCCCCTGTTCTATCTTTAATGGTGGCGCAAAAAAAGCCCGTATCCCAAGACACGGGCTTTTTTTGATCCAGAAGGCCCCCGCCTAAATAGTCGGCGGGGGCCCCGTTGATCCAGGAGGAAGAGAAGAAAACTTATTTGCTCAGGCGGTCCTTCAGGTCGTTCAGCTCTTTGCGCAGCTCCGCGGGCACGCGCGCGCCGATCTGGTCATACAGCTCTTCCACGCCTTTGGCGTCTTCCAGCCACAGCTCTTTATCCACGTTCAGCAAATTCTTCACCGTGTCCAGCGTCACGTCTTCCAGGCCGGCGATGTCGATATCCTCGGCATTGGGCATATAGCCGATGGCGGTCTCCACCGCGCCAACCTCACCCTTGCAGCGCTTCAGGATCCACATCAGAACGCGCATGTTGTCGCCGAAGCCCGGCCAAATGAAGTGGCCCTCGTCGTCCGTGCGGAACCAGTTGACGTTGAAGATCTTCGGCGCCTTGTCGCCCAGCTTCTCGCCCATCTCGATCCAGTGCGCGAAGTAATCGCCCACATTGTAGCCGAAGAAGGGACGCATGGCCATCGGGTCGCGGCGCACAACGCCCACGGCGCCGGCGGCGGCGGCAGTCGTCTCGGAAGCCATGGCCGAGCCCACGTACACGCCGTGGTTCCAGCTGAAGCTCTGGTACACCAGCGGCGCGGTCTTGGCGCGGCGGCCGCCGAACACCATGGCGGTCACAGGCACACCGTTGGGATTGTCGAACTCCTTGCTCAGGCAGGGGCAGTTCACAGCGGGCGCGGTGAAGCGGCTGTTGGGATGGGCCAGCTTGCCGCCGTTCGCCACGTACTCCTTGCCGTCCACCGGCAGGCCGGTCCACTCCTGGGCGTTCTCGGGCGGGTTTTTGTCCAGGCCTTCCCACCACACGGTGTTGTCCGTCAGGTTGTGGGCCACGTTGGTGTATATGGTGCCCGCCTTGGTGGTGGCCAGGGCGTTGGGGTTGG